>CAZLGJ010000039.1:0-21645 GCA_964559075.1 uncultured Glaciecola sp.
CCCCTTAGGCGGCTATGTCAAAATGCTCGATGCAAGGGCCGATCACGTTGCCTCTGATGAGCGTCATCTCGCGTTTAACTTCAAACCACTGTGGCAACGCATGGCAATAGTGGCGGCGGGCCCCATTGTTAATTTTTTATTCGCAATTGTGGCACTTGCCATGATGTTTATGATCGGGGTGAGTGTACTTAAGCCCAAAATTGGTGATGTTTTGCCCAATACCATCGCCGCTCAAGCGAACCTGCCTGTAGGTGGACAAATTACCAGCATCAACGGTCATCGGACGGATGATTGGGAGGCGGTTAACTATGAGTTAATTGCCACTATTGGGCATCCATCTTTGCGCATGACGGTCCTTGAAGACCGCCGTGAACGCACGTATGACGTGGCTTTATCCAACTGGCGCTTGGATGACGCAGAGACCTTTCCCATCACGCTATTTGGCCTAGTGCCGGCACAACCCAAAATTACCAATATCATCGCAGATGTTGCGCCTGATTCAGCGGCACAGCGTGCTGGTATGCAAAAAGGTGACACACTTCTCAAAATAGATGGAACTCTTCTGGAGAATTGGGAACAAACAGTTGCGTACATCAAGGCTAGACCCAATGCCGAAATCAACGTTACCATACTGCGTAATGACGTCCAATATGAGCTTCCGGTGACATTGGGTGCGCGGCAAACGCCTGCTGGGTTACAAGGTATGCTTGGGGTTGCGCCGACCCTTGACGGTGCCCGAGAGGATTACGTGCTTACCAAGCAATATGGGCTGTTTGACGCGATTGGTGCAGGTATCGACCGCACCGGACGATTGATATCATTGAGTTTCGCCATGTTGGGCAAACTGTTTACGGGTGATGTCGCGATTGAATCCTTGAGTGGTCCGGTAGGGATTGCGCAAGGCGCGGGTGCGAGTGCGAGTGTTGGCTTTGTGTATTTTTTAAGCTTTCTGGCACTGATTAGCGTGAATTTAGGGATCATAAATTTGCTCCCACTGCCTATGCTTGATGGTGGGCATTTATTGTTCTTTGCTATCGAAGGTATCCGTGGCAAGCCACTTTCCGAGGAAACACAAGAAAAGTGTTTGCGCGTGGGAGCGGCGATAATTTTTACAATAATGGCGATTGCGATCGTGAATGACATCACGCGATTGACATAATTTTGCGCTTAACTGCGCAATTCCATACAATAACAATAATTCGTCTAGGAAGAATAACAGTTAATGAAGTGTAGACATTTTTTTAGTGCATGTTTGGTGCTCTTTTTCTCTTTAACAGCCCATGCACAATCGAGCAATGAATTCGTTATTGATGATATCCGTATCCAAGGTTTACAGCGCGTAGCCCTTGGTGCTGCATTGACTTATGTTCCTTTGCAGGTCGGCGACCGCGTCACTGATTTTCGCGTGACTCAGCTAATTCGCTCGCTATATTCATCAACTCACTTTGAAAACATCGAAGTCTTACGCGATGGCAATACTTTACTCATCGTCGTCAAGGAGCGCCCAACGATTGCCAATATTATTTTTGAAGGCAATGACGATATCAAAGACGAACAGCTTCAAGAAAGCCTGCAAGGCTCCAATATTATTGTGGGTGAACCACTCGACAAAACCGTGCTTTCTTCTATTGAAAATGGCTTAAAAGATTTTTATTACAGCATTGGTAAATACACTGCGGACGTTACTGCGATTATTACTCCTTTGCCGCGTAATCGCGTCGATTTGAAGATTTTGTTTGAAGAAGGCGATGCGGCGCCAATCCAACAAATCAACATCGTCGGTAATGAAATATTCTCAGATGCTGAGCTATTCGACCAAATGGAGCTACAGTTTGGTGCGCCATGGTGGAACTTCATGGCGGAGACGCGTTATCAGCAACAAACGCTATCTAGCGATATGGAAGCCATTTCGAGCTACTACATGGATCGCGGCTATTTGCGTTTTAATATTGATTCTACTCAAGTATCAATGACGCCTGAAAAGGATGGCATTTATATCACGCTGAACGTGACCGAAGGCAAACAGTACACCGTATCTGAAGTCGATATTATCGGGGACTTGGTAGGCCAAGAAGAATATTTACGCGCTTTTTTACCACTGCGCAAAGATATTTTGTACAACCAAGCGCAGGTGACCTTTGCTGAAGAGTTTGTTAGCAAGTTTTTAGGCAGATTTGGCTATGCCTATCCGAACGTCACCACTATCCCAGAGATCAACGACGACGATAACACCGTGAAACTAACCGTTTCAGTTGATCCAGGTAAACGTATCTACGTGCGCCGTATTAATTTTGCAGGTAACTATGTGACTGCCGATGAAGTACTGCGCCAAAACGTCACTCAAATGGAAGGGGCGTGGTTATCGAATCAATCACTTGAAGTATCCAAAAGCCAGCTATCGCGTTTGACTTATATGGAAGAAGTCGAGTTTGATACTGTGCGTTTACCAGGCCAAGAAGACCAAGTTGACGTCAACTTTTCGGTCAAAGAGCAACCAGCGGGGTCATTCAATGCCGGTATCGGTTACGGTGACCGGACTAAGCTCAGTTTACAGGCGGGTATTCAGCAGGATAACTTCTTGGGCACGGGTAAGCGCGTTGGTATCAACCTCAATACTGTGTCCTATCAGCAATCGGTTTCACTGAATTATACAGACCCGTTCTTTACTATCGATGGTATTTCTCTGGGTGGATCAATTTCGTATTCAGAGTTTGATGGCAGTGACTTTAACGTCGTTAGCTATAACTCTAAGCAGTTTGCTATTGGCGCTAATTTAGGCTATCCGATCAATGCGGTGAATCGCATTAACTTTGGCCTAACATACTCCAACACTGAGTTGTTTAACCGTTCTAGCTATGAGCAAACGGATCGCTTTTATTCACAGTTTATCGACGCTGAAAACCCAGACGCATCAATCAAATACGACAGTGTTCAGGCCTCGGTGTCGTGGTTGCGCAATACGCTCAATCGCGGTATGTTCCCATCTGACGGTTCGCAACAGCGCGCGTCTATCAGCGTGACAACACCTAACTCGGACGTCAAATACTTTAAGTCGACCATAGATACTAAGTTCTATTTCCCTCTTTCGCGCAATCAGCGTTGGACCTTGTTAGCCCGAGCGCGTTTGGGGTATGGTAACGGCTATGGCGACGTGAATGGCGTTGAACAGATTTTACCGTTTACCCAAAACTTTACCGCGGGTGGCTCGGATACCCTGCGCGGTTTTGAAAACAACACTGTAGGTCCTCGTGGGGTACAGCGATTCCCTGAGAATTTTATTACCGGTCCAAACGGCACGCGTATCCCAACCGATCCGGCCAACGATACCTTGTTGATATCGCGTCGCAGCCTTGGCGGTAATGCGATGGCATTGGCAGGTATTGAGTTAATTGTACCCACGCCATTTGACGAAACCGAATTTGACCGCTCAGTGCGCACCAGCTTGTTCTTTGATGTGGGCAACGTTTGGGATACTGAGTTTGATTACAGTGCCTATGAAGATTTGCGAGTGAGTAGTAACAGTGATCCAATTGCCGACTATAGTGATTGGAAGCAATATCGTAGTTCAGCGGGTTTATCTGTACAGTGGATCTCGCCAATGGGCCCCTTGGTCTTTAGTTTCTCACGTGCTTTAAAAGAACGTGAGGGCGATGACGCCAAATTCTTTACTTTTAATATCGGACAGACTTTTTAATTTTATTTTTAAAAATTTACTAGGAGTATCTTTTGAAACATTTTACACAATCTATGCTTAAAGCAACTTTACTCGTTGCAGCACTTTTTGCATCTAGTGCCATGGCACAGAAAATTGCCTTTGTCGACGTACAAGGTGTGTTGCAGTCATTGCCGCAAACCCAAGCGGTTGTGCAACAAATCAACGAAGAGTTTCAACCGCAGTTTGCCGCATTAGAACAGCTAAAAAGCGACGGTGAGTTTAACGTTGAAAAATTACGTCGCGACGGCCCAACAATGTCTGAAGCTGAGAAAAAATCACTAGAAGAAAAAATCATCGCGATCCGTACAGAATTACAACAAAAAGCCGGTCCTTTGCAGCAGCAGGTACAGGCGCGTCAAAACCAAGAGCAAACTAAGCTATTGGGTTTAGTGAAGCAAGCGATTGATGCCATTGCAGCTGCCGAGAAGTTTGACGTAGTGCTAAACGCCAACTCTGCTGTATTTGCCAAGCCTGAACTAGACATTTCACAGCAAGTAATCGACCGCGTTAGCAAGGCACAATAAGCTTCTATCTACCTCAAAATTCTCAGACCAAGTGTCCTAGGCACTTGGTCTGATTTGTTTTTACCTCATTTCCCTGTATCTTTGCCCCCATTAATTGCCTCGGAGAGCTGTTTTGGCTAATGAACTAAACACGATTGAAATTCGTGAAATTATGGATTTACTACCACATAGATACCCATTTTTATTGGTAGACCGCGTTACGAATTACGAATTAGGCGCCTCAATTGAAGCCTATAAAAACATTTCTTTTAATGAACCTTGCTTTACTGGTCATTTTCCAGGCCAGCCAATTTTCCCAGGGGTGCTTATTTTAGAAGCGCTAGCGCAAGCTGCAGGGATCCTAGGTTTTAAGAGCGAAGCGGATACTAGTAAACTGTACTTGTTTGCCGGGGTTGATAATGCTAGATTTAAAAAGCCCGTCGTGCCAGGAGATCGTCTTGATCTATCTGTACAGCTTATCAAAGAGCGTCGTGGGATATGGAAATTCACGGGAACTGCATCAGTTGACGGTGAAGTCGTATGTAGTTCTGATTTTATGTGTGCAATGAGAGAATTATAAATACGTGATCCATCCAACTGCGATTGTCGATGCCTCAGCCGTACTGGGGCAAAATGTCACCATCGGTCCCTACTGTATTGTTGGTGAAAACGTCACCATCGGTGACAACTGTGTCCTGACCTCACATGTGGTGGTCAAACGCGATACCACTATCGGACAAAACAATACGTTTTATCAATTTTGTTCGATTGGCGAAGACTGCCAGGACAAAAAATACGCGGGCGAACCGACCCGTTTAGTGATTGGGGACAATAACGTCTTTCGCGAGTCTTGCACCATCCATCGTGGCACCACACAAGATAATTGCCTGACCCAGATTGGCTCAAATAATTTACTTATGGTAAATACGCACCTGGCTCATGATTGTATGGTCGGCGATAACAATATCTTTGCTAATAACGCGACGGTGGCAGGGCACGTACACATCGGTGATTTTGTTATTCTAGGCGGCATGACCGCCGTGCATCAGTTTTGCCATATCGGCTCGCATGCGTTTACTGGTGGTGGCGCCGTAATCTTGCGTGATGTGCCACCATACGTGATGGTCAATGGTCTTAAACATATTCCGCAGACTATCAATGCTGAAGGCCTCAAACGCCGTGGCTTTTCTGCAGATGCCATCCTCAACATCAAGCGTGCTTATAAGGCGTTATATCGCCAAAATAACACTATCAGTGAAGCACTTGATGCGATCAAAGCGCTGGCCATTGATTGCCCAGAGCTGAACATTATGGTGGACTTTCTCAGTCAACCCAATCGCGGCATTATTCGCTAGTGACAGCGCCCAAGCGGATCGTACTGGTCTGTGCTGAGCCTTCTGGCGACATGCTTGCTTCGCGCTTGTTAGCTGAGCTTCAGGCGCAATATCCCCAAGCTGAGGTAGCAGGTATCGGCGGCGAGCTATGCCAAGCACAAGGCATGACCTCGTGGTTCGATATGCATGAGCTGTCGGTGATGGGGCTAGTTGAGGTGCTCAAGCACTTACCGCGACTGTTACAGATCCGCAAACAGCTCAAACAGCGCATTTTAGCGTGGCAGCCTGATCTCTACATCGGTGTTGATGCGCCAGATTTTAATCTGCCCGTCGCCAAATTTGCCAAGTCACATCATATTCCAACTCTTCATTATGTTAGCCCTACTGTGTGGGCATGGCGCGAAAAGCGTATTCACAAAATCAAAGCCAGTGTCGATCACGTGCTGGGGTTATTTCCATTTGAAGCTGAGGTCTATTACAAGCACCAGCTAGACTATACGTTTGTGGGACACCCCATGGCGGATGAAGTGTTGCTGCAGCCAGACCAAGCGCATGCCCGTCAGGAAGTTGGGGTAACTGATAACCATCCGGTCGTTGCGTTATTGCCGGGCTCTAGAGCATCCGAGATTGCGCAGATGCTGCCGCTATTTATGCAAACCTTCGCGACTGTAAAGGCTCAACTACCAAGTCTGCAAGCGATTATTCCGGCGGTGAATGACGCCAGAGAAACCCAGATCCGCGCGCTCTGCGCATCATCTGAGTTCGGCGATGATGTATTGATCACCCGCACTGATCCCAGACAAGTGATGATTGCCTCAGATTTTGTGTTGTTGACCTCAGGCACTGCTACACTTGAAGCAATGCTGTGCAAAAAGCCGATGCTCAGCGCTTATAAAATGTCCGCATTGACCTATTGGATGATGAAGCGTTTGTACCAGCCGAAGTACTTTTCACTGCCCAATATTTTGGCAAACGAGGCGTTGCTACCTGAACTGTTACAAGAGGACGTTAAGCCGCAAGTCATGGCAGACTATATGATGTCGATATTGACCACAACGCCATTACCGCATTCTTATACGCCAACAGTGCAGGGTTCGACCATGACACCCGCAAGTGCGCAACACATTTGCTATCAACAGCAGCGCTTTGTCGAGATCCATCAACAGCTGCAGCGTAACGCCAGTCAACAAGCCACAAAAGTAGTGATACAGATGTTGGGGCAAGCATGTTAATAGCTGGGGTAGATGAAGTTGGACGCGGCCCCTTAGTAGGGGATGTTGTCACCGCGGCGGTGATTTTAGATCCTGCCAAGCCTATCTCGGCATTAGCCGACTCCAAAGCGATCAGCGAAAAAAAGCGCCTTGCGCTCTACCCACAAATCAAATCCCATGCGCTGGCTTGGGCCTTTGGTCGGGCAACGCCAGATGAAATTGACGAATTGAATATCCTGCAAGCGACCATGCTGGCGATGACTCGTGCGGTTGAAGGTCTCTCCATTCAACCTGATTTTGTACAGGTCGACGGTAATCGGTTACCTCAGTGGCGCTATGCTGCTGAAGCCATTGTCAAAGGCGATGGCAAAGTGGCCTGTATCAGCGCGGCGTCTATTTTGGCCAAGGTGGAACGGGATCGCGATATGGTTTTGCTGCACGAACAGTTTCCCGAATATGGATTTGCACAGCATAAGGGCTACCCCACTAAGGCACACCTTGCTAAATTGGCCGAATTACCGGTGTTACCCATGTATCGCAAAAGCTTTAAACCCATCGCTCAAATTTTGACTAATCTAACAAATGATTAAGCACACTAGTAAAAATTTGATACACTAAAGCGATACCTATCAACCCCACAGCATTCAACGATCAAGGCTTTCATGGACGCGCAATTTGTACACCTACGAGTTCACAGTGATTTTTCGATGATGGATGGTCTGGCCAAGGTCAAACCCATCTTAGGCGCGTGTGCGGATGCTCAAATGCCGGCCATTGCCATTACCGACCAAATGAACTTTTGCGGCTTAGTGAAGTTTTACGCTGGTGCGCATGGTGCTGGGATCAAACCCATCGTCGGTGTCGATGTGTGGGTAAAAAGTCACCTGTGGCCAGACGATATATGTCGCTTAACGTTATTGGCGATGGATAATGATGGCTACAAAAACATCACGATACTGGTGTCTAAAGCTTATCAACGCGGTCATCTGCAAGGTCGTGCTGTCATTGACAGTGACTGGTTGAGTGAACATCAACAGGGTGTGTTGGTGCTCTCTGGTGCGCTAGAAGGTGAGTTAGGCCGCGCTTTGTTAAAAAACAAAACTCCTGCGGCGCAAGCTATCACCGATTTTTATCAAACCCATTTTCCGGATCGCTTTTACATTGAACTGCAGCGCACTGAGCGTCCCAATGAGGCGCAATATATTCAAGCAGCCGTTGATTGGGCCAGTGACAATGATTTACCTGTGGTAGCAACCAATGAGGTCGTGTTTTTGCACGAGGCCGACTTTGATGCGCATGAAATTCGCGTGTGTATCCACGATGGCTATACGTTAGAGGACAACCGCCGACCCAAAAAATACTCGCCCAAACAGTATTTTCGCAGCAGCGACGAAATGCTTGCCCTGTTTGAAGATATTCCGGAGGCTATCCACAACACAGTCGAAATTGCCCAGCGCTGTAATGTGACCGTACAGTTGGGTACTTACTTCTTACCAAATTTCCCGACAGGGGATTTGAGTATTGAAGACTATTTGGTCAAGGTATCTGAGGAAGGCTTAGAGCGACGCCTAGCCAAAATTTTCCCCGATCTGCAAGAGCGCGAAGCAAAGCGACCAGAGTATGATGAGCGCCTCAAAATAGAGCTTGATGTGGTCAATCAGATGGGCTTTCCTGGCTACTTCCTGATCGTCATGGAGTTTATTCAGTGGTCGAAAGACAACGGTATTCCCGTTGGTCCAGGGCGCGGCTCTGGCGCGGGTTCACTGGTTGCTTATGCGCTGGATATTACCGATCTTGACCCGCTAGAATTTGATTTACTCTTTGAGCGATTCTTGAACCCCGAGCGGGTATCGATGCCTGATTTTGATATCGATTTTTGTATGGACAGGCGCGATGAGGTCATTGATCACGTTGCTGAGTTGTACGGGCGTGATGCGGTCTCGCAAATTATTACCTTTGGTACTATGGCTGCTAAAGCCGTAGTGCGTGATGTGGGCCGTGTTTTAGGTCACCCTTATGGGTTTGTCGATCGCATTTCCAAACTGATCCCTGGCGATCCAGGTATGACCTTAGCCAAAGCGTTTGATGTAGAGGCGCGACTGGTTGAGTTAGAAAGTAGTGATCCGGAGGTCAAAGAACTGCTGCGCATGGCGCGGATCCTTGAAGGCGTAACGCGTAATGCGGGTAAACACGCCGGTGGGGTGGTGATCGCTCCGACTCAAATTACTGATTTTGCGGCGCTGTATTGTGATGATGAAGGCAAAAATCCAGTCACTCAGTTTGACAAAAACGACGTGGAAGAAGCCGGGCTAGTTAAGTTTGACTTCTTGGGCTTGCGCACCTTAACTATCATTCAATGGGCCATTGATATGATCAAGGCTGGCACTGGCGAGGAGATTGACATCACGCAAATCCCGCTAGATGATCAAGCCAGTTTCGATTTATTGCAAGCCGCGCAAACGACGGCCGTGTTTCAGCTCGAATCCCGCGGGATGAAAGACCTCATCAACCGTCTGCAGCCAGACTGCTTTGAAGATATTATTGCACTGGTAGCGCTGTTTCGACCTGGTCCACTGCAGTCGGGCATGGTAGATAACTTCATTGACCGTAAACACGGTCGCGAGGCCATTTCTTACCCTGACGAAAATTATCAGCACGAGTGCCTTAAAGAGATTCTAGAGCCGACCTACGGGATCATCCTGTACCAAGAACAGGTCATGCAGATTGCGCAGGTCATGGCCGGGTATTCACTCGGCGGTGCGGATTTATTGCGCCGCGCCATGGGTAAGAAAAAGCCCGAAGAGATGGAAAAGCAGCGCTCAGTGTTTGCGCAAGGATCCAAAGACAACAACATCGACCCTGATTTGGCGATGAAGATTTTTGATCTGGTAGAAAAATTTGCCGGTTATGGCTTTAATAAATCTCACTCCGCCGCCTATGCGCTAGTGTCTTATCAAACCCTGTGGCTCAAACAGCACTATCCGGCGTATTTTATGGCTGCCGTAATGTCGGCAGATATGGATAACACCGACAAAATCGTGACCTTGGTCGATGAATGCCAAAATATGGGCATTGATATTCTGCCGCCTGATGTCAATACCGGGCAGTACAAATTTACCGTTAATGGCGATGGGCAAATTGTCTATGGGATTGGCGCAATTAAAGGCGTCGGAGAAGGCCCCATTGATGCCATTATTGCCGCCCGCGAAGATCGCGGCGCCTTTAGCGACTTGTTTGATTTTTGTGCCAAAATCGACACCAAAAAACTCAATAAGCGCGTCTTAGAAAAACTGGTGCTCGCTGGCGCCATGGACAATTTAGGCCCGCACAGAGCAGCCATTATGGCGTCGTTGAGCGATGCGCTTGAAGCGGCTAATCAGCATGCGCGTGCTGAGAGTTTCGGCCAAACAGATATGTTTGGCCTGTTAACCGGAGCTGAGGAAGCAGAACAAAGCTTTGCCAAAGTGCCGCGCTGGTCCGAAAAAGTCTGGCTAGCCGGTGAAAAAGATACACTTGGTTTGTATTTGACCGGTCACCCCATCAATATGTATCTGCCTGAGGTGCCTAAGTACACCAGTAATAAGATTAATGATCTCAAACCTACGGGCAAAGAAAACATGGCCAGTATTGCAGGCCTAGTGTTGGGTGTGCGCGTCATGACCAACAAAAAAGGCCGCCGTTGGGGGATTGTGACGTTGGACGACCGTTCTGGTCGGGTTGATGTGCGCCTGTTTCCCGACACCTTTGAAGAGTACGAAGCCATGTTACAAACAGACCGAGTGCTGTTTGTCCAGGGACAGGTCAGCTTTGATGAATACAGTGGCGGTAATACAATGACCGCTAGAAAAATGCTCGACATTGTGGATGCGCGTGAACAATATATCCGCGCCATTGCACTGCAGCTTGATACACCAATTGCTACAGACACTGTGACTCAGTTGCAACACATCCTGAGTCAATCGGTGGGAGGCACGTGTCCGGTGCTGATGCAGCTGTCCAATTCGGACTTTACCGTGGATGTCAAAGCCGATGCAAACTGGTATATTAGTCCCAGTGATCAGCTATTACATGATTTACGCGAATTGCTAGGGACAGACAATGTCCAGATGCTATTTTAATACTCGCACAATCTCGCACTATAAGGTTTAAAGAGAATGAGTTTACAATTTTTGGATTTTGAGCAACCGATTGCTGAATTAGAAGCCAAAATAGAAGAATTACGCCTAGTTAACCAAAACGGTCAACTTGAAGGCGGTATCGAAGAAGAGATCACCAAACTACAAGAAAAAAACGTTTCTCTTACCCAAAAAATCTTTTCCGGCCTAGGCGCGTGGCAAATCTCTCAACTTGCACGTCACCCTTTGCGTCCTTACACCTTTGATTATATCGAACATGCTTTTAGTGAGTTTGATGAGTTAGCAGGTGACCGCGCTTATGCTGACGATAAAGCCATTGTGGGTGGCTTGGCGATGTTAGATACTCAGCCAGTCATGATCATCGGCCACCAAAAGGGCCGTGATACGCACGAAAAAATCAAACGCAATTTTGGTATGCCCAAGCCCGAAGGCTACCGCAAGGCTTTGCGCCTGATGCTGTTGGCAGAACGCTTTAATTTGCCAATCATCACTATGATTGACACCCCTGGAGCCTATCCTGGTGTGGGTGCTGAAGAGCGCGGACAATCTGAAGCGATCGCGCGCAACTTAAAAGAAATGGCCGAGCTGAATGTACCAATTATCTGTACTGTCATCGGTGAAGGCGGTTCAGGCGGTGCCTTGGCGATTGGGGTTGGCGATCGCGTCAACATGTTGCAATACTCTACATACTCGGTGATTTCACCTGAAGGCTGTGCTTCAATTTTGTGGAAAAGTGCTGATAAAGCCCCACTTGCCGCAGAAGCCATGGGTGTTAGCGCTCCTCAGATCAAAGAGTTAGGCTTGATTAACCACATTATTGAAGAACCGTTAGGTGGCGCGCACCGCGACCATGCGCAAATGGCTGCCAATTTTAAAGCCACTATTGTGCAACAGCTTGCCGAATTACAAGCGCTCTCATTAGACGAGCTTAAAGAGCAGCGCTATGAGCGGCTGTTATCCTTTGGTTACTGCTGAGCAGTTACTCCAACTGACCGATACTGAACGGGGCTTGTTAGCGCAACGCCCCGTTTATCTTGCCTTGAGTGGCGGGGTTGATTCTGTCGTGCTGGCGCATGCGCTTTATCAACTCAACATTCCGTTCACCGCGATCCATATTAATCATCAACTCCAAGCCCAATCTGACACATGGCAGGCAGCTTGCGCAGAATTCTGCGATTCACTCGGTATTGCCTTTGTGACGCAAAATGTCACTGTAAGTGAGCAGGGCAATCTCGAAAATAACGCGCGCAGTGCCCGCTATGCGGCGATTAGCGATATCATCACTACAGGTGCCGTGGTGTGTTTTGCCCACCACATGCAAGATGGACTAGAAACACTGTTGTTGCAACTTAAGCGCGGTGCGGGCATCAATGGGGTGACGAGCCTGCAAAGACAGCGGCACATATGCATTGCCAACACCGAGTTTATCGCGCTACGACCGATGCTAGGGGCTGTCAAGGCGGATATTGAACGCTACGCTCTGCAGCATGCGCTGACATGGCACGATGACCCTAGTAACTCAGATATAGCATTCGAACGCAACTTTTTGCGCCACCAAATAATTGCGCCAATGTTGACGCGTTGGCCTGATGCAGGTGAGGGCATTGCCCGCTCGCTGGCAACACTGGCAGAAGAAAAAACCTTATTACTAGATGCGCTAGATGAACGACTAGAACAATGTCTCGCTGTCGACCAGCATTCGTTTACGATCGCTGCATGGTTAGCGCAGCCGCAACCCTGGCAGGCGCATATTTTACGTCATTGGCTATTGCGTGATTTTCAGCTGAACTGCTCACAAGCCCAGTTAACTCATATTGTGCAGCTTTGTCATGCGCCGCAGGATGCTAAGGCTGACTATCGGCTTGGGCAGTGGTGTATTCGCCGGTTCAAAGGGCAGCTGTTAGTTGAGCCGCTAGCATTTCCGGTTAGTGGAAAGCCTCAGTTGCGTCATTTAGCGCAAATGGATCATTCTGTGCCAAATCAAGCTTTGTTGCTGCATGAAGGGGGGCTGATGTTACCCGTGCCAGCCTCAGTGCAAGCATTAAGCGAGTTAAGCTGTGCGCAAATCACCTTGTCAGAACGGATTAAGCCACATGGTTATGCACACAGCAAACCGTTAAAACAGTGGTGCAAGGCCATGTCTATCCCACCATGGCAGCGTCAGCCAGCCTTTCTTGTCAGCAGCGATATACAGCCATTGGCCGTGGTCACACCGTTTTTTGCACTTGTATTACATGCTCAAAACACGCATAGTGTAGAGGTACTTTTCAAACATTAAGGATAATTAAGGAACGCTATGCCCATTGAGTTTGTCTCAGTGTTATTCCTCATGGTACTGGCCGCGATTTGCGTTTGGGGGTTTAAACGCATCAATCTTCCGCCTATCCTCGCTTATTTGCTGGCCGGTTTTGTTGCCGGTCCATCCATCCTTGGGTTGTTCCCACACAGTGAAAATATGCACTTATTGGCAGAAGTCGGGGTTGTCTTTTTGTTATTTTCGCTCGGTCTTGAGTTTTCCTTACCCAAATTGATTGCCATGCGCCATTTAGTTTTTGGCGTGGGCTTAGCGCAAATGACGTTGACTACCTTTGTTGTGGCTGGGGTAGCTTATATGTTGGGGTTAGCACCTGCTGCTGCGATTATCATTGGCGGTATAGTGGGGTTATCTTCTACGGCGATAGTCATCAAACAAACTAGCGAGATGAAAATCCTTAATACCCCGCGATCGCAATTAGCCGTCGCTGTGCTGCTGTTTCAAGACTTGGCGGTAGTACCATTTTTGATCATTATTCCGCTTTTAGGCGGCAACGGCGATGTCTCTATTACCACAACGATTATGCTGGCGCTTGCTAAGGGCGTACTAGTTGTTGCTGGATTGCTGTGGTTTGGCAAACTGGTGTTGCCGCTGATTTTTCGCGAAGTAGCGCGTACCCGCACCGATGAATTATTTGTATTGGCGACGATAATTGTGGCGCTCGGCGCTGCTGGATTGACTTATGGGATGGGGCTGTCACTTGCCCTAGGGGCGTTTTTGGCCGGCATGATGCTAAGCGAGAGTCAATATCGCTTCCAAATTGAAGCGGATATTCGGCCATTTCGCGATATTTTGATGGGGTTGTTTTTTATCACTGTGGGCATGCGTTTGGAGTGGCATTTAATTTGGCCCAATGCCCACTGGATCACCTTGGGCCTTGTGGCTTTGATTGGCCTAAAAGTGCTGTTGTTTTGGCTCAGTGCATGGCTGTTCCGCACCGACCCAACCGATGCTTGGTCAGCTGCATTTAAGCTTTGCCAAATGGGTGAGTTTAGCTTTGTGCTGGCAGCACTGGCGGTGTCTCAATCTTTATTGGCTCCCGAGGTTGCAGGTGTACTCGTATCAATTGGGGTATTGAGTATGGGGGTGACACCGTACTTGGTGAATCACAGTTATCGTTGGGCACAGCGGATTACGCAGCAGCAAGCGCAAGTGACCCAAACCTTGCCTACTAGCATTGCAGACCAAGCCATGAGCGACCACGTTATCTTGCTTGGTTTTGGTCGGGTGGGGCAGTCCACGGCAAAAATGCTTACCATGGAGCAGATCCCCTATGTTGCTATCGATATAGACGCCATTCGGGTGCAAGAGGCATTGCAAGGTTCAGAATCTATCATTTACGGGGATGTGAGTGATATGAGTATTTTGCAAGCAGCAGGTATTGAGCGTGCTCGCGCGGTCGTCTTGACCTTTGATGAGACCGTCAAAGCTCAGCAATGTATCAACAAAATTAGGCAGTACTTTCCTGAATTACCGATCATCGTACGTACCAAGCGCGATTACGATTTAGATACGCTTTATGCAGCTGGTGCGAGTCAGGTTGTCCCTGAACTACAAGAGGGGAGCCTGATGTTGGTGTCCCAGGTCTATCACTATTGTGGTGTGCCAATTTCTCGGATCCTCAAGCGCATTCAGGATGAACGCAAACAGCACTATAATCATATGCACGGGGTGTTTCCTGGTGAAACCACTGAGGTCAGTGTGGGCAATGAAGCTAACTTGCGCTTTCTGCACGCGGTGACCATCTCTGAAAACTCATGGGCCAACCACCGTGCGATCCGCGAGTGTGACTTTGAACGACACAGTGTCAAGGTTTACAGCATTCGCCGAGGCAAGGACGAAATGCTCTCGCCCAGTATTGATACCATCATGCTCGAAGATGATATTATCGTCATCTCCGGTCGCCCTAGGCGTGTTGAGCGGGCAGAGCGCAAACTTCTCGATGGCCGCTAGCAGTAAACCATTTAGGCGACGTTGTCGTTATCTAGGTCACGGAATTTGCGTTTGAGTTCATACTCTTCATCCGTGACGATTTTCTCTAGTGTTTCAATGCGCTGTTGCAAGGCTGCAATATCTGCCTGTAAGCTTTTTGTGGTCGCGTCACTGACCTTTTGTTTTTGTTTACTTTTAAAGCTTTCGACGATTGAGACGATACACCAACAGATGATTGCGACAATGGCAATTGCTGTTAAATTCATATTAGCTCCTTAATAGACTTTTCAGTTTAGTTAACAATCAATCTGTATGCCAAGATTAATTGTTAACAAAATCATAGCTTTAAAAATAATGTTTGAAAACATGCTATAGTAAATGTAGTCAAATATCCCAAAAAATGGCTAATTTCGTAAAGAGAGCTTATGTCAAATACCGACGAATTTTTTATGCAGCAGGCGCTAGCCTTGGCTGAACACGCTGAATCTATTGGTGAAGTACCGGTTGGGGCGTGTGTTGTTCTCGATGGACAAGTAATAGGTAAGGGCTGGAATCGCTCTATCATCAGTAACGATCCCTGTGGTCATGCCGAAATCCAAGCACTACAAGATGCCGCTCAGCAGCAGCAAAATTATCGACTCGTGGATGCGACCTTATATGTGACGCTTGAACCTTGTGCAATGTGCGCAGGCGCAATCGTTCACTCGCGCGTCAAACGCGTGGTGTATGCTGCAACCGACCCCAAGACCGGCTGTGCAGGCAGCATTATGAATTTATTGCAGCATGGCTCACTCAACCACAAATGCGAGGTAGATGCGGGAGTACTAAGTGAATCAGCTAGTGCCTTGATATCTGCGTTTTTTCGCAAACGACGCGAACAGCACAAGGCTGCTAAACAAGCGTCGCGTCTAGCGGCTCAAGCATTACATTCATCAGAATAAACTGCTTGCGACGATACATGGATTTTTGGTGCTGACGCTTTTTCATCAGACGCCGACGCGATGACACAAACTGATTGGTAGTAGATTTGAAGAAACGTGAACGTTTCATAATATTTCCCTTGTTGATAATACTGTTTTATTATCGCGGTTATGATGACAGTCAGATGTTATTGCTGTGACAGTTGTGTGACATCTTCAATAGCATCGCTCTCACCGCGACTAGCTTCCTGCTCTAGCGCATCGTTCTCATCAATAAAGCGCAAGCTCTCATAATAGCGTCGAATGTTTTCGACATATTTGACAGCGACATCCCCATGGGCATATCCATAGCGAGTTTTTGTATAATATTGTTTTTTGCGCAATAACGGAAGATATTGTTTAACATCAACCCATAGATCTGGATTAAGTCCAGCACGCTGTGTAAGCACGCGAGCATCCTCGAGATGACCTAATCCGACATTGTAGGCAGCAAGTGCCATAAAAGTGCGGTCCGGTTCGGCAATTCTAGCCGGCAAACGGCGCTTTAACTGCGCAATATAGGCACTGCCTCCGCGTATACTTTGCTCGGGATCCGTACGGCTAGTGAGTCCTAAATCACTGGCGGTATTGCGCGTCAGCATCATTAAGCCTCGCACTCCAGTTACCGAGACGGCATCGTGTTGCCAGTGACTTTCTTGGTAGGCAAGAGCCGCTACTAAGCGCCAGTCCAAATCGCCTGCATATTCTTGAAACCAAGCTTTATAGGTTGGTAAGGTGGTGTCAACCGCTTCGATAAAGGCTTTGGTGTCGACAAAATCAATGTGCTCCACATGAGCAAAATATGCCTCTTGTATGGCTTTAAGCTGACCTGAGACCTGCACGTCACCAAAAAATTCCAACAATACCCCCAGCATGGCATCATCAGCATCAGGCGGTAACAGCCAGCGTTTTTCGTTATCTGTAGAGAGCGTCTTCACCGGCAACAGGTCTGGGTGCTGCAGACGCAGACGGTTTAAGCTCAGGGAGTTAGCGACCGTGTAACCAATCTCATGGGTTAGGAGCATGTTGAGCAGTTCGTCACTGTCATAATCACGCGTGGTTTGCCACTCACCAAAATCACCTTCGTCTAGGTGGCGCAGTATCGTAGTCGCTTCACTGTATTGCTCAACTAATAACAGGGGATTGGCGTTTTTGTTACCGGTAACTAGTACCTGATCATAGTACTGATAAACGGGCCCAAACTGGAGGTGCTCTAGTTCGCTTTGAGCAAAGTGAAAGGGGGCTGCACCAATATCAATGGTGCCCTGTTGCAGTGCCTGTAATAGCGCTTTGGGGTCTTTGAACGGAATAACTTCTAGCTCGACATCGAGGAAGGCAGCAAAGCGGGCTGCTAATTCATATTCAAAGCCGGCGGAATTATTATTTAGCACATAATAACCTTCCACCCCATACAGCGTGCCAACACTGAGAGTGTTACTTTGCAAAACAGCTTGCAGGTTTTTGGCATGAGTGCTTTGTGCACATAGCAGCAAAAACAGCTGAATAATTAGCGTAATGAATAGACTGATTTTCATGGCGCTATAATACCAAAGTTTTTGGCAAAGACATGCACATTAACGACAAAAATATTGCATAAAAATTAGTCGTATCTGTGCCTTTGCGTAAACAATTTAACCATCGCTAGAATTTGCTTTATAATAAGGAATTGCACAAATTTGCTCTTCAGTTCGGAAAAACCATTATGCTAATTCTGCCCGGTAGTCCCTCTCTAACCGACTTCTCTCGTCAAAAATTACTTGCGCAATGCCATGCATTGTCATTACCAGTCTTGGATATCCAAGCGCAATTCGTTCATTTTGTGGACATTGCTGCCGTGTTAGAGACCGAGCAAATGCAGGTTCTGCAAAAGCTGTTAACCTATGGGCCAAAGCGCGAAACCATTAGTCAGCTACCGCACAGTTTTGTCGTGGTTCCGCGGATGGGGACGATTTCACCTTGGGCTTCTAAGGCGACTGATATTGCGCACAACTGCGGGCTAGAAATGGTGCAGCGTATCGAACGCGGCAATCAGTTTTATTTTTCTACGAGCATTGCGCTAAACGATGAGCAGATTGCGCAGATTCAAGCGCTGTGTTTTGACCGCATGACGCAAGCCGTGCTAGCTGATGTCAGTGATGCGCAGCAGTTATTTGTGACGCAGCAACCAGACACCTTTACCTCGGTAGATATCCTACAAGGTGGCAGAGAGGCGCTTGCGGCGGCCAACCGCGACTTTGGCTTAGCATTGGCAGATGATGAAATTGACTACCTAGTCGATAACTTTACGCGTTTAGGGCGTAATCCGAACGATATCGAGTTATATATGTTTGCCCAGGCAAACTCCGAGCACTGTCGACACAAAATTTTCAATGCCGATTGGACCATTGACGGACAGGTTCAGCCCAAGTCATTGTTCAAGATGATCAAAAACACCTTTGAAGTCACGCCTGATTATGTTCACTCGGCTTACAAAGACAACGCTGCCGTGATGGAAGGCAATATTGCCGGACGTTTTTATCCCGATCCGCACAGCAAGGCGTATGGCTATCACCAAGAAGGTATCGACATTTTAATGAAAGTCGAGACCCACAATCACCCAACCGCGATTGCGCCATACGCTGGTGCTGCAACCGGCTCTGGTGGTGAAATCCGCGATGAGGGCGCGACCGGTATTGGCTCCAAGCCCAAAGCTGGCTTGGTCGGTTTTTCAGTATCCAATTTACAGATCCCGGGCTTCACTCAGCCGTGGGAAGTGCCGTATGGCAAACCCGCGCGCATCGTCTCCGCGTTGGATATCATGTTAGAGGGCCCATTGGGCGGTGCGGCATTTAACAATGAATTTGGTCGCCCTAACTTGCTTGGTTATTTTCGTACCTATGAGCAGTGCGTTACGAGCTTCAACGGTGAAGAGGTGCGCGGTTATCACAAGCCCATCATGATTGCCGGTGGTTTGGGCAACATTCGCAAAGAACATACCCAAAAAAGCGAAATAACTGTCGGCGCGCAGCTGATTGTTTTGGGTGGTCCTGCGATGAATATTGGTCTTGGCGGTGGTGCCGCCTCTTCGATGGCCTCTGGGCAATCCAATGAAGATTTGGACTTTGCTTCGGTGCAGCGTGAAAATCCAGAAATGGAACGTCGCTGTCAGGAAGTCATCGATGCATGTTGGCAGTTGGGTAAAGACAACCCGATTCAATTTATTCACGATGTGGGCGCTGGCGGTATCTCCAACGCGCTACCAGAGCTAGTCAGCGACGGTGGCCGCGGTGGTAAGTTTGAATTGCGCGCGGTGCCCAACGATGAACCTGGTATGGCACCACTGGAGATTTGGTGTAATGAATCTCAAGAGCGCTACGTATTATCGATAGCCCCAGAAAATTTAGCGTTATTTACCGAGATTTGTGAACGCGAGCGCGCGCCGTTTGCCGTGGTCGGTGAAGCGACGTTAGAAGAACACTTACTCCTCAACGACAGCGCTTTTGATAATCAGCCCATTGATATGCCGCTGGATGTGTTGTTAGGCAAGCCACCTAAAATGCATCGCGATGTGCAATCGCAAAGTGCTGCGTTAACGGCATTTGATACGAGCAACATCACCATTGCAGATGCGGTTGAACGGGTGTTGCGCTTGCCAACCGTTGCAGAAAAAACCTTTTTGATCACCATTGGCGATCGCTCGGTAACGGGCTCGGTGGTGCGCGACCAAATGGTCGGCCCATGGCAAATTCCAGTGGCAGATGTCGCGGTAACTGCTGCGGCATTTGATACCTATTACGGTGAAGCCATGGCAATGGGTGAGCGCACGCCAGCGGCCTTGATTAATCACGGAGCTGCCGCGCGCTTGGCTGTCGCTGAATCACTCACTAACCTGAGCGCAACCTATATTGGCGAGCTGAAGCGCGTTAAATTATCGGCAAACTGGATGGCGGCAGCAGGACACCCTGGTGAAGATGCCGGTTTGTACGAAGCGGTTAAAGCCGTGGGTGAAGAGCTTTGCCCTGCGCTTGGCGTCACTATACCAGTAGGCAAAGATTCTATGTCGATGCAGACGCGCTGGCAGGAAGGTGATGAAGAAAAATCAGTGACAGCCCCGTTGTCTTTGGTGATTACGGCGTTTGCACCAGTGCAAGACGTGCGCAAAACCATCACGCCAGAACTGCATACGCAAGACGATAATGTACTGCTGTACATCGATTTGGGCAAAGGGCAAAAGCGTCTTGGCGCATCCTGTCTAGCGCAAGTCTATGGCGCCTTAGGTGACAGAGTGCCCGATGTCGATGATGCCACGTCACTTAAGCATTTCTTTGACGCCATGCAGACTCTGCACGCAGGCGACCTGGTGCAGGCTTATCACGATGTATCTGATGGCGGCGTGTTAGTTACCTTACTTGAAATGGCATTTGCAGGCCACTGTGGGCTACAGGTAGACCTTGCGGCAATTGCCGGTAGCACTGCACAAAACGCGCTTGAGACGCTGTTTGCTGAAGAGCTTGGCGCAGTGATTCAAGTCTCACAAAGTAATCTTAAACTGGTTGAGCAGGTCTTTGCCCAATATGCATTAACAGATTGTGTGGCCAACATCGGCCAAGCGGTATCAGGTGATGCAGTCATCATCACTCATGGCGCAGAAACAGTGTGGCAAGATTCGCGCAATCGCCTGCGCTTAATTTGGGCTGAAACCACGCATCACATTCAGCGTTTACGCGATAACCCTGTGTGTGCCGATGAGGAGCATCAGCGCAAAGCACTAGCAGATGATCCGGGCTTACATGCGCACTTAACTTATGACGTTGCCGAAGATGTGTGCGCATCGCTAATTGCGCAAGCAGGTGATAATGCCCCTAAGGTGGCAATATTACGCGAGCAAGGGGTCAACTCTCATCACGAAATGGCTGCAGCATTTACCCGCGCCGGATTTACGGCAATTGATGTGCACATGTCTGATATTTTAAGTGGGCGTCGTGGTTTAGAAGAGTTTGTTGGCCTAGCTGTGTGCGGTGGTTTTTCTTACGGCGATGTATTGGGTGCAGGTGAGGGGTGGGCCAAGTCTATCTTGTATAATGCCCATGCCAAAGCGCAGTTTAGTGCGTTCTTTGCCCGTCCTGATACCTTTACCTTAGGTGTGTGTAATGGTTGTCAGATGTTATCTAACTTACATTCAATTATTCCGGGAACTGAACACTGGCCGCATTTTGTGCAGAACCAGTCAGCGCGATTTGAAGCACGTGTTGCTATGGTTGAAGTACAAGAGAGCCCATCTGTTTTGTTGACTGACATGGTCGGTTCGCGTATGCCAATTGCGGTATCACATGGTGAAGGTCATGCAGAATTTGCATCAAAAGATGCCTTAGATACGCTTGAACAAAGTGCGCGAGTGGCACTGCGTTACGTCGATAACTACGGGCAGGTGACGGAAGCATACCCGGCTAATCCAAACGGTTCTAGTCACGGGATCACGGGCTTAACCTCAACCGATGGCCGCGTGACTATCATGAAGCCACACCCTGAGCGCGTGTTCCGAGCTGTGACTAACTCTTGGCG
>CAZLGJ010000040.1:0-21455 GCA_964559075.1 uncultured Glaciecola sp.
TAGCAACACTATTTTCCGGCATCCTTTTTTCAGTATTTGGGGGATGGTCCTCACGAGCCGTTTACAATGATTTGCAGCGAAATTTTCAAGCGCAGTGCTATGAAAAGTACGTCGGCAATGCATTAGATGAATGTTTAGCGCGCTACGATACCGACTACGACGTGTACAAAAAACAGTCACAAGAGGTGCTCAAAGAAAAAGACGTACCGAGTTTAACTGAATTTGAAAAACAAAAAGCACAAGAGACTAAAAAAACTGGGCAAAAACCCGATTACTGACGTCACGGCAGATAAAGGCAAGACGTAAATAAAAAAATCTGAAATGTCGTAAGCGTGATTGTTTCAACCTCCCCTCTGAGAACTATTCTAAGTAAAGCAATAAAAAATTATCGCAACACTCTGCCGTTTCCTTCACGAAATGGGTGAAGCAAATTAAGCTCACAAAATAAGTATGCCACCTTTTCAATTAGCTCGTCATGCTCTTGGCAGTCCGCTATTTCAGGAATAGTACGAAATAATTTGTCTGCTTCCGGCTCAATTCGTGTCCAAGTACAAAAACGAGTATTGTCTTTGGATATATCGACATCTCGCGTTTGACCCGCCCATTCATAAAGATCTTGAAACAAGTGATAATGAAGGTGCTTTAAATGTTCGAATGAAAATTCAGAAAAGGAAAGTGAGGAAGATTCGAAGGTTCTATAGCGTTCAGCAGTAAATTCAGCTTCGGCTTCGTTTAAAGCATCAGCATCTCGGATACCTAAAAGGTTAACTAAAACATCAGAGTTAGGTAGCAATATTTATCGTGTGCTACCCCGTATTTATCTAGCATGTTTACGCTTCAATTCCTCAATACTCTTGCCTTTACTGCTCTTTTTCAATGACAGCCCCTCATAGCTTAAACTGACCTTAAAATTATCCATATTGGGCGTAAACTTGGTCTTGTTCTGAGTGATTGTCTTAGAAATCGTGGTATCTATATTGCCTCCTGTGTTATTACAATTTTATCTTATTCAACCTGAAATTGCCATCAAACAACCTAATTGAAAACACACTAATTGGTAATTATTTCGAGAAGAATAGGCAACAACCATTGTCATTTAGAAACATTACACTGCTAGATGTAGATTATCGAACGAACACGGCAAAAGGAAGACTCGCCACGCCCATAATTAGCACCCAGGTCGCAAAAAACAGTTTCACCTGAACGGGGTTAAACAACAGCACCAAGTGTTTGGCTATCGTACCGCCAATGATAGCGCCGAGCCCTGCAAAAGCCGCAATGGGATAAACAATAGCGCTATACTCATCTAAGCTAAGCGATATGTTTACAGCATCTTGCAAGACAAAATCATGTAAAACAAAATAGCCCACCCCGGACCACACCGAAAAGGCCGTGAGGATCACCGCACAACCGATAGATAAGGTCACTGCGGCATTGCGCAAAATCAAATACACCGCAACCAGCTCCCCGACCCCTACAGATAACCACGCCGTGATCATGCCCCCGAGATAGGCAATCACTGGCAGTGCCCATTTATCAACCGAGGTTAATGCAAAGGCCTGCTCGGCACGTTTCATCTTCGGGATGGTGATAAATAACGCCAGCGCCAGACATATTGAAAAGGAACCAAACACCCAGTGCAACATATCGTCGGAGCCATTGATAAGGTTGATCAGACCAGAGTACTGCACCGTCCAAATCCCCGCGATTGAGGTCGGTATGGTATACAATAAGACGGCTGGCAATGACGCCCAAATCGACTGTAAATGTCCATTTTTCTGCGACTTCACATATTGGTCACGCCAGCTGATTGCGCCAGCTACCATGCCAAAACACTGAATGGCGAAACTCGTTGCCACTATGTTCATCGGGGTCAAGCCAAACTGATTAAACAACGGCACAAACACCACTCCACCACCAGCCCCCGTGGCATTGGCGAAAATCGCGCCAACCCCCCCGACCAGCATGAAAGCAACATAGTCAGTCACGAGCTGCCAAGGAGAAGTTTGCTGTACGAGCAAACCAAATAAACACAACAACAGTACACATAAAGTAAGTATACGTTTTTTAAGTAGAGAAATTGGCAATAAGGTCATCCGCGTTTTATTATTTTTGTGGTAATCAACCATCGTTATTATACGCTGAGCACATTGTATTAGACCAGTTTTGCACACTTACCATTCGCAATTTGAAACACTTATCATGGTTACACTTGTATGGTAGAAATCACCGAACACCCAGACAGCACTATTATCAAACTGCGCCCCAACCAATCGGCGTCATGGCGTGAGACCAAGCTTGCCATTGGCATCATGGTGGTCATTGTCATGACCATTGCCATCGGTTGGTCCTTGGTAGGAGCCTGGGTGATTTTACCCTTTGCCGGTTTAGAGGTGGGATTATTTGCATATTTTATGTATCGCATTTGTCGTCAGGGGTTTAATCAGCAGGTGGTCACTATTACCAAGGACTTTGTGTTGATCGAGTCAGGCGTGATGCGCCGTGAAGTTGCCCGCACCTATGAGCGTGACCAGCTCAGCTTCGAAGTGACAGAGACAGAGCGCGATTGGCATTTACCTGACATCAACATGTGTTTGGGTAACTATAAGCTCAGTATTGGTGAGTTTCTCAACAAAGACGACCGGATTAAACTCAAGGACGCGCTCAAAAACAACGGTCTGCCGCTTGCCCGCACCCATTGGTGGAAAGACTAGCCCGCTTATTATTTAAAATGGCACCAGAGCAATTTACGCGGGTCGATATCACCGGCTAGCAACGTTTGATACTGACGCAAAAATGCCTCCTGCCCATCCACATCAACCTGTTCCAATAATGGATTGAGCGCCACCGCAACCCGATACCAGGCGTCAAAATACTTGGCTAAAAACAACTCCCGGCCTAACAAGTGAGTAAGTTGCTTGACGTGCTCGGGCGCAAAAAACACGCTTCCTTTGAGCTTACCACTGGGTTTGTTGCGCTGCGCTGCGACATCGGTGACGCCAATAAACGCAGTGTGTTGATGATAGGAATCTAAAATTTCTTGCAGGTTTTGTAACAGCGCTTTATTGCCGGCAAAATCTAGGATCCACACCGGGTTACGATAGCGCATGTTGTGGACATCTGTGTACTCGACAATCTCATCGTAGCAGCCCAAATCTTGGACAAATTCGACATTGTGCTCACTGGTTAACCCGATGACTTCCACGTTGGGTAATGCATTTAGCAAAAATGCACAGCCATAAGCGGTTTTGCTAGATGCGCTAGTGAGCAACACGGTGGTACGCTGGTGCTTGGTCTGGGCTGCAACAAATTCAGCCAATACAAATGAAGTCAAAAACAGCGGACGAAAATTGGCTTGCCACACCTCTCGCTCAGGATCATACACCTTGTCTGCGGCGGTAAATAAATAGCTGTCATAGACCGGCGCGTTACTTTTGCGTCCGGGGTGAACATCGATAAACCCTTCACGGGTGACTTTGCTCGGGGTCATTACCCAATGCGTCGCCGCTGGGAAAAAACCAAAGACGCGCTGCCCAACTTTGATGTCATCGTGCTTGGACGACACAACATCAGCGAAGCCCCACACTGGCATGATGCCATACCCTTCCTCTGCGTGCGGAAAAAAGTCCCAATAGCCAACGCTATCACCAGTGAGCGCATACGTGATGTTATTGCTTGATAAACCTACCCCATCAACGGCTAACGCAATTTGCCCCGTACTAAGCCCTGTATCAAGAGACATAGGCGGTTGCTCAACCCAGCGTGCATCTGCTAAATTAGTTTTGTTAATAATAAACGATGCGCCTGTGTATTCCGTAGTATCCATGATGATGTCTTGTGAGTCTGCATATCTCTTAAGAGTAGAAATACTTAAGTAAGTTCACAAGTTAGATTCGCGATATACACGATATAATTACAATTGCGAAAATACACATACGCACAATAAAAAATAAGGCAGGCTATGAGCACTCAATACGATGTAATTTTATATGGCGCAACCAGTTTTGTGGGCCAAATCACGGCTAAATACCTGGCTCAATATGATGGCGAAGCATTTACTTGGGCCATTGCTGGCCGCTCTCTCGATAAACTCAATCGTTTAAAAGACCAGTTACAATTACCTCAACTGACGTGCTTTGTGGCTGATAGCGCAGATGAACAGGCGCTAACCGAGATGGCAAAGCACGCCAAAGTGATCATCACCACTGTCGGTCCTTATGCGCTGTATGGGGAAACACTAGTAAAAGTATGCGCAACCACCGGCACCGATTATTGTGACTTGACCGGCGAGCCGCAGTGGATTAAAGCAATGCTTGATAAATATGAAGCTCTGGCAACATCGACAGGCGCACGTATTATTCATACTGCTGGGTTTGACTCTATTCCGTCAGACTTAGGTGTGTGGGCTATGCAGCAAGACGCCTTGGCCAGTACTGGCAAACCGATTAAGCACATCAAAATGCGCGTGCACAAAGTCAAAGGCGCTGCCTCAGGTGGCACCGTTGCCAGCATGCTCAACGTGATGTCTGATGTTGGCAAAGACAAGTCGCTGCGCAAAGTCTTGGTCAATCCATACGTACTCTGCCCAAGTGATCACCCATACCACATTAGACAAACCAACCATACTAAAGCCCAGTTCGAACCAGACACCAAGATGTGGATCATGCCCTTTGTGATGGCCGCCATCAATGAGCGTATCGTACATCGCACCAATGCATTATTGGCGCATCAATATGGCGATGATTTTCGCTATGATGAGGCCATGCGCGCTAAGTCTGGCGGTCAAGCTTGGGGCATGACCTTGGGCTTAGGCGCCTTTATGCTGGGGGCATCCGTAGGCGCATTACGTAAATTGATGACCAATACCTTCTTGCCCAAACCCGGTGAGGGTCCCAGTGAACAAGCACAAACAGCAGGCATGTACGATATGCGCTTCTATGGCGTGACCTGTGACGGTCAAGAGCTGGTGTATCAAGTCATAGGCGATCGCGATCCCGGTTACGGCTCGACGGCAAAAATGCTGGCTCAGGTCGGACTGTGTCTGGCCAAAGATGTGGATGAGCTACAAGGTGGCTGTTGGACGCCTGCGGCTGGTTTGGGTAGCAAGCTACAACATCGATTAGCTGCGCATGCAGGCGTGGTGGTTCAGCGCAAGCTCAAAGCAGAAGAATAAAATCACCAGATGGTGCAGGCTTAATTTATCTTTATTTGAATACAAAAATTAATGACAAGCTATTGAAAAAATTAATAATATAAAATAATCATTCCGAATGATTAGTAGTTAATAAGGAAGTAGCCATGAGCGTTTTAAGATTCATCCCAATAATGTTTGCATTGATATCAATTAGCTCTCTAGCTGACACCCGAAGTATTGATGCCAACATAAAATATAGTGATGCACAATTAACCTGCGGTTAAATTTCACAATAGCCTTAATTAATATGCACCTGTAACGTTATTTTTTGCTCTGTTTTTCTAACACCATGTCCGCTTGAGAGCGCAGTTTGGCTTTTTTGCGAATATTGGCAAATGGGTCTGGTTTTGCGGATGAAGCTGGCTGAGCTTGCGACGTATCATCAGCGCAACCCGGCTCAACATTTCCTTGCTCAGCATTAGTTTTACTTGCATTAGCCTTGGCCTGTGATTTAGCTTGCGCCTTGGCCGCTGACTTTTTTTGTTGCTGGGTTTTTAAGGCGATGATTTTGTCCAAAATCACGTTACCTTTGTTCGCGGAGGCAAGCTCCTCCGCTTCGAGCTTTTTATTGGCAACGTGGTTAATTACACAAAAACCAAGCAATAGCGCTGCATAAGCGAGATATTTATAAATAAAACTCGCGCCAGTTGCTACAACAGGCTCCTGCATCTGCGCCCAGGTCAAAAAGTCCGAATGCGCCATGTTGATCAAAATAATGCTGATAACAAACAGTACCGTCGTGACGATCAGCACCTTATAGTTGCGCCATAACAAAAACGTCAACACGTACTTCATCAACCGCGACATTAACCAAATACTCCAATACCCAGCACGGCTAACACCGCAAGCAGGCCTTTTTCTTTAATTGACGCGTAGATTTTACGCTCTTCTTCATTGACGATAATCTCGAGTTCGTCTTCACTGAACTCACTGATATCACGCTCACACAAGATGATCCGCACCTCGGCCTTTTCGATGGCTTTGTTGCGGATGGCATCTTTTAATTTTTGTTTTTGATTGGCAAAAAACTGCACACGGTTTCCAACGTTGCTCGTGCTATTCGCACCTTAATTATTATCGTATTTTACACGAAAATATCAAAATGCTCCTGCCCGTCATCGTCAATATCTGTGTCTTTTTGTTGCGAATTGTGTTTTTGTTGCATCACATCATAGGCGGGATGGTAGTTTTCTTCAGTCAGATCTTTCTCATCTTCCGCGGTTTTGCGAATTTCTAAGTGGCGTTCGACCTTTTGTCCCTTGCGCTCGTACGGCGAGATCGGCGGGCGGTTGACAAAGGGGATCATCATATCACTCATGAGGTCTCCAGTTATCAGAATTATTATCAAGTCGCGTACCCGTCAAGATATACACCATACGACTCATTGGTTATATCGGCCAGCCCCCGACAATCCTTAATTCACACAATTGTCATTGCAAGTATAGCCACAATTCGCTATTATTCGCGCCATTAAGCAAGTCCAAATTTACTTTATTTTAATGAATGTTACCTACGCACATCACCACCATCATTTAGCATAACCTTCTGGTTCGTGCTGGAAGGGTATTACCTTCCGTTAGGCGTAGATTTATCTCAATGACCCTCGGAAGGAATTTCGGGGGTTTTTTAGTTATGTGCAGGGCAAGAACGAGGAATTTTTCACATGAGTGACAGCAGTCGATTACGCATCGCCATCCAAAAATCAGGGCGTCTATCAGATGATAGCATCGCACTTCTCAAGGCCATTGGCGTCAAATTACAAATTCGCGACCGCTTATTAATTGCCCATTCGACTAACATGCCGATTGATTTGTTGCGCGTACGCGACGATGATATTCCCGGTCTAGTCATGGACGGTGTGGTTGACTTGGGTTTCATTGGTGAAAACGAGCTAGAAGAAAAAATGCTCGAGCGCCAAGCAGCTGGCAAGCCTAGCCAATTTAAAACCTTGCGTCGTCTTGACTACGGTGGCTGCCGTTTATCTATCGCTGTACCGAACGAATTATCATACGATGGCGTCCAGTCATTGGAAGGCAAAAAAGTAGCGACAACGTATCCGTATTTGTTAGAGCGCTTCTTTGCCGAAAAAGGCGTCAATGCCCAAGCGGTTATGTTAACAGGTTCAGTTGAAGTGGCGCCACGCGCTGGCGTAGCCGATGCGATTTGTGATTTGGTTTCTACTGGTGCCACCTTAGAAGCGAATGGTTTGCATGAAGAAGATGTGATCTTCAAATCCAAAGCCGTGCTGATCCAGCGCAGCGGCGAACTAGACGATGACAAACAAGCCATGATCAACCGCTTTTTGCCGCGTATTGACGGCGTGATCCAGGCCAAAGAATCCAAGTATATTATGCTTCATGCCCCTAAAGCCTACCTCGAACAGGTCAAATCATTGCTACCGGGTGCGGAAAATCCAACGGTACTGCCGCTGGCACAATCTGACGATACTGTCGCTGTTCACGTCGTCAGCTCTGAAGATTTATTTTGGACCACCATGGAGAAACTCAAAGCGTTGGGCTGTAGCTCCATTTTGGTCATGCCAATTGAAAAAATGATGGGTTAATTTAGATATGCTGATCCACTGGTCACAACTATCAACACAACAACAGCAAGACGCCTTGGCGCGTCCGGCACAATCTGCCAATGCGCAGCTCACGCAACAGGTTGAAGCGATTATTGCGCGCATCAAAACTGACGGTGACAGCGCATTATTAGAATATACTGAGCGCTTTGACGGCGTGACACTCACGCAGCTTGCGCTGAGTGATGCGGCGAAAGCAGCTGCGTTAGCCACACTTGATGATGCGGTCAAAGCCTCGATTGATATTGCCTATCGCAACATCAAAGCCTTTCATCAAGCGCAGATGCCGCGTGATGTTGAATTAGAAACGCAACCTGGCGTGGTATGTGAACTCAAACACGTCCCGCTTGATGCAGTGGGCTTGTATATTCCAGGTGGTTCAGCGCCTCTGCCATCGACCGTGTTGATGCTAGGTACCACAGCGCAGGTAGCCGGTTGTGAACGCAAAGTATTGGTCAGCCCGCCTAACCCAGAACAATCACTCGCGCCAGAAATTATTTATGCAGCGCAACTGTGCGGTATTGACGAGATTTATTTAGTCGGTGGCGCTCAGGCAGTCGCGGCACTCGCACTCGGTACACAAAGCATTGCTAAGGTCGATAAAATTTTTGGTCCGGGCAATAGCTATGTCACCGAGGCCAAACAGCAGGTAACCATGCTTGCCGGCGGCCCGGCGATTGATATGCCGGCAGGTCCATCAGAAGTATTGGTGCTTGCCGATGCGGATGCTGATGCTGATTTTGTCGCCTCCGATCTCTTATCTCAAGCTGAACACGGCAAAGATTCTCAGGCGATTTTGGTGACAGAGTCCCCTAGCTTTGCACAAGCAGTACAAGCTGCGGTTGCCGAGCAGCTGGCTCAGCTGAGTCGTTGTGAGATCGCCACGCATGCAATGCAATACGCACGCTACATCGTGTGTGACTCGATTGCGCAAGCGATTGAAGTGTCCAATCAATACGCACCTGAACACTTAATTGTGCAGGTCAACGACACCGAGGCGGCACTAGCCAAGCTCAAATACGCCGGTTCAATTTTTGTCGGGCCATATTCACCCGAGTCTGCTGGCGATTATGCGTCAGGCACTAACCACGTGCTGCCTACCTATGGCTATTCGCGCAACTATTCTAGCTTAGGGCTAATGGATTTTATGCGTCGCTACACCGTACAAACGCTATCAGCACAAGGGATCCGCGACTTGGGACCCGATATTATGCGCATTGCCGATGCCGAAGGGCTAGATGCACACCGCAATGCCGTGGCCATTCGTTTGGCTAAGCTCGGAGAGAATGCATGAGTATTTTGTCATTAGTCGCAAAACACGTGCGCAATTTAGTGCCTTATGCTTCAGCAAGACGCTTATTTAAAGCATCAGACCAAGGCGGCAGTCAGCCTATCTGGCTAAACGCCAATGAAGCGCCGACTGCCAGTCAGTATCAAATTGATACCTCATTATACAATCGCTACCCCGATTGCCAGCCGGATAAAGTGATTGAGGCGTATGCCGCTTACACAGGGTTAGCCAAAGAACAAGTATTGGTATCTCGGGGCGCTGATGAAGGCATCGAGCTATTGATCCGCGCATTTTGCGATGCTGGCACCGACAGCGTGATGATTTGCCCGCCTACTTATGGCATGTACGCCATCAGTGCGCGCACCTTTGATATTAGCGTGACGTCAGTGCCGCTAATCAATGATTTTCAGCTTGATGTGGATAACATCATCGCCCAGCTCGATGACGTCAAGATGGTGTTTATCTGTGCACCTAATAATCCGACGGGCACCATGCCCGCACGCAGCGATATTGAAGCGGTCATTGCTGCGGCTAAAGACAACGCCTTGGTCGTTATCGATGAAGCTTATATTGAGTTTACCGACAACACCGCGCTTACATGGCTTGAGCATGAGCATGTGGTAATTTTGCGAACGCTATCCAAAGCCTTTGCGCTAGCGGGATTACGCTGCGGCTTTACCCTGGCTGCACCGGCGATTATTGAGACCTTACTCAAAGTGATTGCGCCATATCCGCTCTCTGCGCCGGTCGCCGATATTGCCGCACAAGCATTGTCCTCAGCTGGGCTCACCCACATGCGTGGACAGGTCAGCACAATACTAGAGGAACAACATGCCATCTTGAGTGAGCTAACAACAATGGGCGATATTGCCTTAGTTGGCGCGCAACACGGCAATTTCATTTTATTTCGCACCGCGCACAAAGACGCGCTAATGCAGCACTTGGTCGATAATAAAGTCTTTATTCGCGACCAGTCCAAACAACCCCAGCTTGAGAACTGTCTACGGATCAGCACCGGCACCGCTAAGGAAAATGCCAAGTTACTCAGCCTCATTGCGCAGTTTTACACACAGCTGCCCGCTATACAGGGAGCATCGAATCTATGAGTCAGGCTATTTTATTTATTGATCGCGACGGTACTTTGGTGGAAGAGCCACCTGTTGATAAACAACTGGATCGCCTCGACAAACTCAAATTTGAGCCTAACGTCATACCCGTTTTATTGCGCCTTAAAGCTGCCGGCTATCGCTTGGTCATAGTGTCCAACCAAGATGGTTTGGGTACGGATTCGTTTCCACAAGCCGATTTTGATGCACCTCACGATATGATGATGGAGATTTTTGCCAGTCAAGGTGTCGTGTTTGACGATGTGTTGATTTGCCCACATTTTCCTGAAGATAACTGCAGCTGTCGCAAGCCACATCTCGGTTTAGTACAGCCGTATTTAGCGGCGGGCAAGGTCGATTTTACCCGCTCCAAAGTCATCGGTGATCGCATCACTGACGTACAGCTGGCTGAAAATATGGGCATCGAAGGGATCCAATATCACCCAGATACCTGCAACTGGGACATGATCGAAACTAAGCTACTGCACTCAGAGCGTGTAGCGGTGGTTGAACGCAATACCAATGAAACTCAAATTCGCGTCGAGACTAACCTCGACCAACAGCGTCCAAGCGAGATCAGTACCGGCATTGGCTTTTTTGACCACATGCTCGATCAGATTGCCACGCACGGCGGCATTTATTTAAACGTGCAAGTCTCAGGTGATCTGCACATTGACGACCACCACACGGTTGAGGATACTGCGTTGGCCTTGGGTGAATGTCTCAAAAAGGCCCTTGGCAACAAGCGCGGTATTGGCCGCTATGGCTTTGCTCTACCGATGGATGAGTGCCGAGCAGAATGCTTGATGGATATCTCTAATCGCCCGCTATTGAAGTTTGATGCTGAATTTAGCGAGAGCCATGTAGGTGAACTAGCCACACAAATGGTTGAGCATTTTTTCTATTCTCTGGCCCAAAGCATGGGACTATCTCTGCATTTGTCGATTACTAAAGGAAATGCGCATCATCAGGTGGAAGGGCTGTTTAAAGCATTCTCACGCGCGTTGCGTCAGGCTATCAGCAAACAAGGTAATACGTTGCCCAGTTCCAAAGGGGCACTGTAATGAGCCAGAAGATTGTTATTATTGATACGGGCTGCGCCAACATTTCATCAGTCAAATTTGCAGTAGAGCGGTTAGGTGTGCACGTGACCGTGTCTGATCAAGCAGACATCATCAATAGTGCTGACAAAGTGTTTTTACCCGGCGTCGGCAGTGCCCAAAATGCGATGCAGTCGATTGCCAACAAAAAGCTCATCCCCATCGTGCAAGACCTCACCCAGCCAGTGCTTGGGATCTGCTTGGGCATGCAGCTGATGACCACAGACAGCGCCGAAAGCGGCTTGCACTCTACGGTGCACGTAGCTGGGCTCAATGTCATTCCCGGTAAAGTACGGCGCATGCAGGTCGGTGAACTGCGCCTGCCGCACATGGGCTGGAACTCAATTACGACCCGCGATGAGACCTTGTTTAAAGGCATTGGCAACGGCACGTACTTTTACTTCGTGCATTCTTATGCCGTCGCACAATATGAACATACGCTGGCAACGTGCGAATATGGGATGGCGTTTAGCGCAGCGATTAACAAAGGGAATTTTTACGGCGTGCAATTTCACCCCGAGCGCAGTGGCGACGCTGGGGCGACCTTGTTAGAGAACTTTATCAACTTATAACGTTAGATGTGGTGCACTTACCCATTTTGTTTGATGGTGTTGACCACATCACTCACTGAGGCAGAGACCTGAGATATCACGTCTTTGGTACGCACAATCAGCTCATCTGCCTCACTGGTGCTGCCCTTGGCACTGTCAATGCTGTGCGCCACCGTTTTACTTAGCTTAAGGTTATTTTCGACCACGGCGTTAATTTCTGCCACAGAGTCACTGGTACGTTTAGCCAACGAGCGGACTTCATCTGCAACAACCGCAAAACCACGGCCTTGCTCACCTGCCCTGGCCGCCTCAATCGCTGCGTTAAGCGCCAATAAGTTAGTTTGTTCGGCAATCCCCAAAATCGTATCCACGATCACCGTAATTTGTTGTGACGCATCGTTGAGCTCAACTACATCGCTGTTGGCTTGATTGACTTCATTGGTGATTGTCGAAATCAACTGCACCATGCGCGATAACGATTCTACGGCATCGGACGTATGCTTTTCGGTTTCGGTCGAGGTTTTACCCAAGATGTCATAGTTGCGCATATCGCGCTCAACGGCTTCAGTAATATCGTGGGCAAACTTTATAATGGAAATTGGCTTGCCATTGGCATCCGCGATCACATTGTAAGTGGCTTCTAACCAAAGTGTTTGGCCAGATGCATCAACGCGTTCAAAGCGCCCTGATTTGTGAATGCCACGTCCCAAATCCGCCCAAAACTGTCGATAGCTGGGGTGATTAGTAATGTGATCCGGACAGAATATGGCGTGGTGCTTACCTTGTATCTGCCCCAGCGAATACCCCGTGGTAGACAAGAAGTTCGCATTGGCGCTCACGATGTTGCCCTGCAGGTCAAACTCAATAATGGCCGTGGTTTCGTGCAGCGCTTTAAGCATTTGCTCGTTCTTCATCGCTTCGAGGTGTTTGGCAGTCACATCGGTAGCAAACTTAATGACTTTGGCCACCCCCCCATGACTATCTTTAACAGGATAGTAAGTGGCTTGGATATATACGCCTTCCCCCTGCGCATTGACGCGTTTGACTGTATCGGTAAAGCCTTTACCGCTGGCCAATCCTTGCCAAAATTGACGATAGTCAGCAGAGTCTCGATATGCTTTGTCACAAAACATGCGGTGGTGCTTACCTTGGATATCGCTAAGCGAATAACCCATGAAAGACAAGAACAATCCGTTGGCATCGACGATGCTCCCATCGGGGGTAAACTCGATGAACGCGCGCGTTTCTTTTAAGCTTTGAATGACTTTTTGCGATGCTTGACAGTCGGCGTATTCAGCTTTGCTAATCAATGTGTGATCTGCCGGAATCGCAGGTTGGCGACTAAATAACGAAAACATACAGTCCCCTTTTCATAATGGTAGTCTCAGTGATGGATATCATTTTATAGTAGTCAATTAGTCGGCATAACGAGCAAAAACTGGATTTTTGTGATTTTTTGTGTGTTTTTTGAGCATCAATTGTCTTATCGCGCGTATAACTGTCATAAAACTGTAACACTGCTAAAATTAAAGTCGTTATTTTCTGGCATTGATTATTTACTGAGACTTATGCGTACCCTATTCCGCCATCCTGATACGCCAAAATGGCTTGAGCTGACCCTGTTATTTGGGGTGCTGCCGTTGCTAATGTTGACCTTTAACCAGCACCTGGACGCGCTGTTGATACCGTTGATTGTGGCTGCAGCAGGATTTTGCCTTTACAGCCTGTTGCAAGATAAGCAGTTTAAGCGCACCAAGCTTGGCTGGCGGTCAAAACAGCCAAACCAACTCACTTTGATTTTGCATCGCAGCTTATTGGTGATTGCGTTAGTGTGGGCGGTTAGCTACTTTCTCTTTAGCGAGCAGTATTTGTATTGGCTGGAGCTCAACTATTATCCTTGGTTAGTAGTGATTTTGCTTTATCCGCTATTTTCTGCACTGCCACAAGAGCTGATTTATCGCACATTTTTGTTTCATCGTTACAAGAGCATTCTGCCAAATAAAACCCACCGCGTCTGGCTCAGCGCCTGTGCCTTTGGCTTTGCGCACATCTTTTATGCCAACTGGATTGCGGTGATTTTGTCCGTATTTGCAGGCTATATCTTTTGTCAAACCTACCTCAAAACAAAATCAACCTTGCTAGTAGCACTGGAGCACAGCATTTGGGGGTTATCGTTATTTGTGTTTGGGCTTGGGGCGAGTTTTGATACCGCCATGCTTTAGTTGCCGTAAAGTGCTAGCGCATGGCTAGCACCACATTGGCACAAGCATCATCGTACAACAAGCACTCAACGTCACTGAAACCGGCCTGTTCCCCCATTTGCATCAGGGTCATTTGATCAGCCGGATAATCGCTGGTGCGTACGTGAGTGTGCAACACCTCCCGTTCTGCCTCAGAAAGCGCTGTCCATTGCATGGTGGGGGTCAAATAACGCGCTAAATATGCCTCGCGGGACTCGCCAGCGCGGTGACAGACATCCACATATACAAATATCCCCTGCTCGGACAATAGCTGCTTAATTAGGCTCATCAGTTTGAGCTTTTGCGGGTTATCGACATGGTGTAGGGCAAAGCCAGAAAAGATAATATCAAACTGCGCGCCTTGTTCGGCTAACTCAACCAATGCCTGATTAAAATCACGATTAATGGCGGTTAGCTGACAACCAAGCTGGGCGACATTTTGTTGAGCGATTGATAGTGCCTCTACGGACAAATCAATCGCGCTGTAGCTGCTAATCGCAATATCCGCTAAATGGGCTGTCAACGTTTGGGCATCACCACTACCGACGTCTAATACAGAACGGAGACGGCTAGCGTCTGCGAGTAGCGCTTCACGAACGTGCGCAAACGCGTGTGAATGTCCCATATAATCGTGTCGCAAAATGGTTTGATAAATTTGCCAGTGTTGATTAAAAATGTGGTTGTATTGCATCAAAGCAGCCTTCGTTTACTACCTAAGTGGAAGCTTGAGGATTTGTGCTATGGATAAGCTTTCCTTTATAATACGCGCATCCATCATTTATTTGCAAGATTATGATCATACCAGCTATTGACCTTATTGACGGTCACGTCGTGCGCCTATACCAAGGTGACTACAATCAAAAAACCCAATACCAACTCAACCCTGTTGATGTTGTGCATCAATACGCAGATGCCGGTGCCAAATGGCTGCACATTGTCGATTTGACTGGCGCTAAAGATGTAGAGAAGCGTCAGTTAACGCTGATCAAATCCATGGTAGATACTGGCCGTATGTCGTTTCAATCAGGTGGCGGTATCCGCACCGAGGCTGATGTTGCAGGTCTTTTAGATATCGGCGTTAAACGCGTGGTGATTGGTTCACTGGCTGTCAAAGAGCCGGAACTTGTCAAATCTTGGATCAGCAAATACGGTGCTGAAGCCATTGTCTTAGCCCTTGACGTGAACATTAACGCACAAGGTCAAAAGTGCATAGCTACCCATGGCTGGCAAGAAGATTCAGGCGTAGAGATAGAAGGCTTACTCAACGATATGCTCTCTGTAGGGGCAAAACACGTGTTGTGTACCGATATCAGCCGTGACGGCACCTTGCAAGGGGCCAATGCTGATTTGTATGCCGAAATGAAAGAGCAGTTTCCGACGGTACAATGGCAAGCGTCCGGTGGCATTGGTTCACTAGATGATATAGCGCGCTTGCAGCCCACAAACTGCGACGGCGTGATCCTTGGGCGAGCTTTATTAGAGGGCAAGTTTACCCTCGAACAAGCCATTGCCACTTGGGGCAAGTAACCAGTTTACTCTTTGGTTGGCGCCGTATCCGCAAGTGAGCGGCGCTTTCTCGCTATCTCAACGAGCTCTTTGTTCTGCGTCTTGTCAATCATATTAACGCGGTGATGCAAGGCAACCTTCGCCAAAATATGCGCCACCACTGGTGCGGTGATCACCAAAAACAGCGTAATCAAGAGTTCGTTCACACTGATATAGCCTTCGGTCTTGAAGGTATACACCATAGACGCAATTAACACGCTGCCCAAGCCCACTGTTGTCGCTTTGGTCGGCGCATGTAAGCGGGTATAAAAATCAGGCAAACGCAACAAACCCAGCGAGCCAACCAAAATAAAAATGCCGCCGATAATCAATAATGTCGCAATCACAATGTCAAAAATCATCATTTGTCCTTATTCGATTATATCGCCGCGCAGTAGATATTTTGAAAATGCGACGCTGCTAACAAAGCCCAACATGGCAATAAGTAGCGCAGCCTCAAAATAGAGCGGTGTTGAAGAATGCATACCATACACCAAAATCAACGCAATACTGTTGATATACATGGTATCAAGCGCCAAAATGCGGTCTGCTGTATTAGGGCCAATAAACAGTCGAATGAGGTTCATCACCAGGGCAACGCTTAATACTGCGCCGACAAAAATAATCGCTATGTCTAACATCCGAATATCTCCATTAATTTAGCTTCGTAACGCACCTTGATCCCGCCAATCAAAGCATCAATATCGGCGGGCATATTCAGTACATGCACATACAGAAACTGCTTATCTTCTGAGATCTCGGCACTGACTGTGCCGGGGGTCATCGAAACGGTACTGGCTAACATCGTAATAGGTAAATCATCCTTAATATCCAGTGGGATAGCAATAAAACCCGGTTGAATACGCTTGGTGGGGCCTACTACCAACATCGCTACTTCAACATTTGCCACCACGACATCCTTAAACACCATCAGTATGTAAGGAATGAGCTTCAAGGGTTTTGCCATACGCGGCTGAGGGATGCGCAGCGGTGCGCATAAATAGGGAATAAAAATGCCCAAAATCACAGCGAGAATAATATGGCCTGGACTGAGGGTATTGTTCAGCATTAACCACACTACTACAATCAAAATTGATTGAAACGGCATGGGAAACATGCGATTGATAAAATTCATCACTACCCTCCTAAGCCCATTAATTCGATTAACGCCGGTACATTATGTAATTCAGCAGCCGCCATACCTGTCAGTGTCAACATGTGGGCGCCGCCAAGTGATAAAAGTGGCGCAGCGATTAATAATACGAGGATCCCCACTTTTTGCCAAACCATGACACTAGGTGAATCACTGACATCCTTATTGCCTGCATGACGCCAGAATATCGTGGTCCCTGCTCGCGAGAATGCGACAATGGTGACTAAACTTGAAATTAATAATGTACTGTAAACAATGATTTTTTGCTCCATGGTGACCGCCGCTTGCAAAATCACTAATTTACCCAGAAAACCGGAAAACGGGGGTAAACCCGCAGCCGCCATGGCACTGATGAAGAAACATATGCCTAAAAAGGTTTGATTTTTGAGCTTGCGGGAAATCACAAAGCGGTCGAGTGCTTTGCCGCGCTGTTGACCAATCATCTCCGCCAATAAGAACAACACTGCACTAGCTAAAGTACTGTGAATGAGGTAGAAAAAGGCAGCGCTGGTCGCTTCCGTAGAGCGCATGGCAAAGGCCATTAACAACGTACCCACAGAAACAATGACCAAGTTACCTGCCAACCCTCGAAGCGTGGGGTTGGTGATCACCCCGATGGTGCCAATGACCAGTGTGGCAATCGACAGCGGCCAAATAATTGGCACGACAAAATCGGCTAAGGTGCCCGCTTCTTCACCAAAAATAGTGGTATACACGCGGAACATGCAATAAATACCGACCTTGGTCATGATTGCAAATAGAGCCGCAACCGGCGCAGGCGCGGCGGAGTATGTTTTTGGTAACCAAAAATGCAGCGGCAACATGGCCGATTTTAAACCAAACACGACTAGTAACAACACCCCGCCAATATTGGCCAGCAGTTGATTGGCATCGGATAGCTGGCTAATTTTCATGGCCATATCTGCTACGTTTAGCGTGCCGAGAGCGCCATAAATCGTGCCTAACGCAAATAGAAAGACGCTTGAACCAATTAGGTTGAGGATGACATAGTGCACGGCAGCCTCGGTTTTTTGCTTGGCACCAGCATGGATCAGCAAGCTGTACGAAGCAATCAACAGCACCTCAAAAAAGACAAACAAGTTGAACAAGTCATTGGTTAAGAACGCGCCGTTGATCCCAAGAATTTGAAACTGAATTAAGGGATGGTAATAGCGCCCAGCTCTATCTTCGCCAGCAAAGGAATACAGCACCACACCGATCCCCAAAAAGCTGGTCAAACACACCATCAATGCTGATAAGGGGTCGGCATACAAAATAATGCCAAAAGGTGGCTGCCAATTACCAACTGCATAAAATAAGTTGCCTTGAGTAACCACGGTATCGAGCATCCATAGCGCGCCGACAAATTGCAGTAAAATAAGCAGGCTGGCAAACAAGCGGCGGTTTTGAAAACGCTCAACCCCGGCAAATGGTGGCAACAGCATCAGCAAACCACCAATCATCGGCACCAGTATGGGTAGGATGGGTAAATGTTGGGTCAAATTCATGCGCTCGGCCCTCGCTTGTTACTTTGGGCAGCAGAGACCATTTTGCTGGTATCCGGTGGCTCACGGCCATCGACAAAGTCACTGCCTAAGTCAGCACGCGCACGCATGGACAAAATCACGACAAAGGCAATCATCGCAAAACCGATGACGATTGCCGTCAATACCAGTGCTTGTGGCAATGGGTCGGCATAGTTTTCGGCCATACCGAGAATAGCTGCCCCTTCTAAGTTTAAGCGTCCACTGGAAAACAAAAACATGTTGACCGCGTAGCCCAGCATAGTGAGGCCAACAACGACGGGAAAGGTGCGCCCGCGCAAACACAAAAAGATCCCGCTGAAGGTCAACACCCCCACACAAATCACATATAATAATTCCATTATGATTCCACCTTAGGACGCTCTGGCGTCGATAATTTGCCCAAGTGCGCCAAGATTAATAATGTTGCGCCGACAACGGTTAAATACACGCCCAAATCAAAAATTAACGCACTGGCCAGCTCGATTTCACCAATCAGTGGCAAATCAAAATAGTCAAACCAGGTCGTCATAAACGGATAGCCAAAGCCCCAGCTCGCCACGCCGGTGAAGGCGGCAATCAGCACGCCAAGCGCAATGAGGTTTTGATAGTCAACCTTGACACGCGGCTTGATCCACTCAACCCCGTGGGCGATGTATTGCTGAATAATCGCAATGGCGGTAATGAGGCCTGCAATAAAGCCACCGCCAGGTAGGTTGTGACCGCGTAAGAAAATATAAAACGATACCAATAATGCCAATGGCAATAAGGCTTGTGAGATCATCGATACAATCGGCGGGTAGCGGTCTTTTGACCAAGGCCGGCCCTTTTCATCTGTGGTAGGCATAGCAAGTCGAATGCGCGCCATCAGTTTAAAAATCCCCAGTGCAGCTATGCCTAACACTAAGATCTCGCCCAGGGTATCCAAGCCACGAAAATCCACCAAAATCACGTTTACGGCATTGGTTCCACCACCGCCCGTTTTACTGTTGGCAATGTAAAACTCAGAAATACTGTCTAGCGGTTGCGTGATAAAGATATAGTTAATTGTGGCAATCAAACCACCAAAGGCAGCCGCAATCCCCAAATCCCTGACCACGCGCGAAGGCGCTGATTCTGCCGCTGTCTTTTTGGGCAAGAAGAACAGGGCCAGCATCAATAGAATGACAGTGGCAACCTCAACTGAAAGCTGGGTCAGGGCCAAATCTGGCGCAGAAAAACGTGCAAATGCGACCGAAAGTACCAAACCGACAATTGAAATTGCAATCAAGGCCAAGAGTCGCTGGCGGTGAAAGACCATGGTAGCGATAGCACCTAAACACATAATGACAGCCGCGGTGATTTCAATCCCTGTCACGTTTTGCATATTCACTGGCGCAAAGTCCAGATCGTAGCGAAACAGCGGGATGCCAACTAACAATATAGTAAATATCAACATCGCTGCGACGTAGCGCTGTAGTGACCCCGTATCAAAACGCTCAAGGGCAAGCTCGAGCCGATGTATGATTTTTTGTACCGCGCCTTCAAACACCAACTTTGCATCGGTTTCCATAAACTGCGATTGGAAACGGTATAATTTGCTGCGGTAGGCATAGACAACTAAACCTCCGGATATGGCGATGGCGCTCATTAATAACGGTAGATTGAAGCCGTGCCAAATAGACAAGCTGTAATAGGGTAACTCGTCAGTTCGCAACACCGCTGAAGATGCTGAAGCAAGAAAATCGCCCACCATAATAGCGGGAAAAATACCGACCAAAATACACAAGACAACCAGCACTTCAATGGGCACTTTCATGAAGCGCGGTGGCTCATGTGGTGTTTTAGGGAGATCGACCGGTTCGCCATTAAAAAAGACATCGTGAATAAAGCGCATGGAATACGCGACAGAGAATATGCCAGCAATCGTCGCCAACACTGGGATCATCCAGGATAGGAAACCAAATGCATGTTGATGCAGAGTTTCTGCCAAGAACATTTCTTTGGACAAGAAGCCGTTGAACAAGGGCACACCCGCCATAGAGGCCGCTGCGACCATGGCTAAGGTTGCGGTATATGGCATAAACTGCCATAAACCATTGAGTTTGCGCATGTCGCGACTACCCGATTCATGGTCAATAATCCCTGCCGCCATGAACAGTGAGGCTTTAAATACCGCGTGATTCATGATGTGAAACAGTGCTGCAACGGCGGCAAGGCGAGTATCAAGACCGAGCAACAAGGTGATCAAGCCCAAATGACTGATGGTAGAATATGCCAATAAGCCTTTGAGATCGTGCTTGAACAACGCCACATAGGCGCCTAATAACAGCGTCATTAAGCCTGCAGTGGTGACAATCATGAACCACATTTCGGTGCCAGATAACACCGGATAAAAGCGCGCCATCAAGAATATACCCGCTTTGACCATAGTGGCTGAATGCAGATACGCACTTACAGGGGTCGGAGCAGCCATGGCGTGAGGTAGCCAAAAGTGAAACGGAAACTGCGCGGATTTGGTAAAAGCACCTAACAACACTAATACCAGTATGACTGGATAGAGTTCGTGATTGATAATGGTTTGCCCGCTAGCTAAGATCACGCCAAGCTCATAACTACCGACCACATTACCAATCAACAGCAGACCAGCTAGTAACGCTAAGCCTCCAGCACCAGTAACGGTGAGGGCCATGCGCGCGCCTTTGCGCGATTCGGTTTTGTGCCCCCAAAAGCTGATGAGCAAAAAGGAACTGATGCTCGTGACTTCCCACGCCATCCACATTTGCAAGACATTGTTTGATAAGACAATCGATAACATTGCCGTCATAAACAAAATCAGGTATGCATAAAAACGTCCTGTTGCTTCGCGTGGTGAAAGGTAATAGCTCGCGTAGAGGATGATCAAAAGCCCGATGCCCAAAATCAGCAAGGCAAACATCAGGGCCAAGCCATCGAGGTGCATTGATAATGTTAAACCGACACTGGGGATCCAGTCGAGATATTCAACAATCGTTTGGCCGGCAAACACCTCATCAATCAAGCTAATGATATAACCAAGCCCAATGGCTGGCGCAACCATGGTTGCCGCCGTGTTTATTTTGCGACCAAATTGTGCCGTGGCGATAGGAACAAGCACGCCTACCAATAGTATGGCAACCACCAAAAACAAACTCATGTCGTGTCCTTACTCCC
>CAZLGJ010000041.1:0-9248 GCA_964559075.1 uncultured Glaciecola sp.
AATCAATACCTGTATTGGTTGCAATCAGGCGTGTTTGGACAATATTTTTAACGGCCAGATGACCAGCTGCTTAGTGAATCCGCGTGCGTGTCACGAGACAGAGTTCGCTATCGAGCTGACCGAACAACCTAAGCATGTTGCTGTGGTTGGCGCTGGTCCGGCTGGACTGGCCGCTGCTGTGACGGCAGCGCAGCGCGGACATCGCGTAAGTCTGTTTGATGCCGGCAGTGAAATCGGCGGACAGTTTAATATCGCTAAGCAGATCCCCGGCAAAGAAGAGTTTTATGAAACCTTGCGCTACTATCAGCGCCAGCTGGAGCTGTTACACGTTGAGGTACATCTCAATCATCGCGTCACGGTCGATGAGCTCAATCACAGCGATGTGGATGAGGTGATCATCGCCACGGGGATCACGCCTAGAACCCCTGAAATTCCGGGTATCGATCATCCCAAAGTGATGAGCTATTTGGATGTGCTAAGGGACAAAAAAAACGTGGGTCAAAAAGTCGCGATTATTGGTGCCGGTGGCATTGGTTTTGATACATCTGAATACCTTAGTCATGCTGGCGTCGCAAGTAGCACTGACATCCCTACCTTCATGCAAGAGTGGGGGATTGACATGTCCCTCTCAGCCAGGGGCGGGGTCGAATTGGTGGAGCCAAAAGTGACACCATCGCCGCGAGAGATTTATTTATTACAGCGTAAATCTAGCAAAGTAGGGGCAGGCTTAGGCAAAACCACAGGCTGGGCACATCGCTTGGGTTTGTTGAACAAGGGCGTGACCATGCTTAACGCGGTGGAGTATCGCAAAATTGATGATGAAGGTCTGCATATCACGGCGCACGGAGAGGACGCGGTGTTAGCGGTCGATAATATTGTGATTTGCGTTGGGCAAGAGCCGCATCGCGCCCTTGTAGAAGGATTGGAAAAGTCATATCACTTAATCGGTGGCGCGGATTATGCCGCAGAGCTCGATGCCAAACGAGCAATTGCGCAAGGCACCAAAGTCGCAATTGGTTTGTAGATAATGTGCTAAATCAATGTTTGATCAACCATGTAAATTAATTTATAACTAATTGTAAAAGTTGGGCTATAGTTGCGACAGGCAGTTCCCCAAAATACTTATTAGATAAGGTGTTATCGATCATGAAAAAAAATATTTGGCATGATGTTACAGGCCACCCTGAAATGAAAGTCGGACAGTACGTCGTGCCGAATTTTGTGTCTAATGCGCTCTCGATTCAATGCGCACCAGATGAGTTTGTGCTGTATAGCCCTGGCCACCGACTCGTCAACGATTGGATCGCGAATGTGGTCCCAGCTGAGCACGTTGCTAACCTCAAAATACATATTATCATGCCCAACCACTGGCATTATATGGGGGTATCGGCGTGGTTGGAGCGTTTTCCCGATGCGGTGTTGTACGCATCGAAAAAAGCACAGCCCACGTTACAATACAAAGTAGAAAAATCTCATCCTGGTAAGGTGGTGATCCACACGTTAGATAAGATCTCACCATTGTTACCGCCAGGTTATGAATACCTGGTGCCACCGGGCCATCGCGCTGGTGACGTCTGGCTCAAAAAAACCGATGAACAGGGCGGGGTAAGCTGGATTTTGTGCGATAGCTTTCTCAACTATGAGCGCATGTCTAGGCACTTTATCGCGCGCATGATGCAGCGTTTATTTGACGCCGCTCCGGGACTCAAGATCAGTACCGTGCAAAAATATTGGATTTTTGACGATCGCGAGGCGTTTCGCGATTGGGTGTTAGCGCAGCTTGCCCAAGACAAACCCACCATGATGATCCCCAGTCACGGAGAAATTGCACGCAGTGACGATTTGTTTATGGCGCTGGAAGACTTAGTTAAAGCCCGTCTGTAGCTGGAGCTCAGCGGTGTTGAGGCTGGCAGTTGGGACACCAGTAGATCCGTCGGCCGTTGCGTGTGGCTTTTTCAATGGGCGTCGAACATACGCGGCAGGCTTTAGCTTCACGGTCAAACACCATAAAGCGCGTGCCTTCATAATCCGACGTTAGCTTATCTACCTGTGCGTATAAGTCATCTGGGATGGTATAGCCTTGGGTATGATAGGAGCGTTGCGTCACCGCCAAGGTCGCATCAGCCAAGTTGAATAGCTGTTGTTCGGATAGGTCACAGGGCTTGCAGTCTTGATGAATATTGGCAGCAAACAGAATTTCGCTTCTTAAATAATTTCCGCTGCCCGCGATGAAGCCTTGGTCAAGGTAAAGTGCACTGAGCGATCGCTTCACAAAACGCTTGCTCATCATGCGCTTCACCAACATGTACGGGGTCAACTCGTGATCAAGGATATCCGGACCTAGTTTTGCAATCAGCGGATGCTGTTCGATATCAGGTGTTGGCCAGACGCTTATATCCGAAGCGCTGTAGAGTAGTGCGCTATTAGTATGTGTATGTAGCGCAAGGCGCAGTTTTCGATTGGTGGTTGGATAGCTGCCACGAGGCTCGGTAAACCATTTACCATAGAGCTGATTATGTGAGTAAATGGTCAGCCCAATATCAAAATGTGTGAGCAAGGCTTTGCCTCGAGTTTCTACTCGCGTGACGCTTGAGCCGACTAACGCATCACGATACACAGTCAACGACGGCAAGCCAACTTCAATGTCTTCAATCACATTGTTCTCAACTATCTGTGCAACCATATCTGCTGCAAGACGAATTTCAGGACCTTCTGGCATGGTGACCTCTTTTATTTTTGCTCTTATGTGTATTTTTACAGGCTTTAATAGACAAAAGATTAACTTATCAAATTTTATAAATGTTATAGAAAGGGTGTTTTTGCAGCTGCCCAATCCGATATTCATGAATGATCCTCAAAACCTGCCCAATTTAGATGAATCACAATTTTCGGTTCCAGATTTTACCGCTTGTCAGCCCACTGACCGCTATTCAGAGCGTGTGGAATCGGCTGAGGCGCTGATGAAGCGGGTTAATCAGAAGTAACTCAATAATGCGATGCTGATAAAGGCCACGTAGACAATGCAATGCTTAGTCGGATTAAAGAGTAAACGGGTTGATTAGCTTAACCTGACATTCCTCAAAGTCTTTGATATTTCTTGTTGCAAGCTGAAAGCCATTTGTCCTTGCGAACGCGGCAATTTGACCCTCTAGGGTGCTCATTGGACGCCCAAGTTGTTTTCTATGCCCCATTAGCTTGCCGTAAACTCGAGCTGAGTCATCATCAAATGATAAAATACGTTGTTCAAATGCCGCTTTTGTAAATTGTTCAAAGCGCTCTGCTAGGAGGCTGCGACGCTTGCCCTTTGGCATTATGCTTAGCCCATAATGTATTTCAGCAATGGTTATTGTTGTCAGATATAACGATGTGACGTTTTGGTTGTTTAGCCACTCAAGTACCTGACTAGCGGGAGGTGATGTCATGAACTCTGAAACAATGTTTGTATCAAGTATGATCATCTTCAAAACACCACTGGCTCATTCCTCTCCCTATTAGGGACTTCAAAAGTGTCTTTTTCTAACGGATTGGTAGCATAAGCTTGACTAAAAAGTCGCACTGCTAAATCACCGAGGCGTTCATGAGTAGAAATTGAACGTTTCAATATCTGACGAACCTCTTCTTCCATCGAGTGAGCATTTTTTGCTGCTTGCATTCTTAAAGCTTGTAATGTTTTTTCATCGAGCTTTCTTACACTTAAACTGGGCATCAGCTGTATACCGGTTATAACATACACGTTAAAATGTCAGTAGATGGAGGCTGTGCTGTCAATTTATGAATTTGACAGCATTTTAAGATATATCCCAAAAAAATAAGCCGAACGTTTAGGGCGCTCGGCTTACCGTGTCTGAGCCGGTGAGATGACCAGCTAGGGTAGAACTCATATAGGGTTAGCTAAATAGCTCCTCACCCATAGTCATAACACCAAAATTCAAAACACTCGACATATGATCACCTCCTTAAATAGTTGCTAATAACATCTTAAAATTACCACAGGATTAGAGCCTGTAAAGCACATCCCAACAAAATCATTTTGCATACCAACGCTCTGCTGGCAGGTAATCTTGACAAGGCATTGTCATTTAATTGTTGGTTAATGAGTGGATTTTGTTACTATCTCTCAATAGTTTACAAATATAGGTCGGCGACAAGGGCGTGTTAAAAAATTCATTATTTACACTATCAATTTTAATAGTAGTTGCGTTGACCCTAGCGTTTCCCTCGTTTTTCCTGCAAATAGGTGAATTTAAATTAACCGGCCTGATTGTGCCGCTGTTGATGCTGATTATGTTTGGCATGGGCACTTCAGTCTGTCTGAATGACTTTGTTCGCGTCGCCAAAATGCCAAAAGCCGTTGGAGTAGGTTTGGCGTGTCAATTCACCATGATGCCCATTATCGGTGTGACTATCGCCATGCTCAGTGGGTTTCCTCCTGAAATTGCTGCTGGTTTTATCTTAGTAGGCTGTGCGCCAGGTGGCCTTGCCTCCAACGTAATGGCGTATATTTCCGGTGCTAACTTAGCACTGTCGCTCTCCTTAACGGCATTTTCTACCTTACTTGCGCCGCTCATGACGCCTATACTCATGACCTGGTTAGCAGGCTCGACCATTGCCATTGACCCGCTCGCGATGTTTTGGAGTATCACCAAAATTGTCATACTGCCTGTGGTGGCCGGTTTGTTATTTAATCACTACTTACATGGACGATTTCCGCAAATAGACCGCAATATGCCGAACGTTTCTATGCTAGGTATAGTTGTCATTATTGGGGTTATCACCGCAGCAGGGCGGGATAACTTATTGACCCTAGGCATTGCCTTTATTGCGTGGGTGGCACTGCAAAATATCCTTGGCTTGCTGCTCGGCTATGGCGCTGCCAAGCTCGTCAAGATGGATGAGCCTTCAGCTCGTGCTATCGCATTTGAAGTCGGCATGCAAAATTCGGGATTGGCTTCTGGCATTGCGGTCGAAATGGCCAAAACTGCCACCATGGGGCTGGCGCCTGCGCTGTTTGGACCCGTCATGAACGTCAACGGCTCGATACTGGCGTCATTTTGGCGCAAAAATAAAAGTGAGTAATTTGTTCACACTGCCTATATATTTTGCAGAAGATGTGTATTCTATTATTTGAAATTTCTAATAAAAACAGTGCCTTAAGTTTTGGCAAGTTTCTCGCATTAGTATTTGTGCAAATCAAAATTGCATAAAATCTAACAGGAGTTTTTTATGAATACTTTTACAAAACTAGCCGTAGCATCAGCATTAACCCTTGGCGTTTCCACCGCGACAATGGCTTCAGATGACTGGACCGATTCATCAAAGGACGCGTGGATTGACGGTAAAGCCGAAGCGACTTTATTGTTTAATACCAATCTTAATTCTTTCAATATCGAGACCGATGTGAAAGACGTAGAGAACAACATCAATGTCGATGTTGCGAACGGCGAGGTATCGTTAATCGGTACGGTTGAAAGCGATGCCGAACGTGATTTGGCGGTTGAGATTGCTGAAAATACCGATGATGTTATCGATGTGATTGATAAGCTCGAAATCATCGAAGAAGACGATTCACAAGAGCCAGAGTACAAAGCGCAGTACTAGTTGAACTTCGCTAAGCCAAGGAGTGAATTATGTTAACGTGGGCACTAATATTTTTTGTTATTGCCATCATTGCAGGTGTACTGGGATTTAGTGGGATTGCTGGCGCAGCAACAGGTATAGCACAAATACTCTTTTTTATCTTTGCCGTGCTGTTAGTCATCTCCCTAATCTACAGAGGTGTCAAACGAGGGCCACGCGTGTAGCCATCGTCAATAGCAAAAATTGCTAACCAGTTGAGACGAAGTAATAGCCCCAAGGTACTTGATTAAGTCATAGGGGCTTTTTTTTGTGTGGCAAGTGGGACACGTCCTCCCCCCCCGATAGTTTCTTGGCACATCCGCCAAAATACGTCTAATCTATAAACTAAAGTATAATAAAATCTAAGACAAGGCAGTTTCGCGCTTATGAAGGACGTATTGATCGTTGATGATGATACTGAGTTTACTGGTATTTTCACTCGTATTGTCGAGCACCTTGGGCACAACGCGTATGCCTGCCAAAATGTTCAAGAGGCGGTGGAGCTACTAACACACGCGAACTTTGCGCATATATTTCTCGACTTTATGTTACCTGACGGCTCAGGCTTACACATTTACGAAAAGCTGATTACGCTTTCCAATACACCTAAAGTCACTTTTATTACCGGTAATCCGGCGGTAAAAAAAGCCATTAGCCAGGTCACCGGTCCCAATACACAGTTTTTACTTAAACCCATCACCAAAGAAGATATTGAAAGGGCAATTGCCGACAAGCCTCATGTGAAGCAGGGCAAGCACAATATTGAGGTACATTTTGGCTGCCTAGTTGGTGAGTCACAGCCCATGCAAGAGATGTATCAGATGATCAAACGTGTGGCTAATACTCAAGCAAATGTATTGTTGAGTGGCGAGAGTGGCGTGGGCAAAGAGTTGGTGGCACAGGCGATTCACTATGCTAGCAACAGTCAAGGTGAGTTGATTAGCACTAATTGCGGCGGGTTATCAAAAGAGCTGATCAGCAGCGAGTTATTTGGCCATGAGAAGGGGGCCTTTACCGGCGCGATTGGGCAAAAAATTGGGGTGTTTGAGCGTGCAAACGGCGGCTCGCTGTTTTTGGACGAAGTTACAGAAATGCCGCTGGACATGCAGCCGAGTTTGCTGCGCGTATTAGAAACGCACAAAGTTACCCGAGTAGGGGGGACTAAAGAGGTTGCTACCGATTGTCGGGTGATCAGCGCCACCAATCGCGATGCTGCTAGTTTGGCCAGTGGGCAGGTGCTGCGCCCCGATATTTATTTTCGACTGGCTGTGTTTCCCATCGATATTCCACCGCTGAAGGCGCGCAAAGAGGATATCACCCTGTTAGCGACTTATTTTTTGGCGCAATTTAATGAAGAGTATCATCAGGATTTTGCAATCAAACCCGCACAGCTTGAGACGCTCAAAGCGTATGACTGGCCAGGTAATGTAAGGGAGCTGCGTCATGCAATTCATCGTGCTTTTATTATGAGCGACCCCGATGCCACGTATTTAGACATTGCCCTTGATATGCATTCACCATTTGCACAGAGTGCAAAAAGCCGTTCCGATGCTGAACTGGCAATTGCGCCGGGTAAAACCATTGAAGATGTCGAAAAAGCGCTGATTTATGCAACGTTAGCAGAGGTCAATGGCAACAAAAGCGCCGCCGCAGACATGTTGGGGATCAGCACCAAAACCCTCTACAACCGCCTGCATGCCTATGGTGATATGAGTACTGTGTAATCAATCTCAGGATAACAAACAGGAGCCTTGATATGGACAATTCGTTGCCACAGCAGCACTCAGCGGATCCAGCAATAAATACATCCCTTGCAACACTGTTTCACGAGCTAAGAAAACCCCTTAATCGGGTCAGCTTGCAGTGTGAAATGTTGGATATTTTGTTAGATGAACATGCCGAACAGAGTGAGCTTAAAGCCGTAGCACAAAAAATTAGAGACGAGGTATTAGCGACATCTTACCTGCTTGATGAATTTTATGCCGAACATGACAAGCACGCAAAGTAACTCGATTTATCTCAACCCGCTGATGTGGATCATTGTTGCGGTGGTGATGAGTATTATTTTGAGCATTAACGTGCTGTCGTCGCGCAACAACATTAACGAGTTTAGAGCGTTTGAAGCCAAAATTCGCAAATCAGCGGATGTCCAGCTCGCAATTGAAGAAGCGAAGCTATCGTTATTGCGGTTAGAAAAATATTTGGCTTTGGAGCAATACTCAGCGGATGATATTTCTAAACAGCGTCTGCGTAAGCACTCTGAGTCGATGGGCGAGAAACTGACCGAATTAAATATACTCGGTGCCGCGAACCCTCATCAGCAGAATAATATAGCCTTGCTGTCACAGAATATGCAGGCGTTTATTGATTTGGCCAAGCGCAAAGTGCGCACTATTCAAACCTTAGATGATGTGGAAGTGTTGGATGTCGAAGAGCTCCTTGAAAGTGAGCTAAGAGCGGCACTAAAAGCGCAGTTTGTGCAAATTCGTGAGACCGAGTCGGAGTATCGCAACTCGCAAATCAATAAATTTACGTATTCGGTCAAGGATGCCGAAGTGGTGTACTGGGTCAATTTTGTGATCAGCGCAATTGGCAGTATTTTGGTGTTGTTTTTGGCGCGCAAAATCATCGTTTATCAAGCCGAACAAAATCAATATATCGAAAATCAAAACGATCAACTGCTTAGTGCAGTGGAGGAGCGAACCAAAGAGCTCAAGCTATATTCTGATGAATTAGCCCGCAGCAATCGAGAGCTTGAAGATTTTGCGTTTGTGGCATCGCACGACTTGCAAGAGCCGTTGCGTAAAATCCAAACCTTTTCCGAAAGGTTGCACTCCCAGTTTGGAGAGGAACTGCCGCCTAAAGCACAAGATTATGTGCACAGGATGGATAGCGCTGCGAAGCGCATGAGCAAGTTAATCAAAGACTTATTGGCATTCTCTCGCATCAATACCAAAGAGCAACAGCTCTCAATGGTGGATTTGAATACGGTCTTGGAGAGCGTGTTGGAGGATTTTTCTGAAGCAATCAATGACGCTGGAACAAGTGTCACGACTGCCAAGCTGCCCACAATTCAGGCGGACTTTGTGCAAATGCAGCAGCTGTTGTACAACTTAATGGGTAACGCGATTAAGTTCTCTGCCAAGTCACCTTCGCCAACGGTGTCTATTAGCGTCAGTCTTGCGCAGTCTTTGCCAGCCGTAATCGACGAGGATTATGCGCCATTGCGCTGGTTTAAATTGGTGATTGCAGATAATGGCATTGGTTTTGACCCCAGTTTGAGTGCACAGATTTTTCAACCGTTTCACCGTTTTCACGGCAAATCAGAATACAGCGGTACGGGGATTGGCCTGGCGATATGTCGCCGGATCATCGAGCGGCACTCCGGCGCCATTGTTGTCCACAGTGAACCCAATGTGGGCAGTCAGTTTAGCCTCTATCTTTGTGAGCAATTCCCTGACGTAGATATGAAAGACGTGCATGTAAATAAGGAACCTTTATGAACGTTACCAATCAACAGCAATATCTCAAGCCAATGCCGTTTACTATCATCATGGCGGATGACGATGAAGACGATATTTTGTTGGCTCAAGATGCGATGCAAGAAGCGGGGTTGCAGCATGAGTTAGAGG
>CAZLGJ010000041.1:9258-11040 GCA_964559075.1 uncultured Glaciecola sp.
ACGGGCGTGCACTATTGGATCAATTAAAAGCGTATGCGCAAGCGCAGGCTTTGCCCAATCTGATTTTTCTCGATTTGAACATGCCGATCCTCGACGGCAAAGATACCTTGTCCGCGTTAAAAGCCGACGATGAATTAAAGCATATTCCCGTTGTGTTGCTGAGCACGTCTAATACCGTACACGATACCAATGACTGCTATTTGCGCGGGGCGGCAGGGTATTTTGCAAAACCGGCATCGTTTGACCAGCTGGTTGAACTGATGAAAAGTATTTGTGATTACTGGTACAAATATGCGAATTTACCCTCTCCCGAATAACGCGATATGACTCTAGCTCAGCTCAACAAAATCCTGATCATTGACGATGATGAAGATGACACCTTTATCATCAAAGACAGGCTTGAGCAATGCTGCGCGGACGATGTGGAATTCAAAATTGTGCAGGGTTTTGATCAAGCGGTGAAAAGTTTGGCCAGCAATGAGTTTGATATGTGCTTTTTGGACTTTTATCTTGGGTCGTTTCAAGGCAATCAAATTTTAGCGGCCCTACAAGGGAGCTATTGTCTGACGCCGATTATTATGCTGACGGGAATGATCAGCGAAACACAGGGCCAAGAAGCAATCAACATGGGCGCTCAAGACTATATCAATAAGAAGGACATTGATTCGGCGGCATTTATCAAGTCGATACAGTATGCGGTTTCTAGAAAAGCGCTTGAAATCGCCAATTTAGAGCGCTTTAAGCTTACATCTGAGAGTGAGTCAAAAGATAAATTCATCTCGCATTTGTCTCATGAGCTCAGAACGCCATTAACCTCAATTATAGGCTACACCCAGCTATTGCTGGAGCAATCTGAGTCTCAAGCTATCCAAGAGCAGCTGCGGATCATCAACAATAACAGCGTGCACTTGCTCAATTTGTTGGACGACGTGCTCGATCTTTCAAAAATTAGCGCAGGTAAATTTGAATTACAACCGCGCGAGTGTGACGTGCATCAATTTTTTAAAGATATTCAAAACATCGTGGTTATGAGCGCTAGGGGTAAAGACTTAGGCTTGACCTTTAGGCTCGCCGGAAAATTGCCGTCACACATCATTATTGATCAGACACGCCTTAGCCAAGTGCTGTTAAATATTATTACGAACGCCATCAAGTTTACGGAAAACGGCATGGTTGACGTACTCGTGAGCGTGCTGCCTGGCGAAGAGCAGCAACACTTACGCATTGCTGTGACCGATACGGGGATTGGAATTGCAGCAGATAAGTTATCTACGATATTTACTCCCTTCACTCAGCTTGAAGATATCGCCTCACGCCGCGTTGGTGGCGCGGGATTGGGCTTGTCCATTAGCAAAGAAATCGTCGAGCGCATGCAGGGGGCGTTGCACGCGGCCAGTAAAGTCGGCGAAGGCAGCTGTTTTGAAATAACAATACCGCTTGAACCGGCAGCAAAGTGTGTCTTTGCCCCCATCAATATCAAAGCACCTCCAGCGTCGCAGCAACAACATGTGAGTGTACAGTTTGCTGCAAAGGCACTGGTAGTGGATGATGTAGTAGAGATTCGCACTTTGCTAAGTAAGATGTTAGCGCTCTTTGGGGTGGATGTTGTGACGGCGGGTTCAGCATCACAAGCGCTCGCTCGGGTGGATGAAGGCGTGGTATTTGATGTGATTTTTTTGGATCTGCAGATGCCTAGGATGACCGGGCAGCAGTGTTTTGGACCACTTAAAGCACTGCATCCCACAGGTGCTATTGTTGCCATGACAGCGGGCAAGTCTCACG
>CAZLGJ010000041.1:11050-14088 GCA_964559075.1 uncultured Glaciecola sp.
GGCATATCGTGCAAGTCGTGATAAGAGAAAACGAATACGATTTGTCCTTGGTCGATAGAACAAAGGTGAATCTTCACCACGATCTGCGATCTGTCGGCCACGGGCTTGAAAGAGCGCTCATTGCACAGGGCTTTGATGGTTTTCTCAAAAAGCCGATAGAAAAAAGCGCCTTACTGGCACAGTTAACCCAACACATCAATCATAAGCGGGAGCGCAGCGCGCGCGTACCGTCAGTCATCTTGATTGAAGATGACATAGACAGCGCGCAGTTAATGATGCAACTGTTGCAAAAGCTAGGTGTTCAGGTATCGGTGATCCATACCTTTGCTGACGTAGCGCCTGTCTTAACAAGGTGTGATGCACCCAACTGTACCATCATTGCTGATCTACATCTTAACGATACGCCGCCAAGGCAGCTGCTAAATGCTATTCGCACTCATCAGCCAGAGGCTAAACTGTGCTTAGTTAGCGGTATGCCAATCAGCGCTGAACTCATTACTGAATATGGGGTGGCCAAAACCCTGCTCAAGCCGATCTCACTGCAACAACTCAAAGAGCTAGTATCGACAAAATAGGTTGTGTAATTTTGCAGGTGATGTGTGAAAAAATTACAGAGAAGTTGTGCCCGGTATATATAAAATCTAATCAATTCAATGCCTATAGGTTGGAACGATATTTGCGAATTTGCTTTTAAAGCTGAGTAAATTTGTCTATCAGGAGCATTGGATGTTTATTGTCAAATATTACGTATTGGTCAGTGTGGCTACATTTATCATCGCATTGATTACCTCCTACGCCAGTGTCAGTATCATGATGATCTGGACTGGACTGTCATTCGCCGTTGTTAGCGCATCATATCTGACTAATAAGCCGTGGATTTTTAGGAAGCGCGAGGACGGCACGATCCCCTATGTTATTAAGGTTGTCTTATTGCCTTACTTTTTGGGCGCACAGCTGTATAACTTGGTTGCGCGCAAGCGAGATACTGTGCCCAATTTACAGCGGATTTCTGAGCATTTGTATTTGGGATGCCGGCTGTTTCCATCGGATATCGATACGCTTAAAGAACATGAAATTGGCGCTATTATTGATGCAACCGCTGAATTTGATGGGTTAGGTGTGCTCAGTGACCTGCAGGACATTGCATATTTGAATGTCCCCATTTTGGACCATTGTGCGCCGCGCATCGAGGAGCTGCAACGAGCCATTGTGTTTATTTATAAACAGGTACAAAACGGCACTAATGTCGTGGTGCACTGCGCACTTGGTAGAGGGCGGTGACGGCACTGTGGCTGAAGTGGGGCAAGTGTTGCTGGATAAAAATCTGCCAATGGGAATCATTCCTCTAGGTACAACTAACGCTTTGGCACAGGGAGCGGGAGAGCCAGATCCGTATGATGGCTATCTTGATCTCACCATTATTCGCGAAACGGAACAGCCGCTGCGTGCTATTACAACTCTAGCAACTTCAGGCGCGTCTGCGTGTAATATGAAACCAGAGGATGTGGATGATGTAAAAGCAGAGAACGATGTGTTGCACCTTCAATGCAGCGAACTGGTTATTGAAGCTGAAAACGCGTTTGATTACGCCATTGATGGTGAGTTGGCGTCAGCTAATAAATTAAAATTATCAGTTTTGCCTGCTGCGTTAACTATTTATTGCTGATTGATTATTGCTAGGACATGTTTGTTGAAGCGAAAAGAAACTATAAAAAAGCTTCCCACACCTTGATTGTAGAATGTGGGAAGCTATTAATTAATAGAATCTTTATGCGTGATGCATTAATCAGCTATGCATTAATCAGCTATGCATTAATCAGCTATGCATTGATAGCTATGCATTGAGTGAGCGCAACATCCAGGCGGCTTGCTCGTGAGCACCAATGCGGGCCGTCAGCATATCAGCGGTAAACACGTCTTCTACATCCTCGGCTACAGCAACTGCTTTGCGCAAGCGCAGCGCGATTTTTTCGTTATTTTCGATCAAGCTTTCAATCATCTGCGCAGCACTTTGTTTTTGCGGCTTACTGGATAAAATAGCGATTTTGGCGAATTCACCAAATGACGATGGGGCGGTTTGCCCAAGTGCGCGAATTCGCTCGGCAATCTCGTCGATAGACTTCGCTAAGTCCTCATACTGTTCTTCAGTTAGTTTATGTACGCTATAAAAAGCAGGGCCAACCACGTTCCAGTGGACGCCTTGTGTTTGCAAGTAGAGCACATACGAATCAGCCAAGGCATTTTCAAGTGCGGTGGCTAAAATTGAGATATCTTTAGTTTCAATACCGGTATCAATATCTTCATTTTGAATTGTGGCGTCTAATACTGTGCCATGTTCCATAATAAACTCCTGTTAATTTTACAGGTTCAGTGTGTGAAAATTACAGTATCTGTTAGGTGGTGGAGAAAATACCCATTAAAAATCAGTTGGTTAATTTTGGCCTGTCGCTTGCAGCATTTATTGTAATACCACTTGTAATGCTACTTGTTATATTACATGTGGTGATATTAGTACATTGTTAGTCAACAACCATACCAACAGGAGATAATCATGAGTATGCAAATGAACAACGTGGAAAACGTATCAGATATTATTAAGGTTATGCAAGCGGGCGTGGATTTTTACCGTGAGGCACTAGATGAAATTGATGATCAAGGGATCAAAGCCACATTTAACCGAATGATTGAGACCAAACGTGACCTGATAGATACCTTGCAACCCTTGGCAATTGAAGAGCAGGGCCAAGTAGAGAGCAAACAAGATATTTTAGTCGGTGCACGTAAATACTACACCCATGTTGCTAGCAAAATCAGTAGCGACGGGGAGCTGACTTATGTGAAACAGCTCGAAGAGCTAGAAGATAAAGTGTTAGAGGCGTTTGATGATGCGCTTGATGCCGACCAACCGCCGTACGCGCAGCTCACGTTAAAACACGCTAAGGCACAAGCACAGTCCATGCATGATGAGATGAAGCGTTTACAGGAAACGTTGAAGCATTAGTCGACAAATGAGGTTGGCAAACGACATGAGGTGAGAC
>CAZLGJ010000041.1:14098-21427 GCA_964559075.1 uncultured Glaciecola sp.
GTGAGACCTCGTGTGTTAGGGAAGGGCACTATATATAACTATGGTGCCCTTTTTTTACTTATATCGGGAGGGGGAAACTCCAAACCAGCGCTTAAAACTTCGACTAAACGCAGAAAACTCAGAATAGCCTAAATTTAAGGCTAATGTAGTTAAGTTTGTGTCATTACGCTTCAGAGAATTAACTGCGAGTGTGCGCCGCGTATTTTCCAATACTTGCCGATATGACAGACCTTCTTCAATTAGAATGCGCTCTAGCTTCTTAGGATGCATGTTGAGGCTAAGGGCGATATTTTCTTTACTGCAATCCCCCGTGGGCAACAACATATTGATAGCGTGATGTATGAGCGTCAAGGTATCTGGGGTATTAGAATGCATTTGCATAAACTGTTTACCGATGACCTCATTGAGTAAATGATCAGAATGGATGGGTTTGCGCTTTAATACTTCTGAGGGAAATATAATGCTGTCTTCGAGCTGCCCGAATGCTACCTGACAGTGAAATATCTGTTCGAGTCTAGCCTGTAGTGAATGGGACTGCATCTGTTCAAGAGTGATTGTATTGGCGTGCCATGCTTCCCCCATCATTTCTTTAATGGATTGATAAACGATACCGATGGACAACTGAACGAGTTGTGGATATTGCTTCTGACTATTGACAGACAAATTCATGGTGAGCTTTGACAGGGTCTGATCTATTGATTGAATTTCGATAAACACGCCTTGTGCATGCATGTAGGCAAATTTTGCAGCGCAGGATAAGGCAGCTGCAATAGTGGGTTGTTGCGCCATATACACGCCTAGCAATCCGGCTGCTGATAGACCTTGGCGAGTGCTTAATTGCGCACCAATATCTGGCATGCCTAGATAATTAGCTGCTCTTTCTAGGACCTCGCCTAACTTTTCGTAAGGGATCATGTTATCGGGGTCATTGAGTTGTGATGGCAAAATATCACACTCGTTAAGAATACTAATCGGATCAGCACCCATTCCACTGACTAATTCAACAAATCCAGAGAGTGCCCCTATTCTCACAAAATACTGCATACCATCTCCCTAATAACATTCCACTGACAAAAGTTAATGTCGTAAATTGTCATGCCTATGTCGTGTATGGTCATATTTTGGTCTCAAAATGTCAAGATAACATATATTTATGTTGGTAAATTGTTAACTGAGTAAACAAAAAATTAAATAAATCTCTAGGGGAACAGTTAATGAAAGCACTACCTCAATCAATCTCGAAGACCTTGTTAGCCACATCTGTCGCGACTGCGCTCATTAGCTGTAACGTGTTGGCGCAAGCTGTAGAAACGGATAATACAAAACTAGAAATCATTACAGTGACGTCACAAAAACGGACCCAGTCTTTAAAGGAGGTACCTTTATCTGTTTCTGCAATGAACGCTGATAAGATAGAGAAAGCCGGTATTACAAATGCGGAAAGTCTTTCAACGTACATACCAAATTTCAGTGTTACCAAGGATTCGATTGCCGACAAAATCAATATTCGAGGGATGCAATCGGGAAACTTAGCAGGCTTTGAACAATCTGTAGGCACCTTTGTTAATGGGGTATATCGAGGACGTGGTGCACAATCGCGTTTTTCTTTCTTAGACGTAGAACGAGTTGAAGTTTTACGCGGACCTCAGAGCATTTTATTTGGCAAAAATACCGTTGCCGGTGCTTTAAATATTACTACCGCTCGCCCGGATGATGAATTCAATGGTCGCGTTGCAGTTGGACATAACACAACTTTCGATCAAACTGAATTAACTGCAATGGTAACAGGTGCGTTATCGGATGATTTACGCGCTCGCGTGTTTGTGCTTGATCGCAGTATGGATGAGGGCTGGGTGCACAATCAGTTTTATGATGCTGGCTCGCCGCTAAGTGACGAAACCATGGGGCGTATCACGCTTGAATGGGATGCAAGTCAAGACACGAACATCGTATTTATGTATGAGAGCTCAGACTTTGATTTTGCGGCATTTCCTCATGCCATGCTACAAGCTGGACCACTTGCTGCTTTAGGTGCCATCGAAGGCTACGATGTTGCAAGTGTTGGTAACACTAGTCCGGCATTAAATTTTGGCTCTTCACAAAATATGACCGGCTCGAGTGATGAAGCAACAATGATCATAGAATCTCGATTTGATGCTGGAACGCTATCTATTACAGCAGGTCATTCTGCCTATGATTTTGTGCGTAACCTCGATGCAGATTATGCCCCTATTGATGCACTGCGTTTCACTGACAGTGAAGATTATGCTCAAGACAGCCTAGAAATCCGTTTTGCTGCTGACAAAAAAGACGGGTTTGAGTATATGACAGGTCTTTACTGGCAAACCCAAGATCTCGTTTTAACGGGACAAACTTTTTTTAACATCCCTTTTTTGCAACAAGTACTGCTTGGAGGCTGTAATGCTGGAATCAGTGCAAATGGGGCTAATCTAAGTGATGTGTATGTGGCGGGTGATGTTGGTGCTACTGGTGCAGGGGTGATTGGCTTAAATGGTTCTGCTGGATTAGTGAATACTTGCGGAACGGCTGCCGCATTTGATGGTATTCCTGTCGGTGTGGGACGCTATGCGTTTTTAGATCAAAACACTGATACCCTAGGAGTGTTTGCTCAAGCTACATGGGATCTGACCGACCGACTCGCAATTACCGCGGGCATGCGTTATACGCAAGAAGAGAAGTCTGCTACAAAAATTGGCTATGCGACGGACTTTGATCCTGCGATCTTAACTACACCACAGCCAACAGATAGCCCACTGGTCAAAGGCGTGTCGGAACAGGTAGGGGAGTTTGTAACGCATAGTTTTTCACCCAGCGACCAAGGTATGACTCGTGACGAGAACAGCACAACATGGGCGTTGAATCTACAATATACTGCTGCGGATGATAGCTTGAGCTATGTGCGTGCTGGTACCGGCTTCAAGGGTGGTGGCTATAACTCTTTTTACATGCGTTCACCGCTCCGTGGTAACGTCGCGGATTCACGAGACGTTGCGTTTGAAGAAGAAGATGTCCTGTCATTTGAAGTAGGGTACAAGACTTCGTTGTTAGACGGTGCTGCAGATTTGAATGTTGCAGTGTTCCACTCGACTTTTGAAAACATGCAAGTGTCGGTATTTAGCGGCAATACCACGTTTGAAGTGCAGAATGCTGCCCAAGCCACATCTTACGGGTTAGAGCTCGACGGGCGTTGGCGTGCGACTGAGTCGTTAACGCTTAGTGGAAGTTTAGGCTTACTCAACTTTGAATTTGATGAATTTGCTAGTCAAGCTTGTACCAGCGACCAATTTTTGATGTCTCGCGAAGCTGCGTTTGCAAGTGCTGCAGGTAATATTCCACAGCAAATTGGTATTGCAATGACCTACAACAATGCATCCTGTGCAAACGCAGGTGTCAATGACATGCAAGGACGGACTACAACCAATGCCCCTGAAATCAGTGCTTCGGTAGTTGCTAGTCATGTCTATGAGGTGGCCACAGGCTATGATCTAAACACCGATATCGATATCAACCATCGCAGTGAGGTCTATCGCGTAGATGATTTAGATCCAATCGGTCTGCAACCTTCTATGACGTTTGTGAATGCCAGTATTACCTTAGACGCCTATGACAGCGGTTGGTCGCTGAGCCTAATTGCAAATAACCTGACGGATAGAGAGCATTTTGATTACATCAACGATGTGCCTTTATTCCCCGGCGCGCATAATTACATGCCGTTACAGGGGCGCTCATATACGCTTCGCTTTAACTATGCCTTTGGTGATTTTTAAGGAGGACCAACACCATGTCTAGTTCAGCACAAGCATCATTCGCAGAGTCAGTGGAATAAATGAAAATGAAACATGTATTTATAACAGGTGCAGGTGGATTTATTGGTCGTCATTTAGTGGCTACATTACTTGAGCAAAACATCGCTGTAACCGCCTTAATGTTACCAGGAGAGCTAGAGCCGCCTCAGTTTGCAGGTCAAGTCAAGATAGTGATAGGGGATGTGCGAGAATTAGAAAAGTTGAGTGACCAGATTGGTGTGTTCGATACCCTTTTTCACCTTGCAGCCATTGTCAGCGATTGGGGCAGCAAACAATCGCATATTGATATTACTGTTAAAGGGACCGAGCAGGCCATCGCACTGGCATTACAACACCAAGCTAAATTTGTTGTAACCACTAGTGTGGCTAGTTTTGGCAGCGCCTTGGGAAGCGGTGTACTTGACGAAACCACAGAGATTGGAGAACCAGCAAGCAGCTATGAATATGTAAAACAGCAACAGGAAACTGTGACGTTAGCTGCTGTTAATGACCGCGGGCTCAATGCTGCCATAGTGCGCCCCGCCAATGTCTACGGCGTGGGTAGTGTTTGGGTAACTCGATACGTTGAATTACTCAATCAGCAAAAGCCAGCATTAATGGGAAAAGGTAACTGGGATGCTGGGTTGGTGCATGTGCATAACCTAGTAGATGGTTTAATTCTGGTCGCAAAAAACGAAGCGATTGCCTCAGGTGAGATTTTTGTGATGGCCGATGATCCAGGAGTGACTTGGCAAGATTATTTATCTGCCTTAAGTGCACATCTTGGGCTACCTGCAGCAAAATCAGTCCCTAATGTGCTTGCCAGAGTGTTGGCACCACTGCTTGAAGGCATAGGTAAGTTGGTGAAGCAAAAACAGGCACCGCTTGTGACACATCTGGCTTATCGGCTTACCGGTTGCGAGAGCATATATAGCAATACCAAAGCAAAACAGACTTTGGGGTTTAATCCCTCGGTCACACTTGATGAAGCAATGGACGAAATTAAGCGTTACTACGGTAACACCTTATTGAAAAAATGATACAGAAGGAGCAGCTAATGCCTTTACCAGAAATTACTAACCACCAAGATTTTTTGTTAACCGTCAATACAGAGCAGCAAAAAATTATTAAAAACGCCTTGCCGGGTGTACACATTCACCCGCTGATGCTCGACAGTGAAAAAGGGACTTGGGTATTGCGAGCCCAGTTTGAGCCGGGCGTCACACTGCCACAACATTTCCATACCGGCGTGGTGCATTTATATACGTTAAGCGGTGCGTGGCATTATTTAGAATACCCGGAAGATGTGCAGACGGCAGGCAGCTATTTGTTTGAACCAGGTGGTTCTATTCACACGTTTCATGTACCAGAATCAAATACAGGAATTACGGATACGTTTATGGTGGTTGAAGGGGCTAATATCAATTTTACGCCAGAGCAAGAGTTTATGAATATCATGGACGCCGGTTGGATCGAGCAAGTAGTCCTCGCTGCGGCGGCCGATCAGGGGACTGCGCCCAAATACATCAAACCACAGTCGGGATTTAATTTTTCGACCAATTAATCGGAATACTAGGAGTGAAGACGTGGAAAATATTGAGCATCAAGTAGGGCAGTACCATAACCTGGACGACTTTATGTCTCAGGCTATGAGCAAGTATGCAACGAATCCGGCATTTAACTGCCTTGGACAAACGCTTAACTTTAAAGAGGTGGGTGAAAAGTCGGATTGTCTAGCTGCATATTTTCAATCCGTTGGTTTAGTTGCAGGTGATAGGATTGTTATCCAGTTGCCCAATCTAATCCAATATCCAATCGCGATGTATGCTGCACTAAAAGCTGGCCTTGTCATAGTCAATACCAATCCGCTGTATACACCGCGAGAAATGCAGCATCAATTCAATGACTCAGGCGCAAAAGCCATCGTCATTTTAAATGACCTGTATCCTAACCTCGACAAAATTATCAAACACACTGAGATACAGCACGTCATTTTGACAGAAGCCACTGATTTGCTTAAACCCAGTGTTAATATTGATTCGACTCATGGAGTTGCTCTGAACGATGCGATTGCGCTGGGTGAGTCTTTACCTTTGCATCGCTCTACAGCAAAGATCAATGATGTTGCCGTCTTGCAATATACCGGTGGCACAACCGGTGTGTCCAAAGGAGCTCAATTAACCCACAAAAATATTATTGCAAATGCTTTACAGACAGCGTTGGTGCTCGGTGATAACTGTAAAGAGGCAGAAGAAATATTTATCTGTCCTCTACCGCTTTATCACATTTATGCGTTTACCGTGAATATGGTCTTGTTTGCTTTTAAAGGTAACCTCAATGTGCTGATCCCAAATCCGCGTGATCTGGATGCGTTTGTGAATGCAATCAAACCGCATCAATTTACCGGGATGGCAGGGTTAAATACCTTGTTTGTCGGGCTATGTAATCACCCCGACTTCAACGCACTAGATTTTAGCCGCTTTAGATTAACGTTATCTGGTGGCACTGCATTGACGAGTAAAGCCGCGACTATTTGGCGAGAGGTGACAGGGTGTAGTATTGCAGAAGGTTATGGTCTATCAGAGACATCGCCTGTGGTGAGTCTTAATCAACCTGGAAATGAAGAAATTGGCACCGTTGGTGCGCCAGTAGCAGGCACCATTGTGGAAATTTGGGACGAAAATGATCATCCCGTGGCGCAAGGTGAAACTGGACAAATTGTTGTTAAAGGTCCGCAGGTTATGCAAGGGTATTGGAATTTACCACAAGCCAGTCAACAATCGATAACAGCTAAAGGTTTCTTTAAGACTGGTGATGTTGGGTTGATTCAAAGCAACGGCAACGTAAAAATTGTTGATCGCTTAAAGGATATGATCATCGTGTCAGGATTCAATGTGTATCCAAACGAGATTGAAGATGTCCTTGTCAATTGCGCTGGAGTAATGGAAGCGGCTGTCATTGGCGAGTCAGATGATGTTACTGGTGAGATGGTACACGCATTTGTGACGCTCAATGGCGAGGTAACTGAAGCGCAAATCATTGCTCATTGTCGTCAAAACCTAACGGCTTATAAAGTCCCCAAAAAGGTGACGTTATTGCAAGACTTACCAAAATCAACTGTCGGTAAAATTTTGCGTAGAGAGCTGCGTTCGCAAAATGAAGCTGCGCTTGCCGTCTGATCTGCGAAACGTTTCAACAGCACATTGACGATATATGTCAATGTGCTGATTCGCCCTGTAAGGACGCGAATCTTCACATCACTCAAAATTACATATCGTTATTTCAAATACGAAGCATTAAGCGGCTTCTGTTAAATCAATATTCAAGACTTTCATCACTTACACAAAAGTACATGCGCGTTTTCGTCACTTATTCGTCACCGATTCGACACACTTGAAAAAAAACGCAGGCGATACTCGCAAAATCGATGATTTTCGAACTAGGTAAAAACGTAAGGGCTTGATTTAAAAGGATGGTGGACGCTACTGGGCTTGAACCAGTGACCCTCGCCTTGTAAGGGCGA
>CAZLGJ010000042.1:0-20707 GCA_964559075.1 uncultured Glaciecola sp.
TGCGATAAATTGCATTCGCGTTCCATGTCTTCAATCAAGGGAATTGGCGATACCTTTTCTAACTTATCGCGAATCTTCGCTCGCTGCTGATTATTAGACGTCAAAGGCCTTTAATGAAGTACATATACAAGTCTAACACCTCATTTACAAATGTAAAACAATATATACATCACATTTATGAATATCTATGTTAGTCGGTATCAATAGTATAAATTTTAGCCAAAAGTCTAAGGCGTTAGCGCGCGTTCTCCTCGAGCAAGACCACAAATCCCGGTTCGAGCGGATTCGATAATCGTCGCACTATGAGAAAGCGTTGTGACAAAAGCATCGAGCTTATCTGTAGCACCGGTTAATTCTAACGTGTAGTTAGTGGCACTGACATCCAACACCTTGGCGCGAAAAATCTCAACGTTGCGCATAATTTCAGAACGTGACGCTTCGTTATTTGCCACGACCTTGACCAGCGCAAGCTCGCGCTCAACATGCGCAAACTCGGTGAGCTCAGTAACCTTTAGCACATCGATCAGCTTGTTCATCTGCTTGATGATTTGTTCAGTCACTTTGTCATCAGCCTGTGTCGCAATGGTCAAACGCGACAAACTTGGATCATCCGTATTTGACACATTCAGAGAGTCAATATTAAAACCACGTTGAGAGAAAACCCCAACAATACGTGATAGTGCCCCTGGGGCGTTTTCCATTAGTACAGAAATAATGCGTTTCATTAAGTGCGCTCCGTCTTACTAAGGCGCATATCATCCATCGCACCATATTTAATTTGCATAGGGTATACGTGTTCGTTTTGGTCAACCGCGATGTCCATAAAGACTAACCGATCTTTTTCGGCAAAACAGCGAGCCATCGCATCGTCCAGTTCATCCAGTGAATCAACCTTGATGCCAACATGACCATAGGCTTCGGCTAGTTTGACAAAGTCAGGCATCGAATCCATGTAAGAATGCGAATGACGGCCTTTGTAAATCATGTCTTGCCATTGACGTACCATGCCCAGCGCACGGTTATTTAGAGAAATAATCTTGATTGGCAGGTTGTACTGCAAACAAGTCGATAACTCTTGAATGTTCATTTGAATCGAACCATCACCCGTAACTACGACTGAGGTCGCTTCAGGATGCGCAAACTGCACCCCCATCGCCGCCGGTAAACCAAAGCCCATCGTGCCCAAACCACCAGAATTGATCCAGCGACGCGGTTTGGCAAACGGGTAGTACAGCGCAGCAAACATCTGGTGCTGACCGACATCAGAGCTAACAAAGGCATCGCCTTTAGTATGCTTATATAAAGCTTCGATGGCTTTCTGTGGTTTGATCACTTGGCTATCTTGCGTGAAGTTCAAACACTTCTGCTCGCGCCATGCATGAATTTGTTCCCACCAGTCAGCTTGCTTATCACGGGTTTGCGATAAATCTTCATTGGCCAACTCTTCTAGCAGCTGCTTAACCACTACTTCAATAGAGCCAACGACCGGAATGTGCGCTTTGACGGTTTTTGATATCGATGCCGGATCAATATCCACGTGCACGATATTGGCATTGGGACAGAATTTTTCGACATTGTTAGTCACGCGGTCGTCAAAACGCGCACCTAAGGCAATAATACAATCCGAGTTATGCATGGTTTTGTTCGCCTCAAGCGTACCGTGCATACCTAACATGCCGACAAACTGAGGGTGTACGCCAGAAAACGCGCCTAACCCCATCAGCGTACAGGTAACTGGGCAACCTAGCTGCTCCGCTAACTCGGTCACCTCGCCTTCGGCTTGTGCTGCAATGGCACCACCACCGACGTACAATACTGGACGCTTGGCTTCAACAATCGCGTTAACCGCCTTGCGAATTTGTTTGTTATGACCTTTCACCACAGGGTTATATGAGCGCATGGTCACATCTGTGGGGAACTCATAAGGATGGTCTTCAGCTACATTGACGATATCTTTTGGCAAATCAACCACAACAGGTCCTGGACGACCACTATTAGCGATATAATAAGCTTGCGCAATGGCCTTAGGAATATCTACAGCGCGCTTAACAAGGAAACTATGCTTAACGATAGGACGTGAACAGCCCACCATGTCCGTTTCTTGGAAAGCATCTTCACCAATATGTTGCGAAGGTACCTGACCAGATAAAACGACCATCGGAATCGAATCCATGTAGGCAGTGGCGATCCCAGTCAAGGTATTTGTTGCACCTGGGCCTGACGTCACTAGGACGGTTCCCGTGATGCCAGTCGAACGCGCATAACCATCAGCCATGTGCGCAGCCGCTTGTTCATGGCGGACTAACACGTGTTTGACTTCATCTTGTGCAAATAGCGCATCATAAATATCTAAAACGGCACCACCGGGGTATCCGAACACATGTTTTACGCCCAAGTCATTGAGCGTTTGTACCACCATTGCGGCACCTGACATCATTTTCATGAGTCTCTCCAATTAATCAAAGATTTGTTACGGTGTATTCTACGTTAGGGGTAGAAAAGAATAAACACGATTACAGTAAAAAGTGAAATTTATATCCTATATATAGCAAATTTTAGGATAAAAATTTTAAAACAGCAGTAAAATAACGGGAAAATTGGAATTTTTTACATTATCGTTACATTTATTCCAGGTTGTCTATTTTACCGCCTATCACAGTAATCTCATTGCGACCTTAGTCTTTATGCTTTTTTTTAGGGATCCACGCCCAAATATAGGTGGCTTCCACTGGGTTGATCCCAGCAGCATCGGTGATCGTCACGGCAACGGAAACTTCGCCTTTATCCATGCTGCGCATGGCTTCAAGCTGTGCTTCACTCAAGTGGGCATGCGCGGTCAAATCGCCAGTGGCGCGTTTGACATACTCCACCTGCATGGATTTTAACAGCGGTAATTTGTCCCCAGGTAGATTCGTCCCCACCACAAATCCCGTGGCGGATTCTCCCAATAAGGCGGTACCGGCGGCATGTACACCACCAATGTGATTCTGCACGCGCTTAAGGTTGCGCTGTTTAAAGGTGACGGAAGTCAAATCAGTGGCAATAATATCTTGTTTGACGGTGCCGCTGAGCTTGACGGTATGCCGAAAAATTCTGGTCAACACTAAGCGTTGCAGCCATTGTGGTTTACCGCGTAGGGCTAGAACAACCTTGCGCAACGGGTTGTGTAAATGTTCAGGTGTATTGTTATTGTTATTCTCTGACATAGATCATCCTCAATAGCGGCTATGAGCGGTTAGACCAACTATCTACTCCGACTAGATTTTAAATACCGTTTCACGATAGTACACCAGCTCTGCAATGGATTCGCGAATATCATCGAGCGCAAGATGTACGCCTTTTTTGACATGACGTTCCACAATTTCTGGCTGCCAGCGGCGAGTTAACTCTTTGATCGTGGAGACATCAATATTGCGATAATGACAGTAGGCCTCCAATTGCGGCATATACTTGTCCATAAAGCGGCGGTCTTGCCCAATACTGTTGCCGCACAACGGTGACTTACCCGCGCCAACCCACTGTGAGACAAACGCAAGCGTCGTGTTTTGTGCCTCAGATACCGAAATGGTGCTCTCGCGACAGCGCTGAGTCAGGCCAGTCTCACCATGCGTTTTGATACACCACTCATTCATATTAGCCAACACTGAATCGGGCTGATGAATTGCAATTACCGGCCCTTCAGCTAATACATTAAGGTTACTGTCGGTAATAATGGTCGCAATTTCTAATACCACGTCTTGTTCTGGATCCAGCCCCGTCATTTCCATGTCGATCCAAATCAAATTATTATCGTTTTGTTTGGCTGTGGCGGACACTGTGGGGGCATTAGTTGCTATCGACATATAAAATCTCATTGATTGCTTCGCTGGTATTATAACGAGCTTAACGGTAACATACAGGCAATTATGAGAAATTTTGACGACTAATCTTCTTTTGGCTAAACGACCCAAACTCAGTGACAAACAACGTCGGCAGATTGCCCGCAATCGCCGCAAAAAGCATCTCGCCACCGTGCAAGGTGATGCCGCGACAGCCAACACTAGTGACTTAAGCCTAGATGCAACGCGTTACGGGCCACTACAAGCGGGTAAGGTCGTCAGCCGCTTTGGCAAGCAGGCGATAGTACGAGATAGTGAAGGTGTTGATTATCAGGTGCATATTCGTCGCACTATTGATTCAGTAGTGTGCGGCGACCAAGTGCAGTTCTACCCGCCGCTTGCTGAAAATAACCAAGATCTAGGCGTGATTGAATTCGTTGCCGAGCGTCACTCAGTCCTGACGCGGCCGGATTTTTATGACGGCGTCAAACCCATAGCGGCCAATATCGACCAAATCATCATTGTCAGCGCGATATTACCCACGCTGTCTACTCATATTATTGACCGTTACCTGGTGGCCTGTGAAGACGTTGCTATTACCCCCGTCATTGTCATCAACAAAATTGAACTGATCGATGATGAAGACCGTGATCTCGTTGATGAAGCGCTCGATATCTATCGCGAAATTGGTTATCGCGTACTGTATACCAGCTGTAAGACCCAAGAGGGTATCGCTGAACTCAGTGCCCTGCTAGGTGACAAAATCAGCGTGTTTGTCGGCCAATCTGGGGTGGGCAAAAGCTCGCTAGTCAATGCGCTATTGCCCGAATCAGATGAGGTGGTTGGGGCGGTCTCCAGCAACTCTGGATTGGGTACCCACACCACCACTGCCGCTAAACTGATCCCCTTTAAACACGGCGGTGAGCTCATCGACTCGCCCGGCGTACGTGAATTTGCGTTATGGCATTTACCCCCAGAGCAGATCACTCAAGGTTTTGTTGAATTTCGCCCATTTTTAGGCGGCTGTAAATTTCGCGACTGCAAGCATCGTGATGATCCTGGCTGTCTATTACGCAAGGCAGTTGAGGATGGCGTGATCGATGAAGAACGATTTTTGAGTTACCACAAAATTCTCGATTCAATGTCCGACAAACGTCCTAGCTTTGCGAGCGATTTTTAATTATTTCTCGTCCAAATCCATGTACAATACGCACTCAATTTACAGGAGACCACAGCCGTGCTGGATTGGCTTAAAGTTAATTTACAATACGTATTACCCAAACACCCACTTTCTCGTTTAGTTGGCAAATTTGCCGCCGGCGAACATGGAAAAATCACTACCTTTGTAATCAAAGCCTTTATCAAACAGTTTAAGGTTGATATGAGCGAAGCCAAGATCGAAGATCCGGCGCAGTTTGCCTCGTTTAATGCGTTTTTTACGCGTGAACTCAAAGACGGTTTGCGCCCTTTTTGTCATGACGACAATGTCCTCGGTCACGCTGTGGATGGCACTGTGAGCCAATGCGGTGCTATCAAAGGCGAGCAAATCTTCCAAGCCAAAGGCCACGATTACAGCCTCACTGCACTGCTTGGCGGAGATGCACATCTCGCTGCCCCGTTTAAAGGCGGTGATTTTGCAACTATTTATCTGTCACCACGAGACTATCACCGGATCCACATGCCGTTGACCGGCAAACTCACCGACATGGTGTACGTGCCGGGTGAACTTTTTTCCGTTAATCCATTAACCGCTGAAAATGTACCCGGATTATTTGCGCGCAATGAACGCGTAGTGGCAATCTTTGATACCGCCATTGGCAAAGTGGCCATCGTCTTGGTTGGCGCTACGATTGTTGCCAGCATTGCTACAGTCTGGGCTGGTACAGTTACCCCTCCGGCAGGTAAACACGTCACGCACTGGCAGTATACCGACAGCGCCGGTGATAGCATAAGCTTACAAAAAGGCGATGAAATGGGTTTATTTGAGCTTGGCTCTACCATTGTGGTGTGCTTTGAACCGAACCGTGTCGACTTGGGCGAGCTTGAAGCTGGTCAAATCACCCGCCTAGGGCAGCCTTTTGCTTCCGTCAAAGGCTCAGCAGCTGAGACACAAGACTAACAAATGGATCCGGTTAAACGCAGTCTTTACTCGCTACACTTTACCGTCATGTTGTTGGGTGGAACGGCGTTATTTTCGCAGATCATCCCATTGAGCGCACTGGATATTACTATCGGGCGCTCGGTATTTGCCTGTGTATTTTTGTACGCGTTAATCAAACTGATGGGCGAGTCTTGGCGCTTAGATAACCGCAAAGACTATATAGTTGGCGCCGGGCTTGGCGTTATCATGGCCGTGCACTGGATCACGTATTTTGCCGCTATGCAGTATGCAGGCGTGTCCGTGGGGATCATTGCACTGTTTACTTTCCCGGTGATTACTGTGCTGCTAGAGCCTTTTTTTGAGAAGATCAGACTCATTTGGCAAGATTTGTTCAGTGCCATCGTAGTGTTTATCGGGATCATGTTGATCGTGCCAGAAAATTCCCTTGCCAATGATATCACCATGGGCGTTGCCGTTGGGGTCTTCTCCGCTCTCTTATACGCCCTACGTAACCTGTTGCATCGTCAGCACTTTGCGCATTATAGCGGGGCAAAAGCCATGTCTTACCAAACTCTCATCGTCTCAGCCTGCCTGCTCTGGTTTAGCTCAGATGCGCTGGTATCCGCCTCAGGACATACGTGGTTTTTGTTATTATTGCTCGGCACAATATTTACTGCTGTGCCCCATGCAATGGTAGCTGCGGCGCTAAAACACTTGCGCGCTAAAACGTTTTCCTTAGTGGCCTGCATGCAGCCTTTTTATGGCGTGGTGCTAGCCATCTTGCTACTTGGGGAAAAACCCAATTGGCAAACCTTTGTCGGTGGCCTCTTAATTGTGTCGGCGGCTATTTATGAGACCATTATCACCAGTAAACGCCATGCTAGTTCTCGCGCATAGAGGTGCCTCACGGGATGCGCCAGAAAACTCCATGGCCGCATTTCGCCTGGCGCTTTCACAAGGCTGCCAAGGCATCGAGTTTGACGTGCATTTTTGCCGTGACCAAGCATTCATCGTGCATGACACTAATCTAGCGCGAACACATCAGGTCGATCTTGCGCTGTGCGACATTGATGAGCCGTTGCGCGCGCGTTATGAACTGCCAAGCTTAATGCAGGTGATGGTGCTGCTGCCACCAGATATCACCATCAATATCGAAATCAAATCCTATGACGATGCGCAGTTTATGCGGGAATATTTTTTGCGCATGCAGCAATTTGGCTTATTGGATCAACATGTCGTTATCTCATCTTTTGACCATGACTGTTTGAAGATACTGCAGCAAGATAATCTCCCGGTCCGCTTTGGTGCCTTGACTGAAGTGCAGCCAGATGGACTTGCTAGCTATGCGTCTGCACTCAACGCGAATATTGCCGCCATCGCGTATCCAGCATTGACACCAGCGTTTGTCGCCGATTGTCACGCGCGAGGTTTATTATGTTGGGTGTATACAGTGGATGACGCTGCGCAGTGGGAACATTGCCTACAGCTTGGCATAGATGGCGTGTTTAGTAATGTGCCGGCGGCAGCTCAGCATTGGTTAACGCAACGCACAGCTTGTCAAAGCGATGAATAAAAAGTAACTAGCTCGCCTTACAAGACGTGCTTTTGCATTGTTTGCAGTCACGACACAACTTGATATTAAGTAGGTGCGCCGCAATGATTAAAATTGCACCTAGCGTCACAATGACCGGCTCAAAGTCATGGCCAAACATGTCTTTGTGCCAATAAATAACGCCTCCCATACACAATGCATAGAACGGGTATATTTGACGATGATAGCGATAAAAGCCAATCATTAATGCCAAAAACCCAAGGGCGATAGAAAGTCCTAAGATGGTGCGTTCAAACCAGCTTTCTGCAAAAAATGAGCTTGCCAATATTGGTAAGAGCGGCAGCAATAGAGGTAACGCAAGGCAATGCAACGCGCACAAACCAGATAGCCAGACACCGGCTTTGTCTAAGTAGTTTTGTTCTATTGCGTGTTTCATTGCGAAAGTGGTCCGAAGATTAAGATTGAGTACGTGATAATGTAACATTTTATCATCGAACTCAGCGATGTCCTATTAATTTTTTGCCAAGCGCGTGGGTTGCTGCATGTCGATGTATTGTGAAATGGGCACTAAGGTTATCCCGCGTTCTGCTAATCTCGATAAATTCGCATGCAAAAACGCCAGTGTTTTCTTGTTGGGATGACCAATAGCCAGGGCAAAACCATTGATTTGTGCAGTATCCATGAGCCTGACAAATTGTGCTTCCATAAAATCCTGCTGATAAACGTGATCGAGAAAAACATGGCGTTCGACTGCAGGAATATCGTGCTCAAGTGCTTGTTGGTATGCGCGGGTAAATGGCGTGGTGCGTGAGTCAACAAAAAACAAATCGGTCTGCGCAAGCGATGCAAAAAACGCATCCATGGTGCTTTTGAGCTGGGTAAACTTACTGCCCATATGATTGTTAATGCCAATGGCATGAGGAACATTGCTCAGTGCTCGTTGCAGTGCCGCATTTAGCTGCGCCTGGCTCATTGACACAAGCAGAGGCTCATTGCCCAAGTCTTGTGACGGGACTAATGACTCCATCGGCATGTGGATCATGACCTCACGCCCATTTTGATTGGCTTGTCTGGCAACTAGCGGGGCAAAATCAGTGTCGGGTAATATTGAAAATGTCACTTCTGTAGGCAAGCTGTGCAGTTGGGTATCCTGATAGCGGTGTCCAACATCGTCTATGATAATCGCAATCTTCGGGGTATTAGCAAAGACAACTGTTGAGAACAACGTCGATACTAAACAAATAGCCATCACTCGAATGACTTTAACAATGCGATATACCATACTAACTTCACCTGGCTAACAACTCACCGCGGCATAATAACAGGTATAACTTACATTTAAAATTTAAAGAAGCGCATATTCGTTGTGATCGCTGTTTGCGAGTACTGCAGCTCAGTAAACACGGTTTGCAAAGTATGAGTCGCTTGCATTTCGTGCTCTGATGCATCGGCCACACTGGTTATTTCGTGAGCCATTTGCGTAATAGTCACCGACTGCTCCTCAGCTGCGGCTGCCACCATGTCACATTGTTGCGACATGGCCTGACTTTGCTCATTGAGTGCATCAAATTGCGAATATGTCAGATCGACTTGTGCATGCATATTTTGGATATTTTTTTGCCCTGCATCAACTGCATTGAGCGTTTGTTGGCTAGAGTCTTTTAAGGTGCTAAGAATATCTGCAATTTCCTGAGTGGCTTTATTAGACGTGGTTGCCAGCGTGCGTACCTCATCTGCCACAACGGCAAAGCCTCGACCGTGTTCACCAGCTCGAGCGGCTTCAATTGCCGCATTGAGCGACAACAGATTAGTCTGCTCAGATAAGCTCGTAATGGTGGCCAATAAGTTATTGATGGAATTCACTTGGTCGGCAGTCGCGTGAGTGCGATGTTTAATCGCATCGATATTTTTTGCCAATACGTCCGTTGCATCCTTAGTGCTTTGCAACCCGGTAACCGCCTCACCCACATGTGTTGCCACGTCGTTGGCAAGCTGATTGGTCACACTGGCGGACTGCGCGATTTCGCGACTAGTTGCCGACATTTCTTCGGTGGCAGCGGCCAGTGATGCGGTTAGTTGATGCGTATGAGAAGCGTGTTCCTTGACTTTGTTAGTGGCATGCGCAAGGTTATTCGCTAATTTATCTTGCTCTTCTACCATGCCTGAAATTGAGGCAAAGCGCTCACGTAACACGTTAAAACAGCCGACAATGGCCTCAGATAACTGTCCAAGTTCATTGGAGGTATTGTTAAAATTCTGGGTTAAATCGCCTTTTTGCGACACATCTGACATCACTTGTGTAAAAAATCTTATTTCATTGCGCAACAGGCTAATGGCGTGGCGATTAATAAACACCATAGCGACAAAAAACACACCGACAAGCGTGACCGTCGCCGTAAATAGCCACATAGAGATACGGTATTGTGCACTCGCCAATGTGATATTTTCTTGCCACTGCGCATTTACCAGGCCTTTAATATCTTTAATGACGCCCGTATTAGTGGCAAACCACTGCGCGGGAGAAAGTGTGACAGCTTGCACATCAGCCTTACCTGAGAGCAACGAATTTAGCGTGGCTTTTATCGTTTGGTTACCTTGAGAAGAAACAATATCTCGGTATTGTATTTGCGATGCGCCCACTAAACTTTGTTGGCTTTGTCCTTGCGCCGCTTGTAAGGCATCGGCAAAACTACTCAGTTTGACCTTTTCTGCGACGGTCATCTCACCGCGAGTCAAGATGCCATTAGCAAAACCACGGATATGCCCCAAGCGCTCTTTGTGCCATGCCAGCGTCAATGCCGCTTGCAACCCTAAACGTTGCTCGACACTGCCTAAGCGTGAAGCTATCTGTGCAATCTGAGCAAGTGCAAGTGCATTGACACGACTGTAAAAGGCAAACATCTGAGGGCTGTTTTGACGGTCAATTTGTAGTCGAATGCCGCTGCGCTGTCCAAGCTGAGTAATCAATGCCTGCGCTTGCTTTTGGATAGCCTCTGGCATCAGTTTGGCGGCTTGCAAAAATGCCTCACTGCTGACATCCGCGGCTTGACGCTGTGCTATTAACGCACTACGCAACTGCGTATTGCCGGCCAAAAATCCTGCGCTTAAGCCACGTTCGACCGCATGTTGATGAGCGACGTCATCAAGCAGTTGCGCAAATTGAGTCATTTGTTGATCGGCCTTGGCCTGTTGATTGGCTTGCCACAACTGCGTTAACACAGCAATAGTGAGCACAATGACGGTAATACTGACCGTAAATACGGTAATTACAGTGGAGCGCGTGAAGGAGAGTTTAGCAGTCATGTTCCGATCCTTGGTCATTAATACCTAATTTATCGACATATCATTCGAAAAATTGAAGGTATTAAGCCATGAGTGCAAACTGGGCCTAAGGACTAAGCCACAACCTTGGATTGAGTGGAACCCCTTTGTGGCGCAGTTCAAAGTACAAATTGGGGGCAATCTGCCCGCCACTTTGCCCCATAAGCGCGATCGTCTCACCGCGTTTTACGATATCTCCTACAGATTTTAGGATAGCTTGATTATGCCCATAAACGCTCATGTATCCGTCACCGTGCTCCAACACGAGCACCAAACCAAACCCTCGCAACCAATCGGCAAAGATAACTTTGCCAGTGTGAATAGCAAAAATTGGTGAACCGGCCTCGCCGTTAATCGTCATGCCTTTCCATTTGAGCTGCCCCTGACGACGCTTGCCAAATTGGTGCATCACTTTACCTTGTGCCGGCTGTATCAGTGCGCCTTTGACTTGACTCAATCCACTTAAAGCAAGCGCGTCTGCCGCCAAGCGCTCGGCTTCAGCAATCGCTTGAGTCAAGCGTTCCTCATCTTCTTTGAGCTGTTGAATACGCACAATATCTGACTGAATTTGTGACTCTAATGCTTCAATTGATTTTTGGCGCTGCAACCGCTGTGCGCTCAACTCGATAGACTGTCCCTCAAGCCTAGCTAACAGTCGCATGCTCTGCTCTTGGGCTTGCGCCAGTGCCGTTTCGCTTTCTCGAAGCTGATTTATTTGTTGCACAAACTTATCAATAGTGCTTTTGCGGTCTTGATAAACAAACTGGTAGTAAGTCAGCATGCGCTCCAGCTCTGCGACGTTTTCTTGATTAAAAATCACTTTTGCCAAATCATAGTCACCCGCGGCATAGGCAGAGAGGATTTGACGTCCCAATAAGTCGCGTTGCACCGTGATCGCCTCGCGATATTGCTCTGTCTGAATTTGCAGATCGTTGATTTGAGCACGGTTTTGAGAAATGGCAATATTAGTTTGATTGATTTCTTTAGAAAGTATTGCAATCTCTGATTCTTGGGCCTGCAAACGCCTAAATAACTCGTTGCGGCGCGCTTCTCGAGCCGCTTTTTGTTGTTCAGTTTGAGCAATTTGTTGTTGAATATTGCTCAGATCATCTTGTTGCGCAGTGGCAAAAAAAGACGAAGCAAAAGTAAAAAAAATCAGTCCGCACGCCAGACATAACCAACCGGACCCCGACCGAGGTCGAGGCCATACATGTGTTGTATGCAGTGACTTGCGCGACTGGCGCGTCACGCCCTTAGTCCTTAACGGTCATTATTGGCGTGCCGGTCATTTCTTCAGGCTGAGGCATTCCCAGCAAATGCAGCATGGTTGGCGCTACATCAGAGAGTGTGCCGCCTGCGCGAACTTGCGCTTCGCGTCCAACGTATATAAATGGTACCGGTTCACTAGTATGCGCGGTATGCGCTTGTCCCGTATTGGGATCTTGCATTTGTTCCGCGTTACCGTGATCGGCCGTGATCAGACACTCCCCTCCCACTTCGCGCAAGGCAGCAACCACACGTCCAATACATGCGTCCACCGCTTCACAAGCTTTGACCGCTGCGGCAAAATTGCCGGTATGACCGACCATGTCGCCATTGGGGAAGTTGCAAATAATTACGTCAAAACGCTTTGCTCGGATAGCTTCGACCAACTCGTCAGTCAACTTTTCAGAGTTCATCTCCGGTTGTAAATCATAAGTTGCCACATCTGGAGATGGGATCAAAATACGCTGCTCACCTTCAAATTCATCCTCTTTGCCGCCAGAAAAGAAAAACGTCACATGCGCAAATTTCTCGGTTTCTGAAATCCGCAGCTGCGTCTTGTTGTGTTTAGCCAACCACTCGCCCATCACGTTATTCAGTTTTTCAGGAGGGAAAGCACAAGGATTAGTGAGGTTGCTCTCATATTCGGTGAGCATAACAAAGGCAGATAGCGGTAGCTTGTCGCCACGGTCAAAACCGTCAAATTCATCATCAACAAAGGTATGCGCTAATTGTCGCGCACGATCCGCTCTAAAGTTCATAAACAAGACAGTATCGCCCTCGGCCATTGTCACCGGCTCACCAATTACAGTGGTTTTGACGAACTCATCGTTTTCATCACGGGCATAAGCCGCTTCCAGACCTGCTACTGCAGACTCTGCGCTAAATTGTGCTTCGCCACGTGTGAGCAGCGCATAAGCAGGCGCCACACGCTCCCAGCGATTATCTCTATCCATCGCATAGTAGCGCCCAACTATGGTCGCAGTTTTACCCAAATCGAGTTTGGCAAACACGGCATCAGCGCGTTCTAAACTGGCTTGTGCGGAACGCGGGGGCGTGTCACGTCCATCCAAAAATGCATGCAAATAAACCGCTTTAGCACCACGCTGAGCAGCTAACTCAAGCGCCGCAAAAATATGATCTTCGTGGGAGTGTACGCCGCCAGGTGAGAGCAAGCCCATAATGTGCACAGCCTTATCTGCTGCAACGGCTTTATCGATGGCTGCTACTAATGCTGGATTTTGGGCAAATTCACCATCGGCAATACTTTTAGTGATTTTGGTAAAGTCTTGATAAACTACACGGCCAGCGCCAAGATTGACATGGCCAACTTCAGAATTACCCATCTGCCCTTCGGGCAAACCAACGTCCAAACCCGAACCAGAAATAAGCGTGTTGGCATAGGTTTGTTTAAGCTCATCTAGCACCGGCGTATGCGCCGCCAATATAGCGTTGTTTTCGGGTGCTTCACGATATCCCCACCCGTCTAAAATTAACAAAGCTAGTGGTGCATTTAGTTGACTCATAAGTCCCTCAAAATAAAAAAAACATTAAAAATTGTTAGGCTGTAAATTAGCACTTTTTGACGCTAAATTAAAGTGGCCCAAAATGCAGAGGCACGTTTTGTGTCGGTTGCTACGCATGCTTATTTGGGAAACACTAGTCAAAACATAAGATTGCGCTATACTAGTGCGCTTATTACACAAACACTTTCATTTGAATTAAGGTTTTTTCATGGAACAACTCATTGAATTTGCATCTGCAAACTTCTTGTTATCGGGTATTTGGTTAGCGCTTATAATCTTGCTAGTCTATTCATTTATAGCGCCGCTACTCTCTCCGGTAAAAGCTCTGAGCCCCCAAGAAGTCACCTTCAAAATTAACAAAGAAGACGCTGTCGTCCTCGATATCCGCAAACCCGACGAGTTTAAAGCCGGCCATATTACCGGAGCGCGTCAGTTAAAAAGTGAAGAAATTGCCAAAGCAGAGTTTGCTAAACTTGAAAAACATAAAGCACAACCCATTATAGTGGTATGCGCTATGGGGATGAATGCCAAAAAGACCGCCACGCAACTATTTAAAGCGGGCTTTACTCAAGCATTTATCCTTAAAGGCGGCATGTCTGAATGGACTGGCGCAAGTTTGCCAGTGACTAAATAATGCAACAACACGCGATATAAGCGAGGAAGTAAATTAATGGCAACGGTTGAACTCTATACCAAAGATTATTGCCCTTTTTGTAAACGCGCGCTAGCGCTGTTTGCCGAAAAAGGCGTGGCGGTACACAACACCGAAATTCAAGCACATCCCGATCAGCGTGATGTGATGATTGAACGTGCGGGTGGACGCACCACAGTGCCCCAGATTTTTATTAATAATCAACATATTGGCGGTTGTGATGATTTGCTTGCGCTCGATGCCCAAGGCAAACTCGACCCATTACTTGCATAACTGACAGCAACGCGAATATTTAACACTTTAACTTTGTAGGAACTTTTTCATGGCTGATGAACAAAACCAAGCGGCTGGCGAACAGCAGCAACAGCAAGCACCCATTAGTATTCAACGCATTTACGCCAAAGATATTTCGTTTGAATCACCTAATTCTCCAATCATCTTCAACAAAGAGTGGAAACCTGAAGTGAAGCTTGACTTGGATACCAAAAACACCACCTTAGGCAACAATTTACACGAAGTCGTGTTGTCTGTAACTGTCACAGTCAAAGTCGGCGAAGACGTTGCTTTCTTGTGTGAAGTCCAGCAAGCGGGTATTTTCTTTATTGCTGATATGCCAGAAGAAAATGTCAAAGCTGTGATTGGGACTTTCTGTCCAAATACGCTTTTCCCATACGCACGTGAGACGATTTCAAGTCTAGTTAATCGCGGAACTTTCCCTGCATTTAACCTTGCTCCGGTCAACTTTGACGCCATCTTCCAAGCTTACATGCAACAGCAAGCGCAAGAAGAAGCGGCTAAAAAAGCCCAGCTGGACGCATAATCTCGTGACCAAATCCTCGCCAGCAAGACGCATTGCTGTTTTTGGTGCCGGCTCCTACGGCACCGCATTAGCACTGCAACTGGCGCGCAATGGGGTCACCACGAACCTGTGGGCGCGCGACCCTAAGCACGTCGAGCAGATGCACAGCGAGCGTCACAATCGGCGCTTTCTGGATGCGCCTTTCCCAGAGTTATTGTCTGTCACTGCAGACTTATCTGCAGCAGTGGCCTCGGCCAACGACTTGTTAGTCGTAGTACCCTCGCATGCCTTCGCTGAATGCATCACACAAATTGCGCCGCTGTTAACCGCATCGCATCGCGTAGTATGGGCTACCAAAGGCTTAGAGCCCAAAACGGGCCGCTTATTATCTGAGGTAGCCGCTGATTATATCGGTCCCGACCGAGCGATGGGGATTTTATCAGGCCCGACCTTTGCCAAAGAAATGGCGGCTAACTTGCCCACAGCCATATCGCTGGCAACCAACAACGCGGCCTTTGGCCAAGATATTGCCAACTATCTGCATAATCCACAGTCTTTTCGCGTATATCTGAATGACGACATGATTGGAGTGCAGTTAGGCGGCGCAGTCAAAAACGTCATTGCTATCGGCGCTGGCTTAGCGGATGGTTTGGGCTTTGGAGCAAACGCCCGCACTGCACTCATTACCCGGGGCTTGACCGAAATGGCCAGGCTTGGACAAGCACTCGGCGCGCAAGCAGAAACCTTTATGGGCATGGCGGGGTTAGGGGATTTGGTACTCACCTGCACCGACAATCAATCACGTAATCGACGCTTTGGTCTCGCGCTCGGTCAAGGCATGTCAGTAGATGCGGCCATGGAAAGCATTGGCCAAGTGGTTGAAGGCTATCGCAATACCGAAGAGGTCGCGACACTAGCGGCACGCTTTGGGGTCGAAATGCCCATCACTGAACAACTATTTGCTGTGCTGTATCGCGGACTAGACGCCAAACAAGCGGCTCTTGCGCTGTTGGGTCGCGATCCCAAAAAAGAAAACAGTTGATGCTGTTGTCAGTGTCAGACTGATCCGCCAAAATCGTTTTGACGCCAGGCCTCATACACAAACACCGCCACTGAATTGGACAAGTTCATGCTTCTAGACGCCGGTAACATGGGGATCCGCACCCGCTGCTCTGGTGGCAAACTAAAGATAAAGTCTTCTGGCAAACCTCTTGTTTCTGGACCAAAAATTAAGGCATCTCCCGCCTCATAGCGCACCGTGTGATAATGCTGCGAACCTTTGGTGGTGCAAGCGAACACGCGTTTGGGCTGTTGTGTATCTAGGTAGGTAGCCAAGTCTGCATGGATTTTTACCGGCGCCAGCTCAGAGTAGTCCATGCCAGCGCGACGCACGGATTTTTCATCCAACGAAAAGCCCAAAGGCTCAATCAAGTGCAGCGTAAAGCCAGTGTTGCCGCACAAACGAATGATATTGCCGGTGTTTGGCGGGATTTCCGGTTGGTATAGCACGATATCTAACATGCTTAACGCTCCTCAAAAAATGTCAAAATCTGATTTAGGGCAGCTTCGCGCCACGAGTCACTTTCAAACAGCAGCTCGTGGCGCGCCTGTTCAATAGTGGTAAAGTGGCCGTGTGGCAGTCGCCGCATGATGCACGCTTGCGCAGTGTTATCAACGACTTCATCCGCACCCGCGCTCAAGCACAACACCGGTATTTGAATATCACAGGCATAGCGTTCAATACCATATAGCGCTTGTAAGGCACTGGCAACCCAGTGGTAAGTCACACCACCTAGTTGCGTGTCGGGATAGGCTTGTTGCTGTTCGCGAAAAATGCGATAGCGCAATTCACTGTGGGTGAGCTTGTTCTGTCCAAAGGCTTCAGGGTGGTAGTCTTTTTGGCCCATAAAATAAAGTGGGGCTTGCACTATGTTTGAACCAAGTAGCCCCAAAGATAATACCAGTTTAGTCAACCATGCAGGTAACGGCGCAACTAAGCCCAACATCGGCGCGCTTAGCGCTATTTTGGCAAAGGCTGCCGGGGCTTGCTGAGCTGCTAGCAGGCCAATTGCCCCGCCCATTGAATGGGCCAGTAACCATGGCTTTGCAAAATGTGGGGTGACAACCTGTTTAACAAAATTTAGTAGATCCGCGGCATAATCAGCAAAATCTTCGATATGCCCCTGCATTGGATTTTTTGTCAGCCGCTGAGATAACCCTTGCCCGCGATGGTCACAACTAAATACAGCATAGCCAGCATGGGCCAGCTCACAAAACAGTGCTTGGTATTTAAGATAACTCTCGACTCGACCCGCGCTCAACACAATCGCTTGTTTGGCAGTAGCAGGAATGTAATAGGCATAGGCAAGCTTAGCTTTTTTATTACTTTTACCCGCACTGGTCATTTGCCCCTGTGAAACATGCGTGGCAAACCAGGTCTGCACTGCGCTGTGATGCGCGTGTAACTCAGATTCGTTATACCAGCGTTTTGCTGGCGGTGGTGTATTGATCGTCATCTATTAAACTATTGAAAAGCTTGGAAATTTGCGACCGATGCATTATAGCCTTTTTTACCTACAATGGGCAGAATGAATTTGTGACAAAGCATGATGAGCACGCCGATGTTGCAAGTGTACGGGTAACGTACGCCAAAAGTGTTAGGTGTACATTTTGAATTTTTAATCATTTTATTTGCATAAAAAGTCAATATGACTATAATATGGACATATATTTATTTATCACTGTTTACGAATGACACAAAATGAGCGTGCCCATACACAGTTTTTGTCTCGACCGATTTAACACTCTCCCTGCCTTGCTGGATGAGGTTATTTGACGAAAGTACAATAATACTCTGGAAAGCAACACTTTTATCTTTATTGCATGTGTTAGACAATAAAGGTAAAAGTGATTTTTTTGTTTCTGACTATTTCATTTAGGCAACATAATTTATGATTAAGACGTGTATCGTAGGTGCCAGTGGTTACACTGGGGCTGATTTAGTAAAATTAGTATCGCAACATCGTAGCTTTGATCTTCATCAGGTCTTTGTCTCTGCCAACTCAGCGGATGCACACAAACCCATCGACAGTTTACACGCCAGTCTAATCGGGATTTGTGACCTGTCTTTAACGCCACTCAGTGACGATATGCTCGAACAACTGGCATGGGATTACGACGTAATATTTTTGGCGACTCCCCATGAAGCCTCCCATGCGTGGATGCCCACCCTAGCCGGCAAGCGCGCTGTGATATTGGATTTGTCAGGCGCTTATCGCATCAAAGATGCGGCTGTTTTTGAGCAGTTTTATGGCTTTGCCCACAACGATGATAATTGGCGCGAACAGGCCGTGTATGGCCTTGCTGAATGGTATCCCAAGGCAATCAGTGACGCATCCGTCGTAGCCGTGCCAGGTTGCTACCCCACCGCCAGCCTATCAGGCCTAAAGCCCTTGATGCAGGCTGGTTTACTAGATACTCAAGTGCGCCCAGTCATCAACGCTATTTCAGGTGTATCCGGCGCGGGTCGTAAAGCAGCGCTCAGCAATAGCTTTTGTGAAGTTGGCCTGCAAGCCTATGGTATTTTGGGGCATCGTCATACCCCAGAAATCGAAGCCTATCTTGGCACACAAGTCATTTTCACCCCGCATTTGGGCACATTCAAGCGCGGCATATTAGCCACCATCACGGTCAAATGCCAAACGGGTACGACTGCTGCACAAGTGCAAGATGCTTTTTCGCAAGCCTATGCAGGTCAGGCCTTGGTGAGATTGCGCAACACTGCACCCAAACTTGATGATGTTGTAGGCACGCCGCATTGCGATGTCTATTATGCGTATGATGCGCAAAGCCACTATGCCGTCGTCACGGTTGCCATTGATAATGTTCTCAAAGGCGCTGCTGCGCAGGCATTACAATGTGCTAATTTAACCCAAGGGCTGCCGGTTAACTCAGGCCTGCTGAACCAACCTGTTGAGGTTGTCTAATGCGTCCGCTGGTTATTAAAGTCGGCGGGGCATTTTTGGAGCACCCCGAATATCACGTGGATTTTTTTGCTCATCTCAAAGTCTTACAGGCATCACAACCTGTGATACTGGTGCATGGTGGTGGCAGCTTAGTTGCCAACTTATTAAGCGCTATGGGGCAAACTTCTGAAAAACGCAATGGCTTACGCGTCACGCCAGTTGAGCAAATGCCTTATGTTGCAGCCGCATTAGCTGGTCAGTGCAATACGCAGCTACTCAGTGCAGCACTGTCCAATGGCATCAGCGCCACGGGGATCACTTTGGCCGATGGTCAACTCACGATTTGTCACATTGAAGATGAAACCTTTGGCTGCGTAGGCACCCCTGTTGCACATGATGCGACGTTGATAAACACCCTGTTATCGAGCGGTTATTTGCCAATTATTAACTCCGTCGGCGCGACTGCCACCGGCCAGCTCGTTAATGTAAACGCGGATTATGCCGCCACTGTCATTGCCGCATTACTCGATGCGGATTTACTATTATTATCGGATGTGCCAGGCGTATTAGACGCAGACAAAGCACTTATTAATGAACTCGATTATGCGACCTTCGCCCAACACGTCGATCAGGGCGTAATTACCGACGGTATGATAGTCAAAGTACAAGCGGCGATTGATACCGCAGACACCCTTGGACGTCCAGTGACGATTGGGGCGTGGAGTAATACAGCGCAACTTATCAGTGGTCAATTAAACGCGTTTGGCACGCGAGTCCACCCAGCTAAAGCAACAGCCAAGTAAGGAAGACACCCATGCAGGATCATTTATTAACCTTTAAACATTCAACGCCCGAGCAAATGCAGGCGCTTTTAGCATTAGCACTTCAGGTGAAACGCGCACCGTCAGATTATCGCAATGCCCTGCAAGGCAAATCCCTCGTGGCATTGTTTGAAAAGCCGTCTTTGCGCACGCGCGTTAGCTTTGATATAGGTATCAACAAACTCGGCGGGCACCTTGTATACCTAGACACACAAGCGAACAACTTGGCGGGTCGTGAAGACAACAAAGACATGGCACAAAATTTATCGTGTTGGGCGGATGGCATTATCGCGCGCGTCTATTCACACCAAACGCTTGAAGAGTATGCGGAGTTTGCCTCAGTTCCGGTCATCAATGCCCTATGTGATAAGTACCACCCGTGTCAGGCCTTAGCTGATTATTTGGGCATGGCTGAGCAATTTCATACGGTAACTGGTCGCACCATGGCTTATGTGGGAGATGGTAACAATGTGACTCACTCATTGCTCATCGTCGGCGCACTGTTAGGCGTTAACCAAGTTGTTGTGACGCCAGCGGGTCATGAAGCGGATCCCGAGATGGTGGCATGGGCCAAAGAGATGGCACAAACCACTGGGGCAACCATAACTGAGCTGGACGATGTTAGCCAATTAGGGGCGGCCGATATTGTTTATACTGACACTTGGCTGTCAATGGGTGATAATACCCCGCTGGCTGATATCAAAGAAAAATTTGCTCCCTACCAAGTCAATCGCGCTTTGTTAGAACAATGCGGTGCGCAGTACGTCATGCACTGTCAGCCGGCACACCGCGACCTTGAAATTACTGGCGAACTAATGGATTCGGACGCCTCTTTATTAATGCTCCAAGCAGAAAATCGCATGCATGCACAGAACGCAATCATGATTTC
>CAZLGJ010000043.1:0-20131 GCA_964559075.1 uncultured Glaciecola sp.
AAAATTCTCAATAGTAATTTGTAAATCATTAAAATCCTCATATGAGATGTCATGACCAGAGTTTGGCAAAGTAACCAACTTTATATTTGACTTTGAAATCAATGGTCCAAACTCTCTGTCCTTTTCTAAAACAATTTCGTCGTTCTCCCCTTGGAGTATTAGTCCTAAGGTGTCCATGTTTTCAAAATTGTCTGACAAGTTGGGTAAATTCATTCTCGAAAATTGACCAAAATCTCGTTCGCCAAAGTTTGAAGATAAGCCCTTAGCACTTGCTTAGCAGTATTGCACTCGACTTGCTGGGTGATACTGCACTGCCAATGGCTATGCTTGTATTGAATCGTGATGGTTTTGATGTTGCTCACGAGTTTACGATGCAGTTTAATAGGCACCTTGCCGACTTTAGGAATACTGATGGTGCCGTTGTCTATCCGAATGCAGTTGCTGTTATTGACACAGCGAAAGCTGTCGTTGTGTTGTTTTTTCTTCTTATAGGACACTTTATGCTTAGGAAATGCTTGTAGTCGGGCTTTGGAGCAGGCGTTTTTCAGCGCGCTATCCAAATCACGTGCCACTTGTTGTGCAGCCGCAGAGTCAAACGCTTTTATCCACGAAAATTCGTCAAACGGCTTTAAGTCTTTAAGTAGCGCGGCCATGTCTTGGTAAAAAAGAAATGTCTTGTCATATTCACAACTCTCTCTTTTGCAAGAGGATTGTCAGATTAAGTCGAGACTAATTCAATTGAAACAACCCTATCTGACGCAGCATCGACCTAAAAGTAAAGCCCCGCGGCTTAGGTCAGCGAGTGCGAGGCTTTAGGGGATATCAGAACAATTCCGACGTAAGTTCAATAAAATCTTCCTCATAGATATCTACGAGTCCGTTTTTATATGAATTTTTGAACGAAGTTCGCCAATCTTGATGCCCTAAATATTCGCCGCAGAACCAAGTTATCTCACGTGAGTTAGCTCCTAAGACGAAATAGTCGTTGGGATGGTATATCCCGAGCCAATTAAGATTTTCTCCAGAAATATAATACCCTTTGTATGCAAGGTCTTTTCTTTGAAATTCGTCTATATCTTTCCAACAATATTGAGTTTGTTCTAAAAAATGTGAGGTGCTTTTATTAATATCTACGAACGTTTTTAAAAAGAATTTTACGTTATGCTGTCGTTTATTGAGTTCAAACAATAAGTGACCAAATTTTTCCTCTAAGGACGGGTCAGAGTCGGTAGAAAATACGGCAAAGCCCAGATTTCCTTTAAAAGGAAATTTAGGCAGTGCTCTCCAGTTACCAAGTTTTTCTTCAATCTTTTCGTTGATATCCATAATTTATTGAGACTCTGGTTCTCTAAATTTTATTGGTTTCTTTTGGTTAGGCTTTCGCACTTCCAAAGTGTTCTTTCCATTATCTTTGCTCGATTTGTGCTTCGTTGCAGTGGTCCCATCTGTTAGTGTTCTTACCTTGCCGTTGCCAGTTTTTGAGTCAGCTTCTGATCTATCTTTCAGGTTCTCGACAAAATCGTCTGCGCTACTAGATTCATTAAAAACGCCAACTATCGCATTATATGCTCGTTTCGCACCCCTTGCAGTTGCTCTCGCTCCAGATACAACTGCGCCTCGACATTAAGTTGAACTAAGTCTAAAAGATGGGCAATAGCTCGATATCAAAATAGACCATAACCTCTAGGTTACTATGCGGCCTTAGTCCAAAGGAGACAGGAGGACAAATCCAGATTTAGTGATGATTGTTTCTGAGACATACTTACTATCTCTTCACCTGCGATGAAGATCCCCATTCCTGCCAATATAGTCCCTGATACTTTATTTTGAATGGTCTGCGCCAATTGATTTTCTTGTATGTATTTTGTCATTCTTGCAGAAAAGAACGCCACCATGAGATCACATGGGATGGCTGTCACCACCACAATAAAGCCAAGCACTAATAATTGCGTAGAAACTGGAGCAGCATCGGGAACCACAAATTGTGGAAGCAGTGCTAGAAAAAAAAGCGCCGTTTTGGGATTAGTCACTTCGACAAAAACGCTTTCATAAAAGACCTTGTTTAAATCTTTTCTTTGTAATTTTGTGTCTGGCTCGCTGTTATTTTGGCTATCGGATTTTTTTAATAGGTACTGTATGCCGAGATAAATAAGATAAGCTGCACCGATTAATTTTATCGCCGTATACAATGTTGGTGAATATTGAAAGAGCGCAGACAAGCCGAGTACTGTTGCCGTCACATGAACTAACCCGCCGACAGCAAGACCAGCTGTCGCGGCAATTCCCCCTGAAATGCCCTGCGCAATAGACCTTGCCATCACATACAAATTAGATGGACCCGGTGAAATGTTCATTAAGAATGCAGCAAGTGTAAACGTAATCAGTATTTCAAGAGAAGGCATTATGGCTTACTGCGAGTGCACGATTTGCTGGATGATGGCCGTAGTGGAAACACCATCTTCAAAGTGCAGCACCTGTACACTGCCACCATTGGCAATGACTTGCGCGCCACCAGCAATCTCTTCCACTTTATAATCGCCGCCTTTGACCAAAATATCCGGCAGCACCGCCGCGATGAGCGCTTGTGGCGTATCATCAGCAAAGGGCACCACCAAATCAACCGCGCCCAGCCCCGCCAACACCGCCATGCGTCTGCTGACATTATTGACCGGCCGTCCTGGACCTTTGAGACGTTCTACGGAGGCATCGTCATTCACTGCCACCACCAGACGGTCACCAAGCTTCGCGGCAGCTTGCAGATAAGACACATGTCCAGCGTGCAAAATGTCAAAACAGCCGTTGGTCATCACCACTTTTTTGCCCTGCTGTTGCCATTGCTGCACCGTGTGGACCACCTGTTCTTGATTTAATACCCCGCTATCTTCGTGGATCAAGCCTTGCAGCGCCACGGCCAGTTCAGTTGGTGTTACGGTCGAGGTACCTAGTTTACCAACCACGATACTCGCTGCTTGGTTGGCCAACACACATGCTTGTGGCAGTGGCAATTGTGCACCGACCCCAGCTGCTAAGGTCGCTACTACGGTATCCCCCGCTCCGGTGACGTCATACACTTCTTTGGCATTGGCGGGTAAATGATAATCCGGCGCATCGGCAAATAATGACATGCCGTCTTCAGAGCGCGTGACCAACAGTGCGCTCAAATCGAGTTCATTACGCAATGCTTGCGCCGCCTCACTCAAGGCTCCTTCGCTGTCACAGTGTCCTTTGATCACACTAAACTCAGCCATATTGGGAGTTAATAAAGTCGCACCGCGATAGCGCGAGTAGTCATTGCCTTTGGGGTCAATAATCACAGGGACATTGGCCTGTTTGGCCATAGTAATAAGCGTCTGCGGATCCGATAAGGTGCCCTTGGCATAGTCAGACAGCACCACCACGTCGGCATTGCCAAGTACTGTGGCATACTGTTGCACCAGTGCCTCTTTGTTGACTTGAGCAAATGACTGCTCAAAATCAAGGCGCAGCAGCTGCTGGTTACGGCTCATCACGCGCAATTTAGTAATGGTATCCATGCCATCGACAAACGCAAAATGGCAGTCAATATCATGCACTGCTAGGCGTTCAGTGAGCTGCTTCGACGCTTCATCAGCCTGTCCGTTATGAGCCCCACACAAGCCGATTAACGTGACTTGCGCACCCAGAGCAGCGGCATTGATCGCAACGTTTGCCGCGCCGCCAGGGCGGGCTTCATGGTCGTTAACTTTGACCACTGGCACCGGGGCTTCTGGAGAAATACGCTGAGTATCACCGCTATAATAGCGGTCAAGCATGATGTCACCAACGATGACCATGCGGACTTGTTGAAAAGATGGCAGTGTAAGCATAAAACGACTTGTCAAAAAAACGATTAGCTAATGATACCAAGAGTAATAAGCGCAATGCCAACACTTAATACCCATTCAAGGGCCGCAACGCCAATATTTTCTTGAATATCGACCTCCTGCTTCCAGTCCACACCAATGAGGACCAAGCGTTTCGCGATCCCCACAATCAGCGCCAGCGCCGCAGCCGCAAGCACGCCACATAACAACCAGCCGGTGGCGTTACTCACATAAGTGTCTGCATCGTATTGCAAAATGTGTCCCACGCTCGATACGACAATGGCCGTGCCAAGCAAATTACCCGAATGCTGGATCCCCAAGGCCATATTGCCTTTACGCAGTTGCCCCTGCATCGAATCGATTTGGTTATTGCGAGCAAACCGCAGCTCGTACACCCTAGTGGTAAATAACAAAATGGTCAGCGCCACAAAAAAGCCAGTGACAATCCCGACCACAGCGTTAGTGTCACTGCCCTCGACCCACGCAATCACGCCATAAATAATCACAGCGCTGCCAATTGCGCTCGAAGCATCCACTGTGGCGACCGCACTGTTACGCCTGGCAATAGCTTCGTCCTTGGTCAGGCGATGCAGCACCACTTTATCATGTGCCACCCGGCCTAATTTGACCAGCACAATACCAATGACACCAAAGAGCAACATGCCAAGCGCTGCCACATCAAACCCTTGGCCCACATGGCGCCCGACCACGGCGGATAACACCAAACACAGTGCCAGCATGCGCCCCGCTACGCTGATCCCAAACGCAATATTATCCTTGTTGGCTAATTCATCAGAGACGTTGACTTTACTTTGCATCCCCGCCAAAAAGCGCACTAGCCATAACAAGCCCAGCACGATGGCAATATCCATCAATAAGTACAGGCCAATGTCGGTTGGGAGAGAAATTAATTTGATCAATTGTTCCATGACAATATCTTTTTAGCGAATATTTGCGGTAATATCATGCACTATATCACAGACTATCGAATCGAAACCATTGGCGAAAGATGTATGAATATAGCTAACCTTGTTGACCCCTCGACATTGCGCGCACAGTCCCCTTATCTTGCTGATATTTGGCAGCAATATGACGAGTTTGCCAATGCGTTTTATACTACGTTTGCGCTTGATAGCCACTTGCCACCAGCTGTAGATCTCGAAGCCTATTTACAAGCACAACTGGCCACCTGCCATAACGAAACTGAACAGCTGCACGTGTTACGCAAAATCAAACACCTGTGGATGGGACATGTCACCTACCGCGATTTATTTACCAACCAGTCGATCAAAGCCTCGCTTGAACAGGTCTCCAACATTGCCGATGCCACTATTAACTGTGCCTACATGCTGGCCTATCAACAGTTTGCGCGGCGCTACGGTGAGCCACAAAGCGAGTTTGGTTCACAACAGCTGTATATCTTTGGGATGGGCAAACTCGGCGGTCGCGAGCTCAATTTTTCATCCGACATTGATTTAATTTTCTGTTACCCCGAAGCGGGAGAGTTTGCCGAGCGCAAAAAACCCTTCGATTATCAGCAGTTTTTTACCAAAGTCGCGCAAAAGCTGATTTTTTTGCTCGACCACAACACCCAAGATGGTCAGGTGTGGCGGGTAGATATGCGCTTGCGTCCCCTCGGTGATAGCGGCCCGTTAGTCATGCCCTTCTCGGCGCTTGAGGAATATTATCAAACCCACGGTCGCAGTTGGGAGCGCTACGCTATGCTCAAAGCGCGGATTATCAACCCCGCGGATGTCGCCAGCGAGTATCTACAGCACACGCTAAAACCTTTTATTTATCGACGCTACGTGGACTTTAGCGTGCTCGATTCACTGCGGGAAATGAAACACAACATTGAACAGGAGTATCGACGTCGCCAGCTACAGGACAATATTAAGCTGGGGAAAGGCGGGATCCGCGAAATTGAGTTTTTGGTGCAATGTTTTCAGCTGATTTACGGAGGGCGTCACCATACGCTCCAGACCCAATCACTGTTTACTGCGCTGGAAGGTTTACGCCAAGAGACGCTATTAAGCCCGGAGGTCTGTACGGAAATTCGCTCCGATTATCTGACACTGCGCCTGGTAGAACAGCGTTTACAGCAATACAAATGTCAGCAAACCCAAACACTACCGGATGATCCACACCAACAAGCGGTGCTTGCCAAACAATGCGGGTACGCTGATTGGTCAGCGCTCAGAGAACAGCTCGATGCGCTCAATCGCCGCGTGCATGAGCACTTTACCGCACTAGTGCAGCCGTACATCAAAAGCCAAGTCGACATCGCAGATAGCTATATGGACTGCTGGCAGCTGGACCTCTCTGCACCAGAATTAGATGCACAGCTGCCTGAGCTAAGCACTGAGGTGTGTGAGCACATTCCGATCGCCAAACGCGATATCACCGGATGGCAAATCGGCGCACGCGGCAAACATATCCTAGAGCGACTGTGCCCAGTATTATTGCGCGATATCGCCAAACTTAATCAGGAACAGCAGCTGCCGACTTGGCAAGGGCTTATTGCCCTGCTCAAAGCTGTCGCAGGAAGAACAGCCTATCTTGAACTGATCCTAGAAAATGACGGCGTGCGCGAACAGCTGTGTATGTTTTGTCAAAAAAGCGAATGGGTGATCCAGCAACTCTGTCGCTTCCCAGTTTTGCTTGATGAACTGATCCACCCCCAGTATTTGCAACGCTCAGAACACAATATGGACGCCTGGCGCGCCGAGTTTAGCGAACAGCTTGCGCACAGTTTGCTGCGCATTGAGCCCGATGATGAAGAAGGCCGCATTCAAGCGCTAAGACAGTTTAAACTCGCACAAAAGCTGCGGGTCGCCGCTGCGGATATTTTGGACTACCTGCCGATTGCGCATGTGAGTGACAAGCTCACTTTACTTGCTGAAGTGATTCTAGCGCAGGTCGTGCAAGATGCCTGGTATCAGTTGACCAAGCGCTACGGGGAGTTACCCGGCACCGACGCTCAGCACACAGGTCTATTGATTGTTGGCTATGGCAAACTCGGCGGCATTGAGCTGAGCTATCAATCCGATCTCGATTTGGTATGTTTGTTTGACGGGCGCCACAGCCAGATGACCGATGGGCGCAAATCCATCTCGACCTTGGAGTTCTACAGCAAGCTGGTACAACGGATCATGCACCTTGCAAATACCAAAACCCTACTCGGTGATCTATACGAAATCGACATGCGTCTGCGCCCAGCCGGTAACTCAGGCGTGCTTGCTAGCTCTTTAAGCGCGTTTAGCAAATACCAACACGAAGAAGCTTGGGTGTGGGAGCATCAGGCATTAGTGAGAAGCCGCCCGGTGTATGGCAGCCCTGAGCTACAAGAAGCGTTTGCGACTATTAGGCAGGAGATTTTGTGCCTTGAGCGCGACCCAGACGCGCTTAAACAAGAGGTGTTAAGCATGCGTCAAAAAATGCGTGAGCATCTGCGCGACAAAGACAAAGGGGTCATGGCAGACATCGAGTTTATGACCCAGTATTGGCTGCTTGTGCATGCCAACCAACAGCCTCAGCTCATCCACTACAGTGATAACCTGCGGCAGTTGGAGTCGCTTGTCAACGCTAGGGTTATCACTAAAGAGGTTGCCGCTACCCTCACCACGAGCTATTTGACGTGGCGGCATCATCAGCATCACATGAGTATTCAACGTGAGCAAGTGCACTCTGATGGTTCGTTACAGGCACTGCAAGACAACGTGCAGCAGATTTGGCAAGCCACGTTTTTGGCCTAATCCAAATGATAACTTATATTGATTACTTATACATAGCTAGCTAAAGGCGAAAGCAATAATTTGACTCGCGATGCAGCGCTACAGTAGTGACCACAAAGGTGCGCTTATCGGGGCAAGTGTAGGCTATAATTGGTTCAGAAAAGTTATTTTTGACAGCACTAGTGATGTGTTTTACCGCATGCGCGATGGTGCCTTCAATCACAAATGGTGCTTTGACGATAAAGTCTTGTGGCAAATCCCAGATCAGCACCAAGCCCTCTTGCGCGGCGTAATCAGCAACAATTTTTGCCAGCTGCTTATTGCTGGCAAAAGTGCGTCGCGCCAATGCACCATCGGTGCTCGTGGTTGCCTCCACGCTAGGCATTTGGGCAATGCGGCTCGCTAATGGCTCACTGGGCAAGGCTACGTCAACGGAAAACTGCGCCGCAGGATCATCAAAGTCTTCATCGCGATAGTTGCGCACGCGACGAGCAAATTTTTCAAAATTATCTGCCAAGGTGGCCTCGGGTGCATCTGGCGGGGGTGCGTTGGTGTCGCGTACGACCAAAAGAACAATCGCCAGCACCACCACGATGATAATTAAGCCAATATTGATCAACCAGAACTTCATACCGATACCCGTTTATTGGTTATAGCACGCTTTTGACACAAGCTTATTGTGACAACTCCTGCAAAGCTAAAACCAGTTAATAAAAGCTAGGTTCGCCTTCTGGTCGGGTTTTGAAGCGTTTATGCATCCACAAATAGCTCTCAGGCTGCTCCATGATCATCTGCTCAATGTGCTGATTGAGCTCTGTAAGCGCCTGCCTATCTTCTTTATCGGCAAAATCTGGCATTGGTGCATAAAACTTTAGTTTGTAACCTGTTTTTGTGTATTGTGTACTTAACATAATGGGGGTGCAGTTAGCGCGTCTGGCAAACATCAAACACGCCGAAAGTGTGGCGGTTTGCTCCACCCCAAAAAACGGCACAAAGTGACTGCCGCGTCGCCCGTAGTCTTGGTCGGGTAAATACACGCACAGCTCGCCCGTATCGAGCGCTTGTAAAAGGATTTTGGAACTGCGCTTGTCGATCATATATTTGTTGGAGCGCGCCCGCCCACGGTATTGCAAATAGTCCATTAGCGGGTTGTTATGGGCGCGATAAAACGCAACACTTGGGTGGAACAGCCCGAGCAAACGACAGCTGACTTCCAAATTCATATTGTGGATCGCCATCACAAACGCCCCTTTACCCGAGGCCAACACCGCTTCGATGTGTTCTTGTCCTTCCACAGTCATCAGCGGCAACAAACGCCGTTTGGGCCACCACCAACCCATAGCTGTTTCAAACAGCGCCATCCCAGCTACATCCAGGTGTTGTTGTAACAATGTATCGCGCTTTGCCTCATCCCAGTGGGGAAATGCGTGCGCCAAATTCACTCGAGCAACCGCCACGCGTTTTTTGGCTAACGTTTTTAGTAGCCAAGTATTAACAGTGGCAAGACGACGTAAAACGGATAACGGCAATAATGTAATGACAAACAACAAGCCAACACCCAACCAGACTGGCCAGTATTGCGGCAGGAAAAAACGCCAGCTAAAAACAGGAGGTTTGACGGTGTGCGGCACAACATTCCTTAACATTCATAAAAAATCAGCTAATTATTATATATTAATGGCCAATGACTGCTATAAATATATAAGTGTCTTGGTCGCACAGCTTTGATTTTTTATATATTTTGAACAACATAAATCCTTTTCAGCACATCCTCGACGCCTCATCTGCGGCGATCCTGCAAGTCGATGCCCAATCGTGTATTCGCTACGCCAATCAGCGCGTTAAGGTATTATTTGGCTATTGCGTAGACGAACTCATCGGCCAGCCATTGACCATGTTACTCCCGCCGAATGTGCAAGCACAGCACGGTAACTGGGTGAAAGCATTTTTGGACAGTGGGCAAGAGCGCCAGATGGGCGCTGGCAATGTATTCAAAGGGATCTGCAAAGATGGCAATGAAATCGCCATTACCATTGGGCTATGCTGTACTGAAAGTGATGGTGAGCGCTTTGTGGTCGCCACACTTACTGAGTCATCACGTTTATATGCCTCTGAGGTTAGCTTGGCAACTGCCAATACCGAATTTGCCGTACAGCATGAACAGCTGCAACAGGTGCAAAAATCCCTCGAGCAAGAACAACAAAACTATCGCCTACTTGCACAGGTTACTGAACAAACCGACAGTGCAATCATTATTACCAATACGCAGCTTAACATCACTTGGGTGAATCACGCCGCAGTGTTAATGACCGGTTACTCAGCGCGTGAACTCAAACAACTACACCCACTTGATCGCGTCTCCATTCGCGCCAATCAGGTTGAAATAAATCGTTTGCATGCGGCAATAAACGCCCGACAAACCTTTATCGGCGAAATCGAACTGACCAACAAAAAAAATAAGCTCTACTGGGTCAAACTCAACTGTCAGCCAATTATTGAAGCGGGTCAGTGTCAGGGCTATATGTTTATTGAAGCTGATATTAGCTCGCGAAAATCATTTGAAAAGCAGCTGCGCGAGCGCAATAACTTGCAGCGCGCCATTCTTGATTCCGCGCAACAGCTGATTATTTCGACAGACACCAACGGCGTGATTGTGACGTTCAACGAATACGCCTCAGATTTGCTGGGCTGGCACTTCTTTGAGATTATCTCCAATGCCACCCTGAATATTTTTATCGAGTCCCCCGTGCTCGCTGAATTTACTGAGGTGCTTTCGCAAGAAATAGGCTACTACGTCGAGCCAGGGCTAGAAGCATTGCATTTGGCTGCGCGAGAAAAAGTATTTTCTGAATACACCTTTACTTTTTTAACCAAACACAAACAATACCGCCAAATTTCACTGACCATGAGTGCCCTGACCTCTCGCGATGGAAAAGTTGACGGGTATTTATTTATTGGTCGTGACATTACCGAACTATTGGTACTCGAGGCCGAATCACTCAGGCATAAAGCACTCATAGAGCAAACGGCCGAAGTAGCGAAACTCGGTGGGTGGGAGTTCAATCTAATAACCGGCGAGCTATTCTGGTCCGACGAAGTCTACCGTATCCATGAGCTGCCCATGCACAGCCACATCGACGTCAGTAAAGCGATGGATTTCTATCCCGGTGAGGCGCGTAACGCCATTGAGCAGGCGATGCAGGATGCCATAAGTCATCACCTATCCTGGGATCTGCATTTGCCTTTTGTGACTGCAAAAGGCAATCATATCTGGGTTCGCGCGATGGGCCGACCCACTGTCGAAAAAGGGCAGGTCACTTGGCTAAAAGGCACCTTCCAAGATATCACCATGCTTAAAGATGCCGAGGAAAAAGCCAAAATTGCCAACAAGGCCAAGGGCCAGTTTTTGGCAAATATGAGCCACGAAATCCGTACCCCCATCAATGGCATCATCGGGATGAACGAACTGCTGCTCAACACCCAGCTGGATCACAAACAGCGCAGTTTTGTCGATATGGCATTACAAAGCAGTCAATCACTACTGCGCTTAATTAACGATATTTTGGACTTTTCTAAAATTGAAGCGGGCAAGCTCAATATGCAGTTTGAATCGGTTGACAGCACCGACTTACTGACATCAATTGAGCTTGAGCTAAGTCATTTTGTGCGCCAAAAACCGCTGCGCTTGTCACTGCAAAATTGCATTGATTCGCCGATGATCACCGATCCGACTAGGCTCAAACAAGTCCTCATCAACCTGTGCACTAACGCCATCAAGTTTACGCATGCAGGCGCAATCACTATTGAAGCAAAACAAATTAATGAGAAAACCTTTTCATTTGCCGTCAGTGACACCGGAATTGGCATTGCGGCTGACAAACTCGATGACTTGTTTAACGAATTTACCCAAGTTGACGCCACAACTACCAGAGCCCATGGTGGGACAGGCCTTGGACTAGCGATATCCAAGCAACTGGTGCGGCTGATGGGTGGCCAAATAAAGGTACAATCCGAGCTTGGCAAAGGCTCCACTTTTACTTTTACTATCAGCAATGCTGTGCAAACCGCGCATGATACTAAGCACCCACAGCAGCCAGAGACTACCAGCACCAACAATGAACATTCTGCCGTGATTTTGTTAGTCGAGGACAACGAAATCAACCGCATCGTTGCGCAAGAAATGTTGCTTGATATGCAACATACCGTGCACGTTGCGCATAGCGGTCAAGATGCGCTCGATACATTAGCTAGTGGCGAGGTTAACTATGACGTGGTGCTAATGGATTGCCAAATGCCGGGCATGGACGGCTACGAAGCGACACAACATATCCGCCAAAATAGCCATTATGCCCAGTGGCAACACATCCCAATCATTGCCCTCACGGCCAATGCAATGGAAGGGGATCGCGAAAAGTGTATCTCAGCGGGGATGAACAGCTATCTCGCCAAACCCATCGATAGAAAGTTGCTGCGCCAAGAGCTCCAGCGCTGGATTTAACACAAACCATTGTTGTTAATATTGATTGTTGATGTGCTGCAGTTTTTTTTCAAATGCATCCTTATCTGACCCGCTCTGATAATCAAAGCGATACTGATTGTGAAAGCCGTAATTGAGTTTCACCTTGGCATCTTCCAAAAATATTGTATACCCATCAAAATCCGTAAAGGCTTTTATCCCTTCAAGGTGGTAGGCATTATCGCGGTGCTCACCGTGCTGTCTGATCTTGTCAAAAACCGACAACAAAAACTTACTTTCGAATTCGTTTTTCATTATTCACCATCCTGTTTAAGTCTAATACGCGGCAGCTTGAAAATGGTTTATGCAACAAAAAACTTGCATCAAAAATCCAAATCCACTAAACTAGCTTCAACTGGTCGGACATCTGACGTCTGATGAGTAATTGATATGAGGTATATATAATGAGTTTACGTACCCAACTTAAAAAAGTACTTCCCCCGATTTCTGTGACTGAACAAGAAGCATTAGACGCAGGTGACGTGTGGGTAGAAGCATCCATTTATCAAGGCAAGCCAGATCTGCATGCCGTGCGCCAAATTCCGCAAGGAAAGTTGAGTGCAGATGAACAAGCATTTATGGATGGTCCGGTGCAAACATTATTGGCCATGATTGACGATTATGAACTGGTCAATGACAAGCACATTCCAGAACCTATCATGACGTTTTTATCTCAGAATAAATTCTTTGCCATGATCATCCCCAAAAAATTTGGTGGCTTGGCATTTTCCGCCTATGCAAACTCCACGATTGTTGCGTCTATCGCGACCAAAAGTGGCTCTATTGCAGTAACCGTCATGGTGCCTAACTCACTCGGACCTGGTGAGTTATTAATGCACTATGGTACTAGTGAGCAACAACAATATTGGTTGCCGCGCTTGGCCAACGGTCAAGATATCCCGTGTTTTGCATTGACCAGCCCCGAAGCAGGCTCTGACGCTGGCTCTATTCCCGATGCAGCAATCGTGACCAAAGGCATGCACAACGGTGAAGAGGTGATTGGTTTATCCGTGACGTGGGATAAGCGCTATATCACGCTCGCGCCAATCGCTACTGTCTTAGGTTTGGCATTCAAAGTGTTTGACCCCGAACAATTACTTGGTGATCAGCATGAGCTGGGGATCACCTGTGCGCTACTGCCAAAATCTCATCCCGGTGTTGAGCTAGGTAACCGTCATGATCCCATGGGCATGAGTTTTTATAACGGTACCACGCGTGGCAAAGACGTATTTATCCCAATGGACTTTATCATTGGTGGTCAAGCCAATATCGGTCGCGGCTGGCAAATGCTGGTGAGCTGTTTAGGTGCGGGTCGCGGCATTTCCCTGCCTGCATTAGGCACCGCATCTGCACACAGCGCGTTCAAATCAACTGCTGAGTATGCGTTCGTGCGTGAGCAATTTGGTGTGCCGATTGGCCGTTTTGAAGGTATTCAAGACAAAATGGCAGACATTGCCGGCAAAACCTTTTTCCTAGAAGCGATGCGCGTGATGACGGTCGAAGGACTAGATGAAGGTCTTAAACCCTCTGTCGTCACTGCCATTGCCAAATATCACATGACCGAACTCGGTCGCGATGTAGTCAACTCAGCCATGGATGTGCAAGCTGGTAAAGCTATCCAACGCGGTCCGCAAAATACGCTTGCCAATGGTTATGTGTCATTACCAATTGCCATCACGGTGGAAGGGGCGAATATTCTAACGCGCAACCTGATGATCTTTGGTCAAGGCGCAATGCGCTGTCATCCATACCTCAAAGAAATGGTAGATTTGATTCACTCAGATGCGCCTGATGCAGATAGTGCGTTCCGTAAAGTATTAGGCAAGACCGTATGGTTTAGCGTCAAAAACGCATTCCGTTCTATGCGCAATGCCTACTTGCCATTTACTCGCAACAGCAGCTCAAACTTGCCAGAAGTACAGGTCTATGAAAAACGCCTCAATGCTCTGGCAGCCAAACTCGCGCCCATGGCCGATTTGTCTCTGTTGGTCTTAGGCGGCGAACTGAAAAAAGCCGAAATGCTGTCAGCCCGACTTGGTGATGTATTGTCATACGTCTATGGCGCAATGGCCTGTATTCGCTTTTATGAGCAGCGTGTCACCGATAAAGCTGAAGCTAAAGTGTACTTTGACTATGCGATGCAATGGGCGTTGAGCCAAGGTGAAACGGCGTTAGCGGAGTTTATCAATAACTTCCCGAACACACCGGCGCGCGGCTTGATGCGTGTGTTGACCAACACCTACACTAATAGTGTTGCGGCAATCAGCGATGACTTACGTCGTGATTTGGCAGCCGCTTCAATGCAGGATTCAACGGTCAAACAAGACCTCACGCATCTAGTACAGACCTTTGCCGGTGATGGTAACGACATCAATGAGCAAGCATTTTTGGCCAAACACGCCGCGATGCCGCTGTTGAGCAAAGTGCAAAAAGCGCTGCGCAAATACCCTGTCGTACCCTTCATTTCGTTTGCACACGCGGTGAACGAACTGCATACGCAGGAACAATTAACCCGCGAGGAAACCGATATTTTACTCGCCTATGACGAAAAACGTCGACTAGCAGTACGCGTGGATGAATTCACGTTTGATCTCGAGTTAGTAAATCAGGTAGAAGAAACGAACAAAGTGGCGATTGACGCCGCATAAAATATGTTGATTTGATGTCACTTGTGATCAATTGATTAGAGCCAGCTTGCTGGCTCTTTTTTTTGGTGTCCGATGTTACTGCCACGTTGCGACAAACTCATAATAATTACAAAGACTTACAAAGCTTTACAAAGTACTCATTTATTAAATCCAGTGACTCATTCACACTATGCCCCGACAAATATCAAGCCTCATGGTTTGTTTCACTAGCATTATTCTCCAACTGGCAGTTATTCATGATGAAAAAATTACTACTAACCACGACACTTTTATTCAGTCCGCTTTTATTCAGTCCGCCTACTTTGGCAAAGCCAACGCCATTGTCTTTTGATTATATTCAGGTGGGTGCTGCACAGATTGAATTTGCGGACATTCCTCAGTTTACTGCGCGCGGGTTTGAACTTATCGCAAGCAAACACGTTGGCTATAATGTCTTTGCTGAAGCGACTTACTTTGCGACAAAAGACAATAAATTTGGTGAAGAGTTTACCGCTGATAAATGGGAAGTCTCATTAGGTTATATCCAGCAACTTTCATCAAGCACCCATCTAGATTATCAACTAGGATATGGTGATATCGATTTGGGACTTAGCAATGGCGTAGAATCGATCTCGACTGGGACAGAGTATGTGATGTTAGAAACGAACATTCGACATTACTTAGCCCTTAACTGGGAAATTTACGCCGGACTAGAATGGCAATTTTGGCGTGAAGGCAGTGATCAAAAGGCTTACAACCTAGGTTCCCAATATCAATGGGGTCGTTTTATTTGGGGCGTTGAGTATACTAAATACTCTGACTCTGAGGTGTTTGGTATTCATGGCCGCTATCTTTTTTAGTCGATATGGCCGGGATTAGAGCGACAGCGATGTAGCGGGGTAGTTCACTCGCGCTTCCTATCTGTGCTAGAGTAACGTGCTAAATCAACTCATATTCATCGAGGCCATCAGTGGCGCAGCTGTATTTTTATTATTCGGCCATGAATGCCGGCAAGTCCACCGCCCTACTGCAATCTGCATATAACTACGAAGAGCGCAATATGGTGCCGGTATTGTTAACCGCGTTGTTGGATAATCGTTTTGGTGAGGGCAAAATTGCATCGCGCTTAGGGATCAGCAAACCTGCCCATACGTTTTCAGCAGATACCGATATCGTTGCCCTTGTCCATGAGCTACAAACACAGCAAGCAGTTGATGCGCTATTTGTTGATGAAGCGCAGTTTTTATCAAAACGCCAAGTCATGCAGCTGATCCATATTGTCGATGATTTGGATATTCCCGTACTAGCTTATGGGATCCGCACCGACTTTTTGGGTGAAACATTTAGCGGGAGCCAATACCTACTGGCATGGGCCGACAAGCTCACCGAACTCAAAACGATTTGTCACTGCGGACGTAAAGCCAACTTTGTGGTGCGACTAGACGAAAACGGACACGCCATCCGTGGCGGTGAACAAGTGGAAGTTGGCGGTAATGAGCGCTACGAATCCATGTGTCGCAAACATTTCAAAGCCCTTGTTTGGGGTAATTTAGACGTATAACGCTCGCGCTTGTGTGCGACTTCTTCGTGTCAGCTATTTTAACATTCGCCTGTGAGTAACTTTTTAAGCCATTGATTATATTTATTTTTATTTTTGGTTTAAATTTTGCTTCTAGTACTTTTGTTATCATGTGGTTTGATAACAATACCAAGAAGGATGTACAAAATGAAAAAACTGACTGCGTTTTTGGCCACGCTCGCGATGATGTGTTCACTATCGTCACAAGCTGCCCTTATTCAAACAGCAACTGGTTCAATTGATTTTGACGGTTCGCTTATTTACGACCCCACTGCCGACGATTCTGATTGGGATAGTGCACTTGGCACCGACGATTGGAATTGGTTAGGCCGAATGACTTTAACCCCTAATTTAGTGGGGATCCCACCTGATTTTGACCAAGTTGCCACGTGGGATGCTAGCGTTGGCGTGGAGTTTGACTACGCAATTGCTGGCTCTACTGACATGCTACCAAGCTTTACTGATAGTGACTCAGGCATGCTTGCCACGGGTTGGCTCCCCTTGGGTACTTTTGCTGCTGATGATATCTTTGCCCCCTCAATCACGAGCTACAACGATGTGCTGTTGACCCTGCTCACCTCCTTCACTTCAACTCCGTCACTGACAGATATCTTTTTGGCAGTAGATGCCATGGTGCTACCTGACTTGAGCGGCATGATTGCAGGTGTTTTACCGCCCACGCTACTGACAGATCTCACCGATATTGCCAATGGCGTTTATTTTGGCATTAGCGGTGGAGAAATTTTGTTTGGCTCAACCTCGGGCGATTTGATTTTGGGCACGACCACTATCAACGACGTCAATCTGAACTTTGCCGGCTCAGCAGCACTGCGCGCACAATACACCGCAGTTCCCTCACCTGCTGCATTGTCATTATTTGCTATAGGTTTGATTGCATTAGCGTTGCCGAAGGTGCGCAGAGGCATAAAGTCAAAATAACGTTCAGCACCATCTATTTTAAGGTGGCAAATAAACAAATAAGAGCAGCTTAGGCTGCTCTTTTTGGCTGTAAGTACGCTAGGGTTTATTATTTATGTTTAAGTAGCCTAGTTATTTGCTACACTTATATTTATTTCATTTAGTATGCGCATAAAAGAAGCGCATAATTTTCATTTGCTAAAGAGGTGTATTAATGCGACAGAAAGTGTCATGCAATACCACCATCAACCGTGCCCTTGTTAATGAAGCAAAGTCTTTAGATATTAAGTTGTCTGAAGTATTCGAAGCGGCGCTCCTTGCTGAAGTAAAGGCTAGAAAACGGGATAATTGGTTGAATGAAAATGCGAGTGCAATACAAAAACACAATCAAAAAATACGTGAACATGGAACATTTTCTGAAAAAATAAGCCAGTTTGATGATTGAACAGTTTTCAGTGTGTAGTTATGGCGACTATTTAGTGGTCATTTTGACAAACACTGTCTTCAATGAAGTTGAAAGTCTTTTAGTTGCGCCAATTAAACCCACAAATGACATGCAGTTAATTAAACATCTTCAGGTTGGTTGCAAAATTAGCGGTAACGAAATGCATATCGACCTCCTCGATATTGCCACAGTCTCAAAAAGTAGACTTAAGCCATTTCATGATTTAACTCTTCTGAATTTGCGACAAGAAATTAAAGCAGGGATAGATTTGCTAATAGATGGATTTTAGTACAGCGCTTTTTTTGTTTAAATTTCATCATTTTATTGGCTTGCACCGTATGATCCAGTATGCTTTAACAAAATGTTAATGGAGTGTTATATGGATTTTTCGTATTCTCCGCGTTGCCGTGAATATCTCGACCGGCTCAACGCATTTATCGCTCAACATATCGCCCCCATCGCTGACGACGTCTACGCCTTTATGCATGAGCACAACAGTCACGGTAACTGGTCATCATGGCAGCTGCATCCAGAAGTTGAACGTCTTAAAGGCCTTGCTCGCGAACAAGGGCTGAGTAACCTTTTTTTGCCCGATCCAGAACTTGGCGCGGGACTCACCACCGTTGAATACGCACCCTTAGCCGAAGCGATGGGCCACTACTTATTTGCGCCTGAAATATTTAACTGCAATGCGCCCGATACCGGCAATATGGAAGTGCTCTATCACTTTGGTAATCCCGCCCAACAAGCGCAGTGGCTAACCCCGTTACTCGCAGGCAAAATTCGCTCGGTCTTTGCCATGACAGAGCCAGACGTTGCATCATCTGATGCCACCAATATGCAGGCCACCATCGATATAAAAGATGACAAGGTCATTCTTAACGGACGCAAATGGTGGTCAACGGGCCTTGGCCACCCTGATGCCAAAGTGATGATTTTTATGGGGCTCTCACACCCCGATAATGACAAACACAATCAACACTCTATGGTACTAGTGCCGCTAGATAGCGAAGGTTTAACCATTAAGCGCATGCTGACCGCATACGGGGATTATGATGCTCCCTATGGCCACGGCGAAATGCAGTTGGACAATGTTTCAGTACCTATCGACAATGTGATTCTAGGGCCTGGAAAAGGCTTTGCTATCGCCCAAGGTCGGCTTGGTCCAGGGCGTATCCATCACTGCATGCGCAGCATTGGCATGGCGGAGCAAGCGCTACAACTTGGCATTGAGCGAGCGCTTTCAAGAAACGCGTTTGGGCGACCGTTGATCGAACTAGGCGGCAACCAAGAGCGCATTGCCAAAGCTCGCATGGCGATTGATCAAGCCCGACTATTGACCTTACAGGCCGCATGGAAAATCGACCAGCTTGGCGTTAAAAACGCCATGACCGATATCAGTGCTATCAAAGTCGTCGTGCCCAATATGCTACAAGATGTCATTGATATGGCATTGCAGCTGCACGGCGGTGCGGGGATGTGCAATGACTTACCGCTGGCGCGTTTTGCTGCTGGTGCCAGGAGCTTACGCCTGGCGGATGGCCCAGATGAGGTGCATCAGGCCATGGTTAGCCGATTAGAACTGCGCAAATATCCACGATGACCAACGTAGATCCGCAACAAGCCTCCCATGCTAAGGTTGCTAACGACTCAAGCATTGATCGTGCAAAACCCGTGCGTGCTGGCGAGGAGCTAGACCTGACCTCACTGCAGCCGTGGCTAGTTGCGCATGGCCAGCCAACACAAACGCCCCTTGTTAGCCAATACAGCGGCGGGGCTTCCAACTGGACCTATTGTTTAAGCTACCCTGATCACGAGATCATTTTGCGTCGGGCGCCGGCTGGACGCAAAGCCAAAGGTGCTCACGATATGCTTCGCGAACACCGCTTACAAGCTGCACTTGCGCCAGTATTTCCTCATGTGCCGCAAATGCTAGGCGCCTGTGATGATCCCGAGATTATTGGCGGCGACTTTTACATCATGCAAAAGCTCACTGGGGTCATTCCGCGCGCCAACCTCCCAAAAGGCTTGTTGCTCAATAAAGACCAAGTAGAACAGCTCTGCCTCAATGCCATTGATACGCTAGTTGCCCTGCATCAAGTCGACTATCACGCAGCAGGTCTAGCTGGTTTGGCGAAAGGGGAAGGATATGTCCAACGCCAAATTTCCGGGTGGAACGAGCGCTATCGGCAAGCCAAAACTTGGCAAGTGCCCGCGGCGAACAAGATCCAGCAATGGCTGGTTGATAATATGCCGAACCAGGAACAGATTTGCCTTACGCACAATGATTTTCGTTTTGACAATCTGGTACTTGATCCCCAAGACGCTACTCGCATCATCGGCGTCTTAGATTGGGAACTAGCCACCCTTGGCGATCCCTTAATGGATCTTGGTAATAGCCTCGCTTATTGGGTTGAAGCTGGGGATGATCGCATTGCGCGCAGCACCCGCCGTCAGCCTACCCACATAC
>CAZLGJ010000044.1:0-9055 GCA_964559075.1 uncultured Glaciecola sp.
AGCCGCGCATGATGTTGACGCTGAATTTGATCATGTCATACGCAGGGATTTTGGCATCCCCATATACAGGGTGGGGTACGCGCTGAAACGGCAAGCCAAACACTGCGTCCATTTCTTCTGTTTCGAGCGGCATGGCGGGTGGATTGAGCCAAACGTGACGATCGCCGTGACGCTGCATCAACGCACGGGCGCAACCGGGGTTGGTTTCTTGATGAAAAATTCGACTCGTGTGCGCGTATAGCACTTTGTTATCGCGCACCGTTTCATAAGCGGGGAGTTTGACATAGACCTTTTCCCACGGTTTGCGTTTGTCGGTGGTGGCAGCTTGAATCGCAATAGGCTGTTGGCTTTGCGAGACGTCCTTGCTGGGGTCGACTTTTTTGACGTCTGTTGGGCAATCCGGCTCCATAATATACGGAGACGGGATGGCTTCAATTTTGCCAGGGCGGTCCAGTGACGTAGAGTCAACGCCTTGCCATTCTGGCAGCGCCTCTTTGACGATAATGGCCGTGCCGCGAACATCGCGGATATCTTTGATATCTTCACCGGCGGCGAGGCGGTGGGTCACTTCGATCAACGGACGCTCTGCGTTGCCAAACATCAATAGGTCGGCTTTAGCATCAAAAATAACCGAGCGACGAATTTTTTCTGACCAGTAATCATAATGGCCGATGCGGCGCAAACTCGCTTCAATCCCGCCGATGATCACCGGAATGTGTTTATAGGCTTCTTTACAGCGTTGGGTGTAAACCGTGACGGCGCGGTCGGGGCGTTTGCCCCCTTCATTATTGGGTGTGTAGGCGTCATCGTGACGGAGCTTTTTGTCCGCGGTGTAGCGATTGATCATCGAATCCATATTGCCGGCAGTCACGCCAAAATAGAGGTTGGGCTCGCCAAGGCGCATAAAGTCATCTTTGTTGTGCCAGTTGGGTTGGGCAATGATCCCAACGCGAAAACCATGCGCCTCTAACAAGCGACCAATGACCGCCATACCAAAGCTCGGATGATCAACATAGGCATCACCAGTGACCAAAATAATATCGCAGCTGTCCCAGCCTAGTTCATCCATCTCTTCACGTGACATGGGTAAAAAAGGCGCAGTGCCGTAACAATGAGCCCAGTATTTGGGGTAAGAAAAAAGACCTCGGTCGGCTTTGATCGTCGCTTGCTTAGTCGCTTGCATATAGTGCCTAACACATATTTTAAAAAGACATCTTAATTATATCAGAATTGTCTTTTGAAATATTTGGTTAATTAGCTATATTAGGGTAGATGAATTTATTACACAAAAAGCGTGCCACAGCAGTGCAAAGATTATTACCTCAGCCTTGGTTGGTTGTTCTTCTTATGTTTTTTACTAGCTTGTGCGCGCTCAACGCACAGCCACTTGAGGAGTACGACTACATTATTGTGGCTAATGTGCAATCCCCGTTGGTCACCTCTCAGATTGAATTGCAGCGTATTTTTACTGGTCGGACGCGTGAGTTAGCCAACGGCGAAATTATTTTTCACTTGGGCTTTTTATATGAGCGGCTGCGTTTATTCCCCTATCAGGTGGAGCGCATCTGGCAGCAACGCATCTTCTCTGGGCGTGCTAGTCAGCCCATCTTACTCGATAGTGACCAAGCTGTGGTAGATTATGTCAGAGCCAATCCTGGCGCGATTGGCTATATCAAAAATCCAGATGCTGAAAAATACCCTACATTCGCCCCCTTGCAACTGTATGTGTGGCAGTCATCACCAAATCAAGAATGGGAGCAGATTCAGTGATCCGCGTAGTTGTATTGATGTGGTGTACTTGGTTCGCAGCAGAAGTTAGCAGTGCGGAGCGCGTGCATGTGCACGGATTTGTTGCGCAAGGCCTGATTCAGGCCGATGGCAGTAATTACGTTAATGATAATGGTGGTCTCAGTGCATCACTCACAGAGTTAGGAATTAATGTGAGGGTGGACCTTAACGACCATTGGTACCTGTCTTCTCAAATCACTTATCAAGACAATGGCAACCGGCACACGCAGGGCACGCGTTTGGACTACGCCTTTATCGAATACCAAAATCGACTCTCCGCAGTATGGAATTTAGCAGTACAGCTTGGTCGTTTTAAAAATAACCACTGGCTTTATTCGGCGACGCGCGATGTTGCACATACCCGACCGAGTATTATCCTGCCGCAGTCAAAATACTATGATGGTTTTCGCGATGTTGCTTTAAGCAGCGATGGGGTGGCAATACAGGTGAATCGCTGGATGCCGTGGGGTGATGTTGAACTGCGTTGGAGTCGTGGCGATCGCGATTTTGACGATGATGAAACCGACTTGATCTTGTCACCTTTACCTCAAGGGCAAATCAAACAGCCTTATGTCGAACAAGCGGGGGCATTTTTTACCCTGCCTGACGCTCATTTGCGTGTAGGTATAAATTACCTTGATTCTACGCTTGAATATCACCCGGCAGAGCAAGATTCATTCATCAATGGCACTCTAGGATTTCACCAATGGATGTTGACGTTGGAGTATCATCTTGAGCGTTTTGAATTGACGTCTGAGTTTTTGAATCAAAGCGTGATTTTGCGTGATTTTTTTGCGCCGGGTCTAGTCAATCGGACGCGTTCCGCTGGTGGCTATATCCAAGGTCGTTATCAGTTACAACCTAAGTTAAAAACGCTTTTGCGACTAGATGCCTATCGGCGCGATGTGAGTGATGGCGACGGGACGCGCTATGCGGCTGAAAACAACGGTCAGGTGCCGGCGTTTTTTGCCTATCAAGATACCTTAACACTAGGTATGCAGTATGATCTTAGCCCGCAATGGCGTCTGCAAGCTGAAGTGCATCGAGTCAAGGGCACTGGACGTTTAACCCCGGCGCTGTTCCCCAATACCCAAGTCAATCGCAACGAATACTGGTCTATCTTGGCTGTGCAGTTGATGTACTGGTTCTAATTAAGCTGATCAATCAGTGAAGACGGTATATCGTCATTGTCGATGCCCAACGCTGCCAAAGATTGATGGGTAATGGCGGGGTCAAGCTGGGGTAATGTGACATCGATGTGCTCTTCAACATGCTTGATAATTGTGTTTAGCACGGTCAGACGTGCATGCCACTTATAATTAGCAGCCACGATATGCCATGGCGCGCTAGATGTTGATGTGTGGCCAAACATGTCATCTATCGCCGTGCAATACTCATCCCAACGGGCGCGGTTACGAATATCTTCTGACGTTAATTTCCAGCGTTTGTGAGGATTTTGTAGCCGCTCCACAAAGCGCTTGAGCTGCTCCTCCGCAGTAATGTGCATAAACAACTTGAGCAATATCACACCGTCGTCGGTTTGCATTTTTTCAAATGCATTAATTTCTTGAAAAGCGCGTTGCCATTGCGGTGCGGTTGCGAATCCTTCTACGCGCTCGACCAGCACTCGACCATACCAAGAACGGTCGAAAATAGCGATATGGCCTGACGGGGGGAGATGCCTCTGAAATCGCTGCAAGTAATGTTGAGCACGCTCCTCAGTGGTCGGAGCGGCCGTTGGGTAAACGCGGAGACTGCGCGGATCAAGCCGTTCGGTCAGACGTCGAATGACGCCGCCTTTTCCAGAGGCATCAACACCTTCAAATACGATAATTATCTTTTTACGCTGATGAAAGCAAGCCTGCTGGATGAGCATTAGATGCTGTTGCAGTGCTTTGAGGCGCTTTTCATAGCTGACTTTTTTACCACTATAGCTAGGAAAATCTCGAATATCGGATAATTTTTGAGCAGTTGGCGCGTTATCGTTCATTTATTTGCGTCTTAATTTGGCTTTATCACGTATGATCCGAATATGTTAGCGAATCATCTTAATCCCACTCACAGCGACTTTTGGTTCGTGCCGCTTGGCGGTACGGGCGAAATTGGTATGAACCTCAATCTTTATGGGCACGCCGCTTCATGGTTGATGGTTGATTGTGGTGCGACGTTTAAAGTCCCGCTTGATCCAAGTTTAGATCACGATCCCGATGTACGCCTCTATGATGTGGTTATCCCCGATCCTCAGTTTATTATCGAACGCAAAGACGATTTGTCGGGCATTGTCATTACCCATGCTCACGAAGATCACATCGGCGCGCTGACCCAAGTATGGCCGCAACTGCGGGTGCCCATTTACACCACCGCCTTTACCGCAGAAGTCATCCGTCGCAAATTTTATCGCGCAGGGATCCATGAGTCGCTGCCACTGGTGGTCGTGGAGCCAGGCATGGAGCTTGATTTGGGGCCGTTTACGGTGCGCTGGCTGCCCATCACGCATTCTATTCCGGAAACCCAAGCCTTACTGATTACAACCGGCTGTGGCACTGTGCTGCACACCGCCGATTGGAAAATAGACTATCAGCCTGTGGTCGGCGCGCGTTTAAAGTCGTCGCGATTTAAAGCGCTCGGCAGACAACCCATACTTGCCATGGTGTGCGACTCGACTAATGCCCTACGAGAACAAGCAGAGCAATCCGAATATACCTGCCAGCAAGGTTTGTTAGAGGTGGTCAAAGCTCAGCGTGGTCGAGTGGTAGTGACGTGTTTTGCCAGCAATGTGGCGCGACTGGTGAGTATTGCACAAGTTGCCGCTAAAACTGGCCGCTATTTAGCGTTATTTGGCAGGGCGCTTGAGAACATGATGTCCATTGCCAGACAGCTTGATTATTGGCCGGATGAGTTGACAGTGATCCCCTCAAGGCACATTGGGTATTTACCGGCTCATGAGGTCATAATTGCTGCCACCGGTTGTCAGGGAGAGCCGCGAGCGGCGATGTCACAGCTCGCACGTGGACGCCATCGACATTGTTTATTAGGTCAGGGAGACACGGTGATCTTTAGCAGTATTATCATTCCTGGAAATGAGGCCTATGTTGAGCGCATCGTTCAGCAACTCCATGAGCAATCCGTCACTACCATACAGCAAAGCAACACTGATGCCTGCATCCATGTGTCCGGCCATCCCTGTGCGGAAGATCTGCGCCAGATGTATAACTGGGTCAACCCACAGTGTGCGGTACCTACCCATGGGGAAATGACGCACATGCATGCCAATGCGCAGGTAGCTGCAGAGCAAGGGATCGACCAACAGCTAGTGGGCAAAAATGGCGATGTATTCGTGCTCAGCCCCGCGTTTGAAACACATAAGGGAGCAGTGCCAGTGGGACGTATTGCGCTTGAGGAGCGCTAAGCACTGTGCATGCAACTGACGTTGAGCTTTTACGGTGTTTACATCGTATTAACAATGACTTTTGTTAACGGAGAATCTCAATGCTCAAAAATATTCTGATTATTGCTCTTGTCGCCGCCATCTTGGTTCCGCTCATTTTGACCGCAGGTAGCTTAGTATTAAATGGGTCACCCGGCTACGCACTTATTCCGGTCTCAGTAGTACTCTTTGCTATCTTTGTGTATGTCAAAAAATTCGCAAATTAACGTTGCCAAGCTCATCATTCGACCCCTGCTATACCCCTTTAATTTACAGGGGTATAGTAATTTTCTTTCTATTATCATATAGATAAGTGTAAATAATTATTAACAAAAATAGCGATATTTATATGTGTTTAATTAACACAAAATTAACAGTTAACTAATCCAATTCCCTTTTTTGTTAAGTATCAAAACTGTACCTATCAGGATTGCCCATGCAGTCACAGTAGGGACACTTCTAATTTTCAAAACAATGATAAAGAAGAGATATGCAATGAAAAATTTAAATTTTTTTAATATGCAACAAAAAGGGGGCAAACTCAAAGCGCTAGGCGTGATGGCTTTGCTATTGTTAGTGCCGGGCACTGCTTATGCAGCGGGTAACCTTGCGCCTGACGATTTCGTTGGAATTTCATTCTGGTTGATTTCGATGGCGTTGATGGGAGCGACTGTGTTTTTCCTTTGGGAAACTCAGGCTGTTACTGCAAAGTGGAAAACATCACTGGTAGTATCTGCGTTAGTGACGTTTATCGCAGCGGTACATTACTTCTATATGCGTGATGTATGGGTTGCCACAGGCACTTCGCCAACTGTTTTTAGATATATTGACTGGTTGTTAACAGTGCCGCTGTTAATGATTGAGTTCTATCTGATCTTACGCGCAATTGGTGTAGCGACTGCGGGAATTTTCTGGCGCTTATTGGTGGGTACCTTGGTCATGCTGGTACCAGGTTACCTAGCTGAAGCAGGCTATATGAACATTACCGTTGGTTTTGTCATCGGTATGATCGGTTGGTTCTACATCCTGTACGAAATCTTTGCAGGTGAAGCGGGTAAAGCCGCTGAGAAAAACGCCAGCGATGCAGTTAAGTATGCTTACAATACGATGCGCTGGATCGTCACGGTCGGTTGGGCAATCTACCCAGTGGGTTATGTATTGGGTTACATGGTCGGTGCGGCTTCGCCTGAAGCACTAAACATCGTCTACAACCTTGCTGACTTGGTTAACAAAGTCGCCTTTGGCTTGTTGATTTGGTACGCGGCGACGTCTGAGAGTCAGTCGGCAACGGTTACCGCAGAAAAAGCATAAATTACCCGAATTTATGTATGTGATTGACCAGCCAAGCATGCTTGGTTGGTCCATTCTCTCAGGGAAACAGTGATGAATAATGTTAGTCTATTAGCGATAAAAAACATAAAAGACGTTTGCAGACTCACCGAACAAGACATGTACGAGCGTCTTAACAGTGACGCAGCCGCCATTTTTCACTTATCCGCCGGTGGCTCAAGAACCCGCGCCAAGATTTGCATCCATGCATGCAACAACATGGGCTTATCCGAACACAATACGGTCTGTGCGGCCAGTGCTATTGAGTTGCTACACAATGCATCATTAGTCCACGACGATTTGCAGGATGGCGACGAGTCCCGTCGGGGACAGCCAACGGTTTGGAAAAAGTTTGGCAAAGCACGCGCGATTTGCACTGGTGATGCGATGATCAATGCTGCATATGCTGCAATTGGTGATATCGATGATCCCATCATCATGCAGCCGGTGCTCAGAGAAGTCACGCAAGCCGTTGCTGAGACTATTGCTGGGCAGTCACAAGATTTAGATAAATCGATTGCCCTAGATTCAAAAGCGTATGAGCATATAGCTGCACAAAAATCCGGTCCTTTATTCCGTCTTGGCTTGTCATTGCCGATGATCATGGCGGGGCGATCCGATCTACTCGGTTCGGTGAATTACATTGCTGCCAAATTTGCGATTGCTTATCAAATTCACGATGACATTGGTGATTGGGAGTCTGATAAGTTAGCCAATACCATGAATATCGTGAGCATTCTTGCAGAGCAAAGCGACATAGATGAGGCTATCTTCATTGCCAAAAACCGCGTGAAATATTTGCTCATGCTGTGCAAAAAAGAGCTCGCAGTTTTTCCCAATGATTCTGCAGCCGTGGTCTGTGAAGTCGCCGATCAATTATTAAACAGCGTTGAGTCACTGGGTTAATCTGAACTAGTGACTCGACCTGTTTGGTGCTAGGATAGCATCATGAAAAGCTTTATTATTCAACAAACTAAATGGCTTTTTTTAACCATCGCACTTTTGATAATCGCTATTGGCGTTATCTTCAAGGTGAGTGTAGCAACCAATAAGCCGGATACTTTGCCGGCTCTTATACCAGCAAATGAATTATCTGAGTTTGTTGTCAATTACGCCAAGCGTTCTGACGCTCGGGGCATGCTGGTCAAAATGACTCAAACAGACGGCTTACACGAACAAAGCCCCAGTGCATATCTGAGTATTGTGCATGGGTTCAACGATGCAGACGGCAGTGTTCCGGTACAGTCCAACATGCACTTTTATCTCGGACAAGCGACGGAAGCGCTTGTGGCGCAGATTATCTTTGAACTAGTGCAGACTGGGCTACTCGACCTTGATGCGCCAGTTCGCACGTATTTACCGACCGTTGTACACGGCGATATAGTGACGATACGGCGGTTACTCGACCATACTAGCGGCATGCCTGATTTTATGCGCAGCCAAGATTGGCAGCGACAAGTAGAAGCGGATCCGCAGGCTGCTTGGCAAATAGAGGACGTTTTATCGTTCATAGCAGGGCAGGGGTTGGGGTTTATTCCAGGCAGTGAATATCGCTACAGCCCCACGAATTATGTGTTACTAGCTGCCGTTATCGAAACTGTATTAGCTCAACCGCTATCGCAGGTCATGCAACAGACGTTGCAGCCTGCTTTGGCTCAGACTGGCGTTGCCGCCCAAAGTCCACAGCCGAGACTGAATGGCTATCGCTATGCACATCCTCAATATTTATTTAAGCCCGGTCCCTCATTAACGGATGTGTCAGCTTGGACAACAAACTGGTCGCTGGGCGCGGGCAGTGCCTATTCAAAAGTTGATGACATGATCTTGTTTGCGCATGGCTATCTAAGCACTGTTGCAACTCAGATTGATAATATAGACTGGGTAGAAACCCGTGATCGAGGCTGGCGTTATGCTCAAGGCGTGTGGTTGTATGAAGGTGCTTTGGTGTTGCGCGGGGATTGGCACGGTCACTCTGTGATGGTCGGTTATGTGCCAGAATACGCAATGGCGTTTGCCGTGGCGAGCAACTTAAGTTTAACTCGCAGCGGTACTGCACCAGCTCAGTATGTCGGCCGAGCGATCATTGAAAAACTCTACGGTATGCGTTGAGTGTTGCGACTGTCTAAACTGAGAGCTCATTCATCTGCATCACTGTCAATGGTCGTATATAGTTTGAGATAATAAAACGCGCAGCATAACACCCCCACTATCGGCAGCAAGGCCATTAAGGTGCGGTCTTGTTCCATAAAGTAAAATGCGATGTGGATCCCCGCCACACAAATTGCGGCAAACACGGCGAACCGTGTAAATTGAGAAAAACTGTTCATAGTACTGATCTTTCTTTGCTGTTTGTCGTAGCAGTCTACGCTTAATCAGTCACTATTGATACATCCCAATAAAAATAGGGTGTACAGGGTTATTGACATAATTTACCACAGTCTATATTGTCGATATTATAATCAAATTTAATCAAATTTAATCAAATTTAATCAAATTTAATCAAATTTAATC
>CAZLGJ010000044.1:9155-20078 GCA_964559075.1 uncultured Glaciecola sp.
TAATCAAATTTAATCAAATTTAATCAAATTTAATCAAATTTAATCAAATTTAATCGGATTTTGGCATTATTTTAATCGGATTTTGGCATTATAAAGGAACGGATTATGCAGACTATTCTTGGGGCTACCGGGCAGATTGGTCAAGGCATTGCCACAGCATTGCGCGATGATTTTACATCTGAGATTCGTTTAGTCAGTCGTAAGCCCAAACCCATGCCAGACATCGAAAATACCTTGGCAGTCGATTTACTAGATAGTCAACAGGCATCACTGGCAGTTGCAGGCTCTGAAGTCGTGTATTTTGCTGTTGGTCTGCCGCTCAATACGGCGATGTGGGTTGAACAGTTTCCTATTATGCTGCGCAATGTCTTAGATGCGTGTGAGCAGCATCAAGCCAAACTGGTGTTTTTTGATAACACTTACATGTATCCGCAGACCAATCAGTTACTCACCGAAGACGTGGTGTTTGCGCCTAACGGACCAAAAGGGCAGGTGCGTGCACACATGGCCAATATGGTATTGCAAGCCATGCAGGAGGAGCGAGTCGAAGCCTTAATTGCAAGAGCTCCTGAGTTTTATGGGCCGGACAAAACCCAAGGCTTTACCAATTTTATGGTGCTCAATGCCTGTCGCAAGGGCAAGCAGGCGCGGGTGTTCATGCGAGCTGATACTTTGCGCACGCTGATTTTTACGCCAGATGCTTCTCGTGCCACCGCTTTACTAGGTAATACAGCAGATGCGTTTGGGCAGACGTGGCACCTACCGTGTGACGATAATCGCATGACTTACGCACAGCTTATTGCAGCTGCAGAAAGTTTGCTGGGGCATCCATGTGACTACCGGGTGTTGCGCCACTGGCAGCTTATCTTGTTGAGCTTATATAAACCTGCATTACGAGAAACCAAAGAATTGTGGCCGCGCTATGCTGTCGATAACTTGTTTGATTCAAGCAAGTTCAAATCGCACTTTCCAGAATTTAGCGTGACCAGTTATATCGACGGATTGCGGTCGGTGCTGCTGAAAGTACATATCAATTAGTCGTATATTTACCTTCAAAATTGTTAACAAAATCTCCGTTTTTGTTAATTATAATAGGCGTTTGCAACGTTTTACTAAAAATTGGTAAGACCATTTTACAGGTATTGATTATTGCTATATTAGTAGTTATATTCACATCACAAGAATGGAAATCCCCTCGTAACCTCTTAATTTGGAATTGAAATAGACATGTCTGATAAACAGAAAATTATTTATACCTATACCGATGAGGCGCCTTTATTAGCGACTGCGTCGTTTTTACCTATCATTCGTACCTTTGCTGCTTCTGCGGACATCGATGTTGATGTAAGTGACATCTCCGTTGCGGCGCGCGTATTGGCTGAATTTTCTGAGAATTTAACAGACGAGCAAAAAGTCCCTGACAATTTAGCGATTTTAGGTGAGATGACACAAGATCCAAATGCCAATATCATCAAATTGCCTAACATCAGCGCCTCAGTACAGCAGCTAAAAGCCTGTATCAAAGAGCTACAGGGCAAGGGCTATGACATTCCAAACTTTCCAGATGAGCCGCAAAGTGATGAAGAAAAATCTATCCGTACGCGCTATGGCAAAATTTTAGGCAGTGCGGTTAACCCTGTATTGCGTGAAGGTAACTCTGACCGTCGTGCACCACGTGCCGTTAAAGAATACGCGCGCAAAAATCCGCACAGCATGGGCGAGTGGAAACAGTATTCAAAAACCCACGTTTCACACATGAAAGAAGGTGATTTTTATCACGGTGAACAATCCATTACTTTAGATAAAGCTCGCAACGTGCGCATGGAGCTCGTTGATAAAGACGGCAACGCTCACGTACTAAAGGCTGAGCTACCGCTTCTAGATAAAGAAGTCTTAGATCTGATGTTCATGAGCAAAAAAGCCTTGTGTGAGTTTTATGAGCGCGAAATCCAAGATTGTAAAGACGCAGATATTTTGTTCTCGCTGCACGTCAAAGCGACGATGATGAAGGTCTCTCACCCAATCGTATTTGGTCATGCAATCAAAATCTACTACAAAGAAGCCTTTGCAAAACACGGCGAGCTATTTGAAGAACTTGGCATCAACGTTAACAATGGTTTAGCAGAGCTTTACGAAAAAATCAAAACGCTACCTGCAGCAACGCGTGAGGAAGTTGAGCGCGATTTGCACGAGTGCCACAAGTCTCGTCCACGTTTGGCGTTTGTTGATTCAAGTAAAGGGATCACCAACTTCCACTCACCCAGTGACGTGATTGTCGATGCGTCAATGCCTGCAATGATACGCTCAGGCGGCATGATGTGGGGCGCTGACGGCAACCAATACGAATGTAAAGCAGTCATTCCTGAGTCTACTTTTGCGCGTATCTATCAAGAGATGATCAACTTCTGCAAATCAAACGGTAACTTTGACCCAACGACTATGGGCACAGTGCCTAACGTTGGCTTGATGGCCCAAAAAGCAGAAGAATACGGTTCACATGACAAAACATTTGAAGCAGCCTGCGACGGTATTGCCCGCATCGTGGATAACGACACCAATGAAGTGATCTTAGAGCAAGCGATTGAAGAAGGCGATATCTGGCGCGCATGTCAAACCAAAGACGCGCCTATCCGCGATTGGGTTAAGTTAGCCGTAAACCGCTGCCGCAACTCTAACACCCCAGTGGTATTCTGGTTAGACCCATATCGTCCACACGAAAATGAGCTGATCAAGAAAGTTGAGCTCTACTTGCAAGAGCATGACACTGAAGGGCTTGATATTCGCATCATGTCACAAGTGCGTGCGATGCGTTACACGCTTGAGCGCGTTATTCGTGGTTTAGATACGATTTCGGCAACAGGTAATATCTTGCGTGATTACTTGACAGACTTGTTCCCAATTTTAGAGCTAGGTACCTCTGCCAAAATGCTTTCTGTTGTGCCATTAATGGCAGGCGGCGGTTTGTTTGAAACCGGTGCCGGTGGCTCTGCGCCGAAGCACGTCCAGCAGTTAGTTGAAGAGAATTATTTGCGTTGGGATTCACTGGGTGAGTTCTTGGCCTTAGCGGTATCGATTGAACAGTTTGCAGAGAAAAACGGCAACGGCCGTGCCAAACTTCTTGCTGATGCACTTGATGCAGCTACTGGTAAATTGCTTGAAAACAACAAGTCGCCACAGCGTCGTGTAGGCAAGCTCGATAACCGTGGCTCGCACTTCTATCTGTGCATGTACTGGGCAGAACAATTAGCGACACAAACTGAAGATGCTGCGCTTGCTGCACAGTTTAAGCCGTTATTTGAGAAGCTTAGCGCCAATGAAGATAAGATTGTTGAAGAAATGATTGCCGTGCAAGGTAAGCCAGCCGATATTGGTGGTTATTACTACTCTGACCCTGCAAAACGCGAAGCGGTGATGCGTCCAAGCGCGACCTTTAACAGCATTTTGGAAACGGCATTCGCCTAATTCGTCTAAGTTGAGTCAAGCCCGCCTGTTTGAATGAGCATGCGGGCTTTTTTTATGTGTCCAAAAAAAATCGCATGATTTAATGATATGTTTTTTGCTGCACACTCGCGCTTTGTGCTAACATTTGTGAGTACGATTATTTGGAGTTGAATATGGACACTCGCATACAATTTAGAGTTGACGAAGAAACCAAACGTTTGGCTCAACAAATGGCTGAAAGCCAAGGTCGAACACTAAGTGATGCTTGTAGACAACTAACAGAAGAGCTCGCTGAGCAGCAACGGAAATTAATAACACATGATCAATGGCTTACCGAACAAGTAAACGCGGCGTTTAGTAAACTGGAGAGCGGACAAAGTGAGTTTTTTTCTCATGATGCCGCTTCTTCATACATGGAAACTAGAAAGCGTATAATCAGGAATAAAGCCAAAAACTTAATTCAACATCCGAGATGGGGGTAACTAGAGACGGTATCCCCGGGCAATTGTTAATTATCCCTGATGTATCAATTATTGTTTTTTACATTCTCAAAGATGAGGTAATTCATATTCTCAGAGTTTTACATCACAAGCAGATATTTCCTGCAGGCGACTGAAACCTACGCGCTATCCATGCGTCCATCATCCCAAGAAATTTTTCGATTGCTATCCAATCTTAGCTTGCCGCAAAATCAGCAGGACATTTCAAAAATTTACACACCAAAATTGCTTGATCAGTCTGCGCATGCGTGATGGTAAGCTCCTTGTTGATCACATCCATCACCAACTGATGTTCGCCCATAACTAAGGTGTTAGTGGCTGACGTTTTGATATACAAGTCAGGGTACTGATTTAACCGCTCAATAAAATCCTTGATGGGCGGGATATACTGATTATCCAATGGGTAAAGTGAAAGTTCGGCTAGTAATTTGGGCATAGTTTTCTCGCATTAAGTGCAGTTGTACTGTCATACTAATCTGCCATAATACCGCTGTAATAACAAAAATAAATGACAGGTTTGTTCAGGATGGCAATAAAAATCAACTTAGATAGAAGCGATGCTATTAAAAGCCGCTCACGAGCATGGTTTTTGGGGTGTTTAAGTAGCATGATATTGACTATGAGTACCAGTACTTTGGCCCAACAAGCACCACAAAACAAGTCGGCTACGACGATTAAGGTGGCGAGCTTCAATGTCAGCATGGAAGCGCGCAACTATGTGGACGAACTAGCCCAGCCCGAGCTTATAAAAGACGGTGCTCAAATTTTGATGCGCCATTTAGCCACGGGAAAGCATCCACAAATCCGCAACATTGCTGAAATCATCCAGCGCGTGCGACCCGATATTATTTTGCTCAATGAATTTGACTATATCGATAACCCCAAACTGGGTGTAGAAGCGTTTATTGAGCAGTATTTGGCAGTCGGCCAACAGGGCGCACAGCCCATTGACTACCCGTATTACTATGTTGCACCGTCAAACACGGGGATACCCACTACCTTTGATTTGGATAAAAACGGCACCGCCGAGCGCTTTAAAGCTGATGCTTATGGGTTTGGCTATTATCCCGGTCACTATGGCATGGTGTTGCTATCACGCTATCCTATTCTTAAAGAGCAGGTGCGCACGTTTCAGCATTTTTTGTGGTCAGATATGCCAGGGGCACTAGCACCCATTGATCCTCAAACCAAACAGCCTTTTTACAGCGATATCGAATGGCACAATTTGCGCCTATCGTCCAAATCACACTGGGATGTGCCGGTAAATATCAATGGCACCATCATACACATGCTTGCCAGTCATCCAACCCCACCGGTGTTTGATGGTGATGAAGACCGCAATGGCCGGCGCAACCATGATGAGATCCGTTTTTGGTTAGATTATATTACACCTGACCAAGCCGACTATATTTACGATGACAGCAAAATCAAAGGAGGGCTTAATCAAGACGCGCACTTTGTGATTGTCGGAGATCTTAATGCCTCTCCCGACCGTCAGCACACCACGCCTAAAGTGATTGCTGATTTATTAGCTTCGTCTTACACGAACGATAACATGATACCTCGTAGTAACGCTGGTGCTTTACTGCGCCCCGAGAATGATTATGCCCAGTATCACACTGCTAGCTGGGCTGCGCGCGTGGATTATGCGTTGCCGTCAGCCAATTTACAGGTCGTCGATGCTGGTGTATTTTGGCCAACCACGGATGAGCCTTTATACAGGCTCATCGATGGACGGGCACAGTCCTCTGATCACTACTTGGTGTGGAGCGAGATTTCACTCGAGTAGGGGATTAGGAATTGCTAGGGCGCCTAGCAGGGCGTCTGCGTCGCCTACGTTTGGTTGATGGTGACGTTGAACCAGATTTATCACCTGTGCCGCTTGGCGCTTTTGGCTGCTTGGGCTTTTTCGGTTTTTTGGCTTTGCGCGTCAAATCAGTGGTAGGGATGGTTTCCGCGCAGCTAAATCCGTCTTCAGTTTTGCGCGGGATGTGCAGTTGAATGAGACGCTCAATGTCATTCAGTGCCTTGGCCTGCTCGATACTGGCAAACGAAATGGCCATGCCAGTTTCACCTGCGCGTCCCGTGCGGCCAATGCGGTGCACATAATCTTCAGCCACATCTGGTAAATCATAGTTAATCACATAAGGTAGCTGTGCTATATCAATCCCGCGTGCGGCAATATCGGTGGCGACCAACACTTGAATGTCGTTGTTTTTAAAATCACTGAGCGCGCGAGTGCGCACGTTTTGCGATTTGTTACCGTGAATAGCTGCGGCAGGGATATCTGCCTTATTCAGCGCAGTGGCTAGACGGTTAGCGCCATGCTTTGTGCGAGAAAATACCAACACATGATGATAACCATAGGTCTTTATCAGATGCACCAACAGCTTGCGTTTATCGGCATAGTTGACGCAATACAAAGCCTGTTCAATGCGATCAACGGTCGAGTTGGGCGGGGTCACGGTGATCTCGACAGGCGCTTTGAGCAAGGATTTTGCTAGCGTGCGGATAGCCGGAGAAAACGTCGCTGAAAACATTAAGGTTTGGCGCTTTTCGGGCACAATAGCCAAGATGCGCTTAATGTCGTGAATAAAGCCCATGTCTAGCATACGGTCGGCTTCATCAAATACTAGCGTGTCGAGTTGGTCAAATTTGACGGCATTCTGCTGATATAAATCTAACAGGCGCCCGGGCGTGGCGACCAAAATATCACTACCGCGGCGCAGCTTCATCATTTGTGGATTAATTTTGACCCCACCAAAGACTATATTGTAGCGCAGATCCAAATCACTGCCGTACTTGACGACGTTGTCATAGATCTGTGCGGCTAGCTCCCGAGTAGGAGCCAATATCAAAACGCGCACTTGATTGCCGCGCGTCACTTGACGCATGTTCGCCAAGCGGTGGAGCAGGGGCAGGGTAAACGCTGCCGTTTTGCCCGTGCCTGTTTGCGCAGCTGCCATCACATCATGCCCTTGCATTACCGCTGGGATCGCTTGGGCTTGAATTGGGGTGGGCGTAGTGTAATCGTGTTTAGCGAGCGCTGCTAATAACTCAGGCGCTAAGTCAAAATCCTTGAATCCAGGCGTACCGTTTGTTGGTTTATCTTGTTGTTCGGTCAGTTGATTGGTCATTAGAGCTCACTTTCCACATAGTGCGGCAATGCATCCACCGCTGGTACCGCAATGGATTGGCCGTTGTCGTCTAGTGCCACAAATTTGAAAATGGCTTCGGTGACTTTTTCGCGCTGGCCGATGCGGCTGCGACGCACCCAGCACTCGACGTGTACGTCCAATGAACTGCGACCAACGCGCACGATCCGCGTATACACCCCCAAAATATCGCCTACATGCACCGGCTTAATAAAGCTCATGCCGTCTAAAGCAACCGTGACAACCCGGGTTTGCGCGCGCTGGCCGGCACAGATCCCCGCGGCCATATCCATTTGTGATAGCACCCAGCCGCCAAAAATATCGCCGGCAGGATTGGTGTCAGCATGCATTGCAATGGTACGAGTGGTAAGGCGGCCAGACGGTGCTTTTTCTTGAAGCGCCGGTTGCGTAAACGAGACACCTGCCCAGCCATGCTGCATAAAATTGCGAATATTGGCGTGATCGGTCCCGTCCGGCGAACCGAGCACGTCTTCGCGATAGTAACGACCAAACAAAGATAAGGTAGCGGCCTCGCTCAGTTTATTAAGCTTGGCAAACGCAAAAATTTTGCAAGAGCCTGCGTTTGTGCCAGCTGCATTGTGTGTGTCACCATTGGTAAACTCACTTGGCGTGTAATCGTAATAGGTGTCGATAACCGTCATCACATCGCTAAACTCGATGCGCTGCGGTGTGGTGTCGGTCAATTCAATCAGGGTGTGTGGTGTCATGCGTTCTTGCTTAAAGCGAAAATAAGAGCGTGATTATATCAAATTTGCGACGAGAGGTTTCATTTTTGCGACGACTTTTTGCGTGTTTAGCTCATGCTAGCCCGTTATAGTGTTGCTCAAAATACGCAAGATGCACTACTAGCGAAACTCGAAAAAGCCGAGTACTTTGCCAAGCAGCTTGCTTATAAATTAGACCACAGCTATTGATATTCTCTGTACTGTTTTGCCCCGTCATTAAATTTGCCCGGCATTAATGGTGAGTTAATGCCGCTTTTCTCGTTTCCAGGTACCACCGTATATATAGCCTGGTTCGGTTTTTTGGATGAGTTGGCATGATTTACAAATCAACGACCACTTGGGTGTCTGCGCGGTTTGGATCCTGAATAGCTCATCTGCGGGTGTATGGCATAGAGCGCAAGGTTTTGGTGAACGGATGCGTTTTGGCATGGCTGAATTATTTCACTTGATAAGTCGCTAATAGATCGCTGACAAACTCGTTACAGACTCGCTCTGCCGTTGAGCTAAAGGTGCCTAAACACTCAAAATCAAGGCGATTCTTGGCCGCATACACAGAATGAATACGGGATTGGTCATGACGCTGATTGACCAGTGCATTGTCCAGTAAGGTGAGGAGCACTACAACTCGCCCAACGCCGTTTTCGTCTAATTCCAAATTAATTTTCATGGTATCTGCCCATTTTTGTGCCTGTTGTTCGATCATAGTCACATAAAAAGGTGGGGTATAGTCATCATAAAACGCGTCCAGTGCATGGTGCCCGAGTTCATGCAAATACACATCTGCAATGGCAGTGAAAAAAGCCGAGTTTGTGTTTTTCATCTCACTCAATTCATCTTGATGAGTGTGGGAAAATTGCCAGAGGTGCTCAATGAAACGCTCAGAAATATGAATAACCGGCGCTTGGTCAATGGATGCGTATGCTACTTGGCTTAGGTCCAATTCCGGTGAAAATAGCACGTCGATGTTGGCAATGGTGTCAACCAGCGCAGGCTTGTATCCGTCCCCTGCGTAATCAAGCATCAGCTTATTAAGTGTGTCAATATGCTGCCGAGCAGCCTTGGTGGAGGCCTCGTTAGCGGACGTGGAATAACATGAAACCACCAATAAACACAGTATTATCTTTACTCCCTTGTTAAACCAGCGGCGTATTTTGTTGCTTCGCATGCGTTGCACCACCCCAGAAATAGTTAATAGGGTTTAAACGTAGTAATGCAGTGTTTGGTTTAGATTGTTGGTTGTTGCTGTTGGCAAAACATGGCCACCGCGCATTGACACATCTCATCAATGTGACTGTTATCAGCGTAGATGCCGTCGATTAACAGCCTAGCCATGCCGTGCATGGTTGCCCAGGTTACTTGTGCCAGCCGCAGGGGATCTTGTTCCGCCGGCAAAATACCGTGGCGTTGAAAGCTCTTGGTCATCTGCACCTGAAACTGAAAGCAGGGGTAGGCTTCCTCTTTTAGTGAAGCCGTGGCGAGGTTCTTTTGCCAAATGGTACGGCCAAACATCATATCGTAGAGTTCAGGGTTGTCTGCTGCATAACCAATGTAAGCACGAATAAATAGTGCGAACTTCTCGCGAGGTGATAAGTCTTCACGATAAAACACCTCTTGTGCCATTTTGTGCCAATAGGTGAATCCTTCCTCCGCGATGGCGCACAGCAGCTCGTTTTTGTCAGCAAAATGATGATAGGGCGCCATGCGTGACACGTTGGCGCGCTCTGCTAGCTTGCGCAGCGACAAACCGGGTAAGCCATCTTCTCTGAGCATGGCACGTGCATGGTCTAGCAGTACTTGGCGGAGATCACCGTGGTGATAGGTGTTTTTTTTGGTACTCATTTATGTGCTCAATAGCGTTGTGCTCAATAGCGTTATTTTTTTGTTGCTAAATTGTTACTTTGGGTGATTTATAATCTTGACAGTGTCAAATTACTATTATATTTTGACACTGTCAAGATTGGTCGATGAGCAAACTTTAGTATCTTTATTATTTATCAATGCCATCAAAACCTAAATGAACACCGATATGAACACCCATAAAAATAAACGGAGTGCACCAATGAACAACGACTCAGGCCAGAAACTGTACCCTCACTTATTTCAACCACTCGACTTGGGCTTTACCCAACTCAAAAACCGCGTATTGATGGGCTCTATGCACACGGGCTTAGAAGAGGCTGAAAACGGTCATGTGCGCATGGCGGCCTATTTTGCTGAACGTGCTAAAGGTGGCGTAGGCATGATTGTCACAGGTGGTATTGGTCCCAATGATGAGGGAGCAACGCACATGCACACCAAGCTGCTCGATAGTGACGAGCAGGTGGCCAATCACCAGATGGTGACTGACGCGGTGCATGCGTTTGATAGCAAAATATGTATGCAAATCTTGCACACGGGGCGCTATGCGTTTAATCCAAATTTGGTAGGGCCGTCGGCTGTGCAGGCACCAATCAATAAATTTGTTCCCAAGGAATTAGATGCAGCAGGGATTGAAAAGCAAATCCAAGATTTTGTGTTTACCGCTACCCAAGCCCAAAAAGCAGGGTATGACGGGGTCGAGATCATGGGATCTGAAGGGTACTTTTTGAATCAGTTCATTGCCAAACGCACCAATCACCGCGAGGATGAGTGGGGCGGCAGCTACCAAAACCGTATTCGCCTCCCGATTGAAGTGGTGCGTCGGGTGCGCGAAGCGGTGGGTGAACATTTCATTATTATCTATCGACTCTCCATGCTCGATTTGGTTGACGGCGGCTCGAGTTATGAAGAAATTATTGAGCTTGGCAAGGGGATTGAACAAGCTGGCGCAACCATTATCAATACTGGCATTGGTTGGCATGAAGCGCGCATCCCCACGATTGCGACTAAGGTGCCTAGAGCCGCCTTTACCTGGGTCACGGCCAAATTTAAAGCGGCCCTGAGTATTCCGGTGATCACGTCCAACCGCATTAATACCCCAGAAGTTGCTGAGGAAGTGCTCGCGCGAGGCGATGCCGATATGGTGTCGATGGCACGTCCGTTCTTGGCCGATCCCGAATTTGTTAACAAAGCTCGCGAGGGGCGCTCGGATGAAATCAATAC
>CAZLGJ010000045.1:0-19741 GCA_964559075.1 uncultured Glaciecola sp.
GCTGCGCACCGACAAATCATTGGCAAAGACGCTGTAGGTCAAGGTAATTGGCTCTTCATGCGCAGCTACTTGCCACATGTGCTGGCTGACTGGTGTGACGTGTCCGGATACGGTGTCAAGGTGGTGTAAGTGCTGAGCAAAGTGGCGCAACATATAGCTGCCGGGGATCCAATTGGGCAAGCGTAAATATTGGGTTGTCTGACTGGCGGGCAGGGTGGCGGTGACGTGGATCAGTTGTTGAGAAATAGCGCTAAAATCTAGCGAAAAGTGCATGGAACCTCCAAAGCAAAAAACCGTCAAAGACAAACGATGAATAAATCAAAACGTTGAGTATAAAGATAAAACCGCACGCATCACAAGCGCGTATAATAAATATTATAAAAAACCTATAAGAGGCAGAATCGCCATGCGACAAATTGACAAGCTCCTAGCGCACTACGGTGAATCTCACCAAAATAAAACCAACGTGCTGATCCACAGCATTGCTGTGCCCAGTATTTTCTTTGTCACAGTAGGCTTGATCTATGCGATCCCCGTGCCGGCTTTTATCGCGCTGTATGACATTACGTGGGCGCATATTTTGACAATTCCCATGTTGATGTATTACTTCAAGCTTTCAGGCCCAATGGGGGCAGCAATGACGCTTATGACCATTGCGGTCTTTGGCGGTATTGCCGTGCTTGAGGCGATGGGGATCTCGGTGTGGCAATTCTCCCTAGCACTCTTTGTTGTGATGTGGATATTGCAGTTTGTTGGGCACAAAATTGAAGGCCAAAAGCCGTCTTTTTTTGAAGATGTCCGCTATTTGTTGGTGGGGCCTGCGTGGTGGTGGAATCACTTTTTTAAACGCCTCAACATCAAACCTTAAGCGGATAAGAGCATGAACATGCACCGATTTTCATGGATCAAAATTGCTACCGTTGTCGTGCTGACAGTCGTCATCTCCGCTTGCTCGGGCAAAATCGCGTATAACAATGCAGACCTTTTGGTGCGTTGGTATATCGCCCAGTACGTCGATTTGAATGAGGCACAGCGTCCCATCGTCAAAGAGGTGTTGCAAGAAACTATCGAATGGCATCGCGACAACGAAATCCCGCGTTATTTAGCCCAGCTCAATGAACTCAAATCTCAACTCCAAACGCAAGCGCTCGATGAGGCGTTACTAGCTCAGCATCAGGCGCGTTTATTAGCGCACTGGCAGCGCGTACGCGACCGTCTAGCGCCGCCTGTATCACAGCTTGCCATGACCTTGGACATTGATCAGATGTCGCTCTTGTTTGTGAAGCTTAAGCAAGAGCGTGCAGAAAGTGTGGCAGAGTTTGATGAGCGCGTGCAACAACAGCCCAGTCGCGCTAAACGCATTTTAGAAAATATGGAAGAGTCTATGGGCTATGTGACCCCAGCACAACAAGCACTGGTAGAGGCAACCGCCCCCAAACTCAAACCGACGTTTATGCTGTGGCAGGAGTATCAAGCGCAGACGCAGCAAGCGGCGCGCAGTATTTTGGTCAAAAAAGACATTGACCCCAATGCGCAGCTTGAAATGTTTACCTTGCTCAGTGCGCCAGAAGTCTATCGCTCTGATGAATATGAAAATGCCCGCGCGCGCAATCAACAATTGTATCTTGCGCTTTTTTCAGCTATTGTGCCGACCCTTGAAACCGCGCAAATAGACAATCTTGTCGACGAAATCGACGAATATATCGAATTATTAGAGGATATTGCGCAAGGTTAAGATCTGAAAAAACAACCATAAAAGGGCAGTTCATGCATCAATCTCGGCCGCTATATGGGCTGTCACTTGCCATTATCACCGCTGTATTGTGGGGGGTATTGCCCCTGTTTCTTAAGATTTGCTTACAAGCGATGGATGCCAGCACCATTACCGCTTACCGTTTTTTGGTGGCTGGCGCATTTGTGTTTGGTTTACTGCTGGTGCGCCGCAAATTTCCTAAGCCTGCCCAGCTAACTGGGCGCACAGGCAGGTTACTGGCCATTGCCTGCGTGATGTTAGTGCTCAACTATGTCACTAACGTGATGGGATTATCCTACCTCAATCCCGAATCGGTGCAGGTGATAATGCAGCTGGCGCCATTTTTGTTAATGTTTGGCGGGGTAGTGTTTCTCAAAGAATCTTTCAATCGCCGCCAGCAGTTGGGGGCGCTAGTGTTAGTCATTGGTATGGCGCTGTTTTTTAACCAGCGCTGGCAAACGCTGTCGCAGTCCACAACAGAATCGCCAGTGGGCATGCTCATCATTATTTTTGCTGCTACTGCTTGGGCAATTTACGCCTTGATCCAAAAGCCGCTGTTAACATCTTTATCAGCACAGCAGATAACCTTGTTTATGTATCTGGGCGGATTTGTGTTGTTGGTGCCGCTGACCGATTTTGCGGCGCTGTGGACGCTAAACGCGCTGCAGTTTTGGGCGCTGCTATTCTGTTGCGTCAACACAATCATTGCCTACGGTGCGTTTACCGAGGCTATGCAGGTATGGAGTGCGGGTAAGGTTAGTGCGGTGTTGGCAACGGCCCCAATTTTTACGTACATAAGTATGTATGTGGGGGTCGCCTGGCGCCCTGATATCTTTGTGTTAACTGCATTGGATGAGTTGGCGTATATTGGCGCAGCGCTGGTGGTAATTGGCTCCATCTATACGTCATTGGCCAAACAAAGCGTTGTCACTGCGCCCAAACAATCTTAAATTACCACCTAAGAATAAATATCAACATAGAATCAACATAGAACAGAACGACAGGATATTTTGATGGATACACCTTGGACTGAACAATATTCGCCTCGCACCTTTGCTTTTCACAACGATAGTGACGCCTTGCCAGAGACAACATTGGTTGACATGTTTCACGCTGCAACAAGCGAGTTTGCCAACAAAACGGCCTTTAGCAACATGGGCGTTCGGATGAGCTTTGCGCAGTTACAGCGAGAAGCCGATGCTTTTACTGCGTATTTGCAAGCCATTGGTCTAGAGCCCAAAGATAAGCTGGCGATTATGTCACCCAACTTGTTGCAATACCCGGTAGTGTTGTTTGGCGCGCTGCAAGCAGGCTTAACCGTGGTTAACACTAACCCGTTATATACGGCTACAGAGCTGAAACACCAGCTCAACGATGCCCAAGTTAAAGCGATTGTGATTGTTGAAAACTTTGCGCATACCTTATCTGAAATACTGCCAGAAACCCCTGTCGCGCATATTATTACCACGCAGCTTGGCGATATGTTACCAGTGCCCAAGCGCTGGCTCGTCAACACGGTGGTTAAACGCATCAAAAAAATGGTGCCGGCCTTTGCTTTACCCAATGCGCACACGCTGCCACAGGCGTTGGCAAAAGGCGCGCGTTTGACAAAAGTGCCCGTGGCTATTGGGGCAGATGATTTGGCGTTTTTGCAGTATACCGGTGGGACTACCGGGGTAGCTAAAGGCGCTATGCTCAGCCACCGCAACATGATGGCCAATTTGTCCCAAATCTCAGCCTTTTTGGACGGCGGGTTTACCAAAGGCGAAGAAGTCGTGGTCACGGCGCTGCCTTTGTATCACATTTTTGCACTGCAGGCCTCGTGTTTATTGTTTGTCAAATACGGCTGTCAAAGCATGCTGATCACCAATCCGCGCGACATGGATGCGCTAGTCAAAACCTTACAAAAAACACGCTTTACGATTTTACCCGCGGTCAATACTCTATTTAATGGACTGCTCAATCATCCGGGGTTTGCGCAATGTGATTTTAGCGAGTTTAAATTTGGGCTCGGTGGCGGTATGGCGGTGCAGGAAGACATTGCTAAGCGTTGGCATGATTTGACTGGTACAGCGCTGTTAGAAGGCTATGGGCTCACCGAATGTGCCCCGGTGGTAACCGTTAACCCGCTTAATATCGAGGCCTACACAGGTGCGATCGGCGTGCCGCTGCCGCATACCCACATTAAAATTGTTGACGATATGGGCAAGCCGCTGGCGCAGGGAGAGCCAGGTGAGATTTGTGTCAAAGGTCCCCAGGTGATGCAGGGATATTTTGCCCGTCCTGAGGCCACGGCCGAGGCGATTGTCGAGGGCTGGTTTATGACCGGCGATGTTGGCTATCAAGATGAGCGTGGCTTTATTTATATCGTGGATCGCAAAAAAGACATGATCCTCGTATCGGGATTTAATGTCTACCCCAACGAAATTGAAGATGCGGCAGTCAAACATCCGGCCATTGTCGAGGCCGCAGCTGTCGGCGAGCCTCATCCAGTTAGTGGTGAAATCGTGAAGTTGTTTGTGGTATCAAACGATCCAGCGTTGACGGCAGCAGACGTCATAGCTCACTGCAAGCGTGATTTAACTGGCTATAAAGTGCCAAAAAAGGTAAAGTTTAGAGATGAATTGCCCAAAAGTAACGTGGGCAAAATTTTACGTCGAGAGCTCAAATAAGTGCACGAACATTATCAGTACATCAACACGCCTGAGGCACTAGAAGCCTTTTGCCTGCGCGCATCAGAGCAGCCTGCCATTGCGGTGGACACTGAATTTGTGCGCACGCGCACGTTTTATCCTCAGTTAGGGTTGGTGCAGCTCTATGACGGCACGGATGTGGTACTGGTGGACGTATTGGCTATTGATGATTGTCAGCCGCTGATTGATCTATTGGTCAACCCTGCTGTGATCAAGGTACTGCACGCACCATCAGAGGATCTCGAGGCGTTTGTGCATGCTTTTGGGGTATATCCAGCGCCGTTATTCGATACTCAAATTGCCAGCCACGTGATGAAAATTGGCAACACGCTTGGCTATGGGCGCATGGTGGAGTTGTTGCTTGAGGTCACGTTAGAAAAAGGCGAGTCGCGAACCGATTGGTTACAGCGTCCTCTCTCGAGTAAACAATTGGCGTATGCCGCCGATGACGTGCTGTATCTGTTGCCTTGTTACCAGCATATTATTGAGCATATTACGCCTGCTCAACAGCAAATTGTGCAAGACGAGATTGCCCTGATGGTCGATCGCAAAGCTGCTCAAATGCCGCCAGAATATGCGTATTTAGGCTTTAAAAATCTGCACAAGCTTCGCCCGCTCAATCTTTATGTACTACAACAGTTAGCGGCATGGCGCATTACTTATGCTCGCGAGAAAGATATTTCGCTGAACTTTGTTACCCGTGAATTGGGCTTATACGAGATTGCACGTGATTTGCCAATGCACAAAGGGGCGCTCTTTCAACTGGAGCTACTTGCGCCACAAGAAGCTCGGCGTCATCATCAGGATTATTTGCGCATTGTCAAAGCGGCGCTCGAGGTCAGTGCTGAGCACTACCCACAGCCACCGCCACGACTAGCTGATATCAACGGCTACAAAAAGCGCGTTGCCGACGTCAAAGCACTGTGTCAGCCATTTTGTGAACAGCACGGTTTGGATATGGCATTTGTTGCTTCAAAGCGCCAAATCAACCAAGTGATCAGCTGGTTTTGGCACGACATGGACGAGACGCGCGCCCAAGGCTTGACGCCTGAGCTACTGACGTATTGGCGTGGTCGGGCGTTGAGTGATAAAATTCATTCGTTATTTTCTTCCTAAGTGAATCAATAAGAGATCCCATGAGTACCCTTGCAGCCGTTTACAAATCCTTGCGCAAAGCAGATACCTATTTATATGTGCCCAAAAAAGACGATTTTTCGCAGGTGCCCGAGGCGCTGATGACACGCTTTGGCAAACCCAAATTTGTCATGCCTTTGCCGCTACCTTGCCCTAAAAAATTAGTGGGCGTGGATGAAGCTAAACTCGTTGCAGCACTAGAAGAACAAGGGTTTTACTTGCAATTACCGCCGCTTAGCGAAAGTTTACTTGAAGAGCATCGCAGGAGCCTTGGCCTCGATCCTAAATCTCACGCAGACAAGGTTTAGGTTACACGCATGGCAAAAACACTCACGCCGGATTACCAAGCACTGTTGGCATCTAAATATTGGGAAACCACACCGTTATCTGAGATGAGCGATCTGCAGTGGGAGGCGTTGTGTGACGGTTGTGCCAAGTGCTGTTTGCACAAGGTAATCGACGATGATAACGCCGCAGATGTGGCCTATACCGACCAAGCTCAGCAAGGCGAAGAGTTGTTTTTCACCAATGTAGCGTGTCAGTATTTGCACGACCAAAAATGCGGGTGCACGATCTATCCTAAACGCACCGAGTTAGTCCCGCACTGTGTAAAACTCACCCAGGACAATCTCGACCAGGTCTTCTATATGCCGCCAAGCTGTGCTTATCGGGTGCTGCACGAGGGCAAAAATCTGCCCAGCTGGCACCCCTTGTTAAATCGCGGCAAGAAAAGCAAGATGCATCAATACGGCATGTCAGTGCGCGGCAAAACGGTGAACGAACAAGATGTGTTCGATGACGATTTGCCCGACTATATTGTGATGTGGCCACTTGAGGTGGCCGATTAAGCCGCAGGCTCTGTGAGCGCTTTTTGTGTTACAGCGCTTTTTGTGCCACGAGGCGATTGCCTAATACCACTAGCCACAAGCTGATGTAGATACCAAACACCACGCGCATCCACTCTGCAAATCCCATTCCCATAAACTGCCACGAATCATCATCGCACATGCCGGTGGCCGCAAAAAAGCTCGGTAACCACTCATGCAGTGGCACGGGGAAGTTGGGCACGATTTCACAAAAACCAAAAAACGGGTTGCTGTTAGCAATAATCTCGACGTGTTCTTGCGCGAGCATCAACCCCCATACCGCCGCTACAATCCAGCCAATATAGCCAATGGGGCGGGTAAGCGGGTGATTGAACACCGCAGGCAAAAGCGCGGCAAAAGCGATACCCAACACGGCGGTGCGCTGATAGATACACATCACACAAGGCTGTAAGTTGTAGTGGTGCTGCATGATCAAGGCGGTCAACAGCAAGCCGATTGCAGAACACGCCAGCAGAACCCAAGAAGAAGGGTGAGTAGACCAGCGACTTAACCATTGCAGCATAATTGACCTTATGAGTGAGTTGATATCCCGTGTGAGGGTAAAAAATTGCCATCAAAATAGGGGGCAAATATTAGCGTATTTAAACTGAATAGAAAACGAATGACGGGTAATTGAAAACAAAATTTCTGATTTTCTATTTATCTGGTACAATGAGTTATTATTGTTAGAAAATACATCACATGATTTACAAAGCACAAAGTCCAGCTAGTTTTGCTGAAGAATACATCGTTGAGTCAATTTGGAGTGGCCGATTTCCACCAGGGACGATTTTACCTGCTGAGCGCGAGCTCTCTGAATTGATTGGCGTGACGCGAACGACTTTGCGCGAAGTCTTGCAGCGCTTAGCGCGAGATGGGTGGTTAACCATCCAGCATGGTAAACCCACCAAGGTCAATAATTACTGGGAAACCTGCTCGCTAAATATTCTCGAAGCGTTGGCGCGCTTAGATCCTGCCAATACCAAAGAACTGATTGATAATCTGTTGGCTGCGCGGACTAACGTCTCTGCGGTATTCATTCGTGGTGCGATCCGCCAAAATCCAGAAAAAGCCAAAGAAATCATCACCCGTCATATCGATGTGCCCGAAGACGGCGCGTCTTTTTCGCAGTTTGATTATCAGATGAATCACGATTTGGCATTTGCCTCTAACAATAACGTGTACGTGTTGTTAATGAATGGCTTCAAATCAATGTACGCGCGCATTGGCACCTATTATTTTTCTAACCAAAAAGCCCGCGATTTAGCGCGTCAGTTTTACTCTGATTTGATTACACTTGCCGAGACTCAAGACAGTCGTTCGGTACCGCAAAGAGTACGTCAATACGGGATTGACTCGGGAAAAATTTGGGCTGAAATTCGCGCAGATATGCCTTCCGATCTCGTCGATTAGCGTTTACATTTTACTAACACCTCCCTGTGCCTCTTTGTTACACTGGTACGATGTGTGACAAAGAAACATCTGCATGCCTACTACTTTTGATTTTATAATTGTTGGCGCCGGTTCCGCCGGGTGTGTATTGGCAAATCGCCTGATTCACTCCGGTGGTTACTCCGTTGCATTAATTGAAGCGGGTGGGTCTGACCAACACCCCGCGATCCAAATACCGTTTGGCTTATCGCTGTTATCGCGTTTTACCAGCAAAAACTGGGGCTATGATACTCAGCCACAAGCGGCTTGTGGCGAGCGTTCGCTGTTTTGGCCACGGGGTAAAGTCCTTGGTGGCTCGAGTTCTGTCAACGCCATGTGCTACATTCGCGGCGATTGGCAAGATTATGATGAGTGGGCGGAATTAACCGATGAGCCGGCGTGGTCTGCCAAGCATATGCAGTCTCATTTTATCCGCCAAGAGTGCAATACTAGGGGGGCTAGTGCCTTCCACGGTGGATCTGGTGAACTGTCGGTCAGTGATTTGCGTCATAAAGACGGGCTATCTAAAGCGTGGTTGGATGCAGCTCAAGCGATGGGCTTTCCTGCAAACCCGGATTTTAACGGTCAAACGCGTTATGGCGTGGGCGAGTATCAGGTTACGCAACGAGCCGGCGCGCGTTGTTCCAGTGCCAAAGCGTTTTTATCATCCCTGCGCAACAACCCTCGTTTCACCTTATTCAGCCAAAGCCAAGTTGACAAAATAGTCTGTGAAAACGGCAGTGTCCGCGGCGTGATGTTGACGCAAAACGGTAGCTCGTATAAAAAAATAAACCGCGTGCTGCACGCCAAGCGCGAGGTGCTTATCTGTGCCGGTGCGATTAATTCTCCTCAGTTACTCATGCTATCTGGCATTGGTGATCCCGACCATCTGCATGCACACGGTATTGAGCTAGTGACAGCATTACCCGGCGTGGGACAAAACTTACAAGACCACTTGGATGTCATCGTACAGCGCCGCGCCAGCCGCGCCTGTGGTTACTCGGTGCTTCCGGGTCAGTGGGGGCAATACGCCAAGGGAGCGTGGGATTATTTGCGACGGCGCAGCGGCGTGTTTAGCTCAAATGTCGCAGAAGTGGGCGGCTTTGTGCATTCACGTCACGGCACTGCAGCAAGACCGGATATTCAGCTGCACTTTATTCCTGCCATTTTGCGCGATCACGGCCGTCAGCTTGCCTTTGAGTATGGCTTTGGGGTGCATGCCTGTAATCTTTATCCGCAGTCACGCGGACAAATAACTCTTGCGGATGCCAATCCCAGTTCTGCACCGCTGATCCAGCCGCGGTATCTATCCGCATCGCGCGACATGGAGGTGATGCAAGACGCGCTCGATATCGCTCAGCAAATCATGCAACAAGCACCATTGCAAGCATGGGGAGCAACGCCGCTCGAACCTGCGCAAGATACCTTGAGTGATGCTGAGCAAAGCGTATTTATTCGAGCACAAGCCGAAACGATTTATCATCCGGTGGGAACCTGCAAAATGGGCAAACCAGACGATCCAATGGCGGTGGTGGATCCACAGCTAAACGTTTATGGGGTGAAAAACCTGCGGGTGGTTGATGCCTCGATCATGCCGACCATTGTTGGCGGCAATACCAATGCACCTACTATGGCGATTGCGGAGCAGGCCGCTGAGTTTATTCTCGCTACATAGTGGCGTTCAGTGCTTTGGATACCATACCGGATCGGTTTTTTGTTAGGTGATAAACAACGATATTAACGCTATGCTCGCTAATAAAAACAAGGCGCAGATTAAAACAATTTGACTGGAACTTGGCGTTAGAGTGATATTGCTTACTGGGACAATGATAAAAAAACTCGCAATATACGAGCAGACCTGCACACCTGTTTCACCATCCTATTGTTGTGCAGTGCGAACAAGATGATGATTTGCGCGAGCATTGAGCAAAGCAAAAAAGCCATAAACAACAGCATGCATGTTTGCCACGACCAGCTCGTGAAAACATAACATCCGCTAAAGAAAACGGTGAATGCAAGCGTTAGCTTTTCTTGCTGACAAATGATGTACAAAAATAACTGCTGACGCAGCCGACTTTGCTGGGTATTAATCGGTAACAGGCGTAGTTGTGCTAACAAGGGTTTTCTTTGATTAACCTGCCGATACAAAGGCAGCCAACAATCTCCTAAGGACAAAGTTACTAACATGATTAAGAGTAAAAACGGATCATTGTGCACATCGAACCAATTGTTCGCAGTTGCTAGTGAGATTGCAGCTACAAGCAATAGTGGATAGAGCAATATTAGCTGCCAAGTTGCATGGCGGTTTTTAAATAGTTGTGTCAGAAGGTGATAAGTGGATTGTAAAGCGCCCTGTTCCAGCTTACTGATATTTGACTCTTTAGAAGGTGACGCTGCTTGCTCATCCTTAAACCACAACCAAGGAGCCTTTTCACTGATCAAAAACTGAAGCTTTTGATGTTTAACTTTTAGCTCATTCAAATGCTTTGGTAGCCATGGACTGATGATGACTAAACATGCGCCTAAGACTGCCAAAACAGTGATTAGACCGATATGCATGTTTTTTACAATAAACATTGCGACAAATAGGGTGCAGCCAAGGATATAAAAAAATGTCGATTGTAGTGAGTAGAAACTGATTAACATGATAGATAGAGTCATGCCAAGACAGGCTAACATGTACAGTGGGTGTGGCATAAAGCAGCGTATCTTTCCGTCGTGCAGGATTGCGACTTTATTGGCGATACGCTCAAGATCGGAGGCGATGTGCGTAGAAAAAACAACGGTTTTGTCGTTATCTGCTGCCAACTGTCGCAAAGCTCGTTTTGTTTGTCTTTATTCCAGGTAGGATAGCATTGCGCGCGCAAATCCAGAGTTTGTCTCACCGTCATCCACGGCACTTCAGAACAGGTTTGTGGCACATAGCCAATCTTAGCTCTGGTTGTTAGGCTTAAATCACGGTTCGCTTCCCCAAAAAGCATGATTTCAGAGGCATTATTATCGGTCGTAGTGCTAGATGCGTAGGTGTCATTGACTCCAACAAAAGTGACTGGGAACTAGCTCAAGGGGATTATCGCATCTCTAATTCTGCATATACTAATTCTGCATATATATATTGTATCAAATTGGGTGAATACGAATGATTATGCCGTGGTTTTAGGCGGTGTCCTGGGTGCTTTGCTCGAGGATAAACTGAAAGAACAGGCGCTTCATCAAGACATTGTGAACATGTTAGTTACTGATTTGAGTCAAAGTGAATTTATGTATCTCGCGTTAAAAGATAACGCGGATGTAGATTCCCTCTTAAAAGCGGTCACAAAAAATAAAAAAACAATGTATTAGTCTTAGAGCCATTTTGTTATTTATACGTTCGCGATGATTATTTAAGCTTTGCGCCTCAGTTAATGGCTGTTATACAACGCAACAGGTAAGGTGATTTGGCAAGGAAACTATGCTCCAATTTCTAAGGTGCCAAAAATTAAACAACGCGATCAAGGAGTGATTTTCGGCGCTAACAATAACGCACTTTGCGCTCCGTCCAGCTGCCATGCAAAACGATTCAGCAGGTTCATCCCTAACAAACCGTCAAACTCTGCTGCCAACTCATTGATTGGCAGTACGACGACATTCAGCTCGGCAAAGGTTTGTTGAGCAAAGGCGACCGGACCAATGGCATACAGCTCACCCTGGCTTTGACCGCTGGCGGTGTTGACCACTATACGCCCCAAAAAGCGCGTATTAGCGCTTGGGATACGGGCAAAGGCATTTTGTGATAACGCGGTCGTCGTGGCGCCAGTATCCAGCAGTAATTGTGCGCCCTGTCCGGCGAACACGCTGCTGACAATATATTGGTTACCAAGGGCGGTTAAAGGCTCCTGTATCAAGGCAGATGGCTGGGGGGTGGGTAGTTGCGCTTCCGCGGCCAATGCTTCTGAGGGAGTGATAGCGGAAAAATCCGCAGCCCAGACTTGGTTAATTTTGGCTACGAGAGGATCATCATTAGGCAACGCGGCAAGCACATTGCGCATCGCATTGGGTAAATTTTGTTTGGCATAGCTCAGCGCGAGATATTCAATATAGACCCGCGATAATGGTTCGATTTGTAGCAGTGGCTCCAATAACAATGCAAGGGCATACCAGTCTTGGTTAAAAGCCAGCGCTTGGGTTAGCTGCCTGACATGCTGGTCAATATAGCGTTGAATTTGGTTGGCAAGCGCGCTGTCATCAACGTTATTGAGCACGCCATATAAGTAGGCAAGCCCGGTTGCGCTCGTTTCTGTATGAATGAGGAATTGCCCTTCGATAAAGGTGATTGCCCAGTCTTGCGGGTTGGCGAGCAAATAATCGGTGAGGATTGGCTTGAGCGTCTGCCAGTCTTGAGCTTGCGCTAGTGCCAAGATCTGTTTACGCACATCTTGAGTACTCTGACTTGGTGAGAGCGTAACGGTTGAAGTTGTCGTGTCTATCACGCTCTGTTCATTGTCAGTGTTGGCTGTACTAGCAACGGGTGTTGTTGCAGTTGCAGTTGCAGTGGCGCTGCTTGTCGTGGTCGACAGTTGAGAAACTTGTACATCTAACACGCTGATAAGCCAGGTCAACAAAATGATGTTGCACATCAGGGACACCATCAATACTAATTTGAGCATGCGTTTGATTCCATTGCTAAGTCATTTATGTAAGTTGTCTATGTGAGCGCCTGCGAGGCTATTCTAGTCAGTATTGATTGGCTGCACCGCTTGGTCAAGATACGCATTGCCATAAGCTTCAATAAAGGCTTTGGGCATGCGGCGAGGTTTGCCCGTTGATAATTTGATACACACAAAATCTGTACGAGCAGTTAATACACAATCTTCGTTTTCATCATAAAAAGCAAAGGCCCGAGCCACGCGCAGTTTATGGTCACAGGCAATGACACCAGTTTGACAGTTAATAAACTGATCCAAATGCACCGATTTAAAATAATAAATATCATGATGGGTTATCGCCATGCCAGCATCTAAGTTGCGATAGTCCTCTATGGTTAGCCCTAGGGAATGAGTATGCGCCCATGCTACATTTTCTAGCTGCTTGACGAAACTGACATTATTCACATGACCATAGTGGTCAATATCGGCAAGTGTGGGTTGCCATGAGATGCCAAACGGGCGTTGAAATTGGAATAAATTGCGCATCTATGTGTCTACCTATGGAAATCATCGCTTGGCTCAAGTAGCATAGCAAAATCAGTTTATATGAGTGAAATTGTGAAGTATTCTAATCGACATTATCCAGACATCCTAGTCAGATTGTTTGATGATACCTTTTATCACGAATATAACACCCGCTTAGTGTATGGTGAAGATGAGCCGGTCTATTTACCCGCAAATGATGAAGTGAGTTATCATCGCATCGTTTTTGCGCATGGTTTTTTTGCCAGTGCCCTACATGAAATCGCCCATTGGTGTATTGCGGGTGAGGAGCGGCGTCAGCAAGTCGACTACGGTTATTGGTATGCGCCAGATGGCCGCACAGAAGCTCAGCAAAAAGCGTTTGAAACCGTCGAAGTCAAGCCGCAAGCCATCGAGTGGGCGTTTTCTATTGCCTGTGATTTTCCCTTTAACTTTTCGTTAGATAATCTCAACGGCGCGCCTTGTGATGAGCTCGCATTCAAATCGGCAGTTGCCCATCAGCTTTCGCAGATGCTCAATCATGGCTTTCCCAAGCGCGCTGAGCAGTTTATCAAGGTGTTGCGGATCAATTACTTCCCACAGAGCATTGCCCGGCCGTTGACTCGTGCACAGCGCACATTTAAAGAAGTATCACAACGCTATGATTTACCGCATTTAGGTAAACAAGTGTCCCAATCAGATGCGTTTAGCAAAACAGACGTAGATAGCGTATTATCCGGAAATAAATAATTTCAGTACTTTAGTTAATCCAAGATGCAACGAAAATTTCGCTTAGGCCTCATCGTTAATCCATTTTCTGGCATTGGCGGAGCGGTGGCGCTAAAAGGCAGCGATGGACCTGAGATCCGTCAACAAGCGCTAGAGGCTGGCGCACAAAAGCTTGCCAATCCCAAAACCTTAACCGCACTTAGCCAGATCACGCAGCGAAGTGAGGCGCTTACCATAGTTACAGCGGGTGGTGAGTTAGGTGAAGACGTCGCGCTACAGTGTGTTGATGATGTAGAAGTCGTTTACCGACAGGCTCATGCCCAATCAGAGGCAGAGGATACCATAGCTGCAGTGCGTGCGCTGAGTGAAGCACAGATTGATATGCTGGTGTTTGCCGGAGGTGATGGCACAGCGCGCAATGTGTGTGAGGTATTTTCTGAGTTAGGTGACACTGCCCATTTTCCGGTATTGGGGATCCCCACCGGATGTAAAATACACTCTGGAGTCTTTGCGATCTCGGCCCAAGCCGCCGGTCAAGTTATCCAACTGATGCTTAACGGGGAGCTGGTGTCGGCTTGTTATGCAGAAGTCAAAGACATTGATGAGAGTCGTTTTCGCGAGGGCGTGGTGGTCGCTCGCACCTATGGAGAGATGCGTATTCCCGAAGCCTTACAATATGTGCAAGCGGTCAAAATGGGGGGGAAAGAATCTGATGAGCTAGTACTAGCAGATCTGGCTGCGATGGTTGAAGAAATCATGCATGATCATCCTGAGCACTATTTTGTGATGGGCTCAGGGTCTACTTTGGATTTTGTGGCTAATGAACTGGGGCTGTCCAACACGCTCTTAGGCGTGGATGTCGTGCATGATTTCGCGACGTTTGCCAATGATGTGACGGCAGCGCAGTTACTGGAGATCGTGCAACAACACCCGTGCAAACTATTGATCACCATCATCGGCGGGCAGGGGCACGTATTTGGGCGTGGTAATCAGCAGCTCAGCCCTGCAGTGATCCGTGCCATTGGCCGAGAAAACCTTATTATCTTGGCAACTAAACAAAAATTAGGCGCGTTGGCACAACGCCCGTTAGTATGCGACACTGGAGATCCTGCACTGGATGAGGCATTGTCTGGTCTGATTGCAGTCACCACAGGCTATCGCGATCAGGTGTTTTACCGGCTAGGAGTGGATTATGCCAACCAAGATTAATGATGTGATTGATGCGATAGAGTCAGCGTTACTCGATGCGGTGCATCAGGACGATGATGATGTGTTATTTTTTGCCAGCTATTTGCACGGTCACTACGATTTGGCCGTGGTACAAACCCTGGCGCAACCTCAACCCGAAGCGGGCATGCTCGATCATTTTATGCAAATGAGCTTAGGTGATGCATTTGCCCAAGGCGAACTAACTGAGCCCGAACAAACTGCCGTTTTGACTATGTGGCAGGAGTTATTTTCCCTCCATCAAACCTAGCTTTTCATCACTGACTATGTGACTTTCTACTATTCCTAATGTTGGTACGGCTTTTGCTGTGTTTCTTTTAAGAACAGCTGTGAGAACAATGCTTAACTGCGTTTTTGAGCAAGCTAAAACAGCAAATAAGTACCAGCATGAGGGCAGTGATATGGATAAAGTAAAAACGCTACGGCACAGGTTTTGGTCGTTATCGCTGATGGTTTGTATAAGCGCCATGGCGGTGATGCCGGCTCAAGCGCAGTTGCCGCTGTTTGTCTCTGATCTTGATACGGCTCAAGCAAAGCAGGCGAAGATACCTGCAGGCGCGCTACAACAACTAGCGCATGGTTTATTTGAGCCTCTGAAAGGACGTTTGCAAGGCCCGATGATGGTGGCTGACTTTGTCGACATTCGGCATTTATCCGCATTGCCGATATCGGCAGAATATGGCGCGATTGGGCAACAGGTTGCCGCTAGTTTAACCAATGCCGCTCGGCACTATAATGTGGCGATGGTGGCCACCGATCTCAGTCAAACCCGCTTGGTGAGCGACCATCAGCAAGTCATGCTGACGCGCGATCCCAAGCTATTGAGCAGTGTGGGCGCAGATTATGTGCTCACCGGTACCCTCAATGCTTTGCCCGATGGACTGCTAGTCAATGCGCGTATCATCAACACCAACAACCAACAAATCATCAATGCCGAATCGGTGTTTGTTGCCTATCAGCAACCGCAAAAAATGAGTAAACGCCATGGATATTTTTTTAGATAACGTTAAGTGCACGATGCAATGGCAGCTCTGTTGCTGCTCAGCCAAGGAGTCTGCAACATGCAAAAAATAATTGCCATAGGAAGTATTGGGCTGTTGCTAAGCGGCTGTCAGATATTGAGTGGGGCGAGCGGTTATGCCGACAGTCCTTCAAAGCGCACGCCAGTTGACGCGCACCCGATGCTAGTGGAAAACGCTCGCACCACGCCGCTGGTGCTCGAGCAACATAGCTATCGTGATGCGATTCCGGTGCTGCACATTGGAGATTATGTGCGTAATATCGCCCAAGATCTGGTGAGCAATATGGAAAATATCAATCCAAAAACGCCTGTTGCCGTCACGCATTTTGCCTTACTCGATAGTGACTTGACGCAGGCAAATCGATTATCACTACAAATCGCTGAATCATTAAAACACGAGTTTCATCAATTTCGCATCCCCGTGATTGATTTTAAAAGCACCGATTATATCCGCGTTACCCAGCGCGGGGATTTTTATTTGACCCGAGATCACAACGAACTAGAGCCCAACGTGGCCATTGATTATGTGATCACCGGTACCTTGATGCATCATCAGGGTGGGGTGATGGTGAATGCCAGAGTGCTTTCGGTGGCCAATCAGCAGTTAGTGGCCAGTGCCCAAAGCATCATCCCGGTAGCTGTGGTAGACGCTTTACTGGGCTCACCACAGAACGGGTCATGGGATAAGATTGTGCAAGGGCGCAACCAAATCGACGTGCAGGTGCAATAACGCCGTGGCGCAATAACGCCAACAACAGAATGTTAGGAGCAAAAAAATGAACACATGGAACGTGCGCTATAGCCTCATTGCGTTAGCATGTTTAACGCTATCGGGGTGTGCGGTCAACACCACCACTTTCGCCGATTTGATGCAAAGCTTGGAAACACCGGCAAAGCCCCGCTCTGACAATCGTCTGCAGCCCGCTTATGCCCCCATCGATCCTTCAGCGTTAACCATTATTCAAGAAAGCAAGCCAATGGCTAATGTTGCTGCAGAGCAAGATATTGGCGGCGAAGCATTCACGCAATCGCTGCAAATTGCGCCACTGGTCACCGGGGCGTCTAGTGATACTGAGCAGTATTACAGTGCGTTTACGCACAAAGGCTTACAGGACTATGCCGCGCAACTGATGATGCAGTTGCAACAACAAATACAACTCATGCAGCCGCACAGCACAATTGCACTTGGCGCCTTTGTTGATGCTGCTACACAGTTAGACAGTGTGCATCCCATCAACGTACTGTGGCTTGAACAACTGCTCGTGCAAGGGCAGCGTTTGGGCTGGCAGTTAGTCGATTTGGATGTGCGTCAGCACCCCAAAATACACAGTGATGGGCGAGTGTTTTTTCGCCAAGATAGCGAGTTTACTCAAGTTGATGCACAATTCACCCATATTCTTAGTGGCACCATTGCCATGCGCAGCAATGGTCTGATGATCCACGCACGCTTGGTTGAACGGGAGTCGCGTCAGGTCCGCTCAGCAGGGAGCGTGTTAGTCCCCAATTTTATTATCGATCAGGTCTTGGACTATTTGCCTTAGCCAGAAGCCAGTAGCCCTGCTAAGGAGTGTAGGACTGCTGTCGAATCAGGTTGCGGATCAAAAAGCGATTTGGCTGCAGCGCATCCAGCAGCGGCTGGGCTAACGGCAGGGGCGCTTGCGTAATTTGTGCGATTAACGTCGCGGCTAATAACGGCGCCGTCGTCAGGCCTCGAGAACCCAATCCCGTTAACATATAAGTATTAGGAATATTGGCGCTAAAGGGGTAAGAACTTGGCCTCAAAGCCTTGTAAAGCTCGGCGTATTGCTCAGTTTGTGCGTTAATATTAGGCAGTTGCCCCATTAAGGGCTGATGGTCAGGGGTACTGCAGCGCACCGATGCCCTACCTTGCTGGGCATCAGTAAGTGAACTAAACCAGGCATTGTCCGCCAGCGCTTGCTGATGAGTGTGCCAGTTTTGCACACTTTCGCTCTCCCGCCACGTCAGTTCAGTATCTTCTTTGACATAGGTCGAACCCAGCGCATGTAAGCCTTGATGTGCTGGGGTAAAATAGCCTTTGTGGCACAGCACTACGCGCAAGTTTGCCGAGTCAGCAGTAGCGGGTACATGTTCAATTTGGCCTCGCACTAGGCGATAGGGAAGCGGCGCGATGGCTTGCAACAGCGGCGAATGATGGCCTAGTGCTAATAATGTGACGGTGTGCGGCGTGTGTTGCCATGTAGCAATGGTTTGGGCATCCACCTCGTGTTGCATGTGCATCTCTAGGTTGCCGTGTGCTTGGACATAGCGCCACAGGGCTGCGGTCACCTCGCGTGGATCCACCCAGCCACCGTCGGGTAAAAATAATCCACCCTGGGTCAAATCAACCCCGGCAATGTCGCTGGCACACTGGCTGTCTACTGCGCTTATCATGGTTTCTGGCCAATTGCCTTTATCGCGTAATTGCGCTTGGCGTTTGGCGACAGTGTCACTGTGCGCTAATAACAACACGCCACACAGGTCGTGGGCAAATTCTTGCTGAGTGGCTAGCTGGCGATAGAAGCGCGTCGCATAGCTAAAACAGTGTGCTTGTATGAGACTCGCATGGCTGATGTCGCTGGTGAGCTGTGGATATACTCCACCAGCTACATTACCAGATGCACCCTGTGCAAACTCCGCGTCCTTACAGTAAACGGCCACGTTCAGACCTGCTTTGCAGGCATAAAATGCAAGAGCAGCTGCGGCAATCCCGCCACCGACAATGCGCACCGTATGCACATTGGGTTGTGCATAGCGCACAAAATAGGGCAGGGTTCCTTGCCACGGTGCTTGTGATGCGTTGGCACGGCTAAAATTAGCGGTAATCATTTCTCGTTTGCGGCCATAGCCTTTGATTTTGGTGACTGCAAAGCCCGCCTCTAATAAACCGCGTTTGACTAGACCTGCAGCAGTAAAGGTGGCTAAGGTCGCGCTATTTCGACACAGCTGGGCCATACTCGAAAATAGTTCGGGCACCCACATATCGGGGTTTTTGTTGGGGGCAAAGCCATCTAAAAACCAGGCATCGACTAATCCATCAGGGCTATGCGGCAGTTGACTGTATACATCGAGTACATCACCAAACCACAAATCGAGCGTGACATTATCAAAGTGCAGACGATGACAGCCCGCAATTGGCTCGGGGTATTGCTCTACCAAGGCGTGGGCTAAGTCAGCCAATACTGGGTATTGCGCCAGTGAAGTTTGAAGATCAGCAGTTTGCAGTGGAAATTTTTCACAGCTAATGAGATGCAAGTGCTGACAAGTGCTGTCGGGGTGCTGGGCCAAAAAAGCCTGAAAATGCTGGATCGCGCGCAGACAATTTAACCCCGTGCCAAAGCCAGTTTCAGCGATAACAAAATACCGCTTGGTATGTGCTAGCCATCGTTGAGAGAGTTGGTTTGCCTCGATGAACACATAATCAGTCTCGTTCAGTCCGTCGCCATCGCTAAAATATACGTCATCAAAATCATTGGCGACGGGAGTTCCAGAGGCATTAAAAGCAACGTTGGCATATTCGATTGGCATGAGGCGTTGATGTCACCGACGAGTAATAGTTAAGCGATGGTAGTATTGTAAAGCGAATTTGGTATGATGTCAGTCAATAACAATGAAAACAGCAGACCAGTTTATGGGAAAATTTCACGTAAACTGTGCGCATCAAAGATAACGTTAGGCTAGGAACAAAAGGTCCATCATGAGAAGAGCAGTCATCACCGGAT
>CAZLGJ010000046.1:0-5296 GCA_964559075.1 uncultured Glaciecola sp.
GCTGATGGCCATTGATGTTCTGGACGATCAAGCGGCGCAGCGCAATTCTTGACGCCGACACTAGCACGTCGGGATCTTGACTCTTGGGGCCATACTCACTGAGGGTTTGTAAAATCGTTTTCAGGTCGCGAATCGGCACACCTTCATACAACAAGGTCTGCAACACTTTGACAACGTTAGCCATTGACACAGCGTCCGGCACGAGGTTTTCGACGAGCTTTGGCGCTTGCTTTTCTAGCATGTCTAACAGCTGCTGTACTTCATCGTGACCAAGCAGCTGATATGCGGTGGTATTGAGCAATTGCGATAAATGCGTTGCAATCACGGTGGCGTTATCGACCACGGTATAGCCTAGCGTTTGAGCGTGTTCGCGCTGTTCGGCTTTGATCCAGACCGCATCAAGACCAAAGGCAGGATCAGAGGTTGCAATGCCATCGAGCTGACCAAACACCTGACCGGGATTGATCGCCATTTCACGATCAAACTCCAGCGGCACTTCAGCCACCGTCACGCCCATAATGGTAATGGCGTAAGCATTGGGATCGAGATCCAAGTTATCGCGAATATGTACCGCGGGGATCAAAAAACCCAACTCTTGTGAAAGCTTTTTACGCACCCCTTTTACACGACCGAGTAATTCGCCATTTTGGGCTTTATCCACTAATGGAATTAAGCGATAGCCAACTTCTAAACCGATAGTGTCGACCTGCTGCACATCATCCCAACCAAGCTCTTTGGCTTCTACTGGCTGATTTTCTGTGGGTAAGGTTGCTATTTCTTGTTGCTGCTCTGCTTGTTTTTTGGCGCGGATATAGGTGAAGTAGCTATAGCCACCAACCGCTGCACTCAGGCCTAAAAAGGCCATGTGAGGCATGCCGGGAATGAGGCCCATGACGGCCAAAATACCGCTGGTGATGTAGAGAGCTTTTTGGTTGCCAAGCTGTTTGTGAAACTCATCGCCCATCTGTTGTTCTTCGTTTTCACGCGTCACAATGATGGCGGTCGCAACTGACAAAAGCAAAGACGGGATTTGTGCGACGAGGCCGTCACCAATCGTCAATAAGATATAGACTTCCATGGCATCGCCGAAGGTCAAGCCATACTGGATCATGCCAATGAACAGACCACCGACAATGTTGATCAGCATGATAAACAAACCGGCAATCGCATCGCCCTTCACAAATTTGGAAGCACCGTCCATCGAACCGTAAAAATCAGCTTCATTGGTGACTTCTTCACGACGCCGCCGCGCCTCTTCCTGATCGATATACCCGGCATTTAAGTCAGCGTCGATGGCCATCTGTTTGCCCGGCATCGCATCAAGGGTAAAGCGCGCGGATACTTCAGAAATCCGACCGGCACCGGCAGTGACTACTTTGAAGTTGATGATCAGCAAGATCGCAAACACCACGACACCCACTGCATAATTACCGCCGATCACCACTTCACCAAATGACTGGATCACTTTACCGGCAGCATCTGGCCCTTCATGGCCATAAAGCAATACCACTCGAGTTGATGCCACGTTCAAGGCCAAGCGCAAGACAGTAGCAACAAGCAGGATGAATGGGAAAATACCAAAATCAATAGGCCGCTTAGTAAATACCGACACCAATAACACCACCAGCGACAAGGCAATATTGAAACTAAACAGCATATCCAATAGCAGCGGCGGCATGGGCAAGATGACCATACCTAAAATTGCCAACACGATGATAGGCGCACCTAAGCCCATGAAGACCTGTTTGATGTCGTTGCGATTGATATTTTGAGCGTATTGACTAAGCTGCATGCGCGAATAAAACCAAATAATTGACACTGAATAAGAATATGACCAGTGTTTCAACTACCGTGCCAAGTTGTCGCTACAAGTCGATTAGCGGCGTAATTCGTCGGGGATCGGCAGGTCGCGCGAGAGCGGTTTAGGCTTGCTGGCCTTGCCTTTGCGGTAGGCTTTTAGTTGATAAACGTGAGCCAGCACTTGCGCGACAGCCATAAAGAGTTTTTCTGGCACTTCGTGATCCACTTCAGTGGAATAATAAATGGCCCGTGCCAGCGCCGGTGCAGGTAATAATGGTACGTTGTTGGCCGTGGCAATTTTACGGATCTGCATCGCCAGTTCATCTATCCCTTTGGCGACCATCACCGGTGCTAGCGTGCCATCCTGATCGTATTTTAAGGCCACCGAGTAGTGGGTCGGGTTGGTGATCACCACATCGGCCTCGGGAACGGCTTGCATCATGCGATTAGCTGCAGCTTGGTACTGCAAGCGACGCACGCGCTGTTTGACCATGGGATCGCCTTCGGCATTTTTACGCTCGTCTTTGACCTCTTGTTTGGACATTTTGAGGTCTTTATTGTGCTTGTATACTTGGTAGGGAATATCGATGGCAATGATCGGCAGTAACGCTAGCGTCAAAAACAAAAACGCCCATTCCAATAGCTCAATCGCATGAAAAATGTTGAGCGGATAAAACTCTTGATCCAAATGCAGTGCCTCATCTTTGAAAGCCAGCAACACCCCATAGGCCATGCCTAAGATCATGATAGTTTTGGCAATGGCTTTGATGAGCTCTATGAGTGCGTTCATGCCAAACATGCGTTTAAATCCCGCAATTGGACTGATTTTATTGGCCTTAGGTGCAGCCCCTTGCCAAGTAAAATTATACCCGCCCAATGCAATACTGCCGTAGATCCCGCCGACCAGCGAGAGCACCAAAAAGCCCAACACCGGCCAGGTGACGAGGTTAACCGCACTACCGATGGCCGAAAACATGGTATTAACGTCATAGATCCGCGCGCGCTCCAGCGCCAGAGAGTTTTGTGACACTTGATATATGGCGCTAGCAATCAGATCGCCAAAGGCGATGATGGCGATGGCCGAGGTGATCAAGACAATGGCGGTGGCGAGCTCTTTGGAGCGGGCTACCGAGCCTTTTTTGCGGGAGTCTTCAATTTTTTTCTGTGTGGGGTCTTCCGTTTTATCGTATGTATCAGCCATTCCCTAGCCCTCACCCACACACGTTGACTAATTGACACATGAACGCTTGCCCCCGCTCCCACTGGTTAGCAAAGTGCGCGATAAAATTATCCAGCGTCAAAAAGATAATGACCAAACCCATGATTTGCGCAATCGAAAAACCAATCGTGAAGATATTCATCTGCGGCGAGGCCTTGGTCATCACCCCAAAAGCCAAATTCACAATCAGCAACGACACAATCGGCGCCAGTGCCAAGGTCACTGCAGTGATAAACAACCACGCGCCCCAATGGGCAATCTGGCGAAACTGTTCGGGTTCAAACCAGGCCCCACCAATGGGAAACGCCACAAAACTGGCACTGACCATTTGGATCATGGCCAAATGCCCATCAATCGCCCAGAACAGCAGTGTGGCAAGTATTAAATAAAACTGGCCCACCGCGGGCACACTGACCCCGTTGAGGGGATCCACAATTGACGCAAAGCCTAAACCGGTTTGCATCGCGATGATTTGCCCAGCCAAAATAAACGTATCAATGACCAGCGCAGTGATAAACCCTAAGGTCACGCCAATCACAAGTTGTTTGATCATCTCAACAATCGCAGCAGATGAGGCCAAATCCATAAACGGACTGGGCGGGATCAGCGGCATCATGCAAAGCGTGATAAACACGGCGAGTAAATTTCTGACCGTGGCAGGAACGGTTCTCGCACTTAAGCCCACCATGGCGATCAACATGCCACCCACGCGCAAAAACGGCAACAAAAAGTCGCTCAGCGCCTGCATAATGGTGGTGTTGAGAAATTCCATCAGCCGATCACTTGAGGGATTTTGGTGACGATATCAACGGTGAAATCCATGATGGTTTGCACCAGCCAGTGCCCGCCCCAGCTCAGCACCACAAGGGTCACAATCAAACGCGGTAAAAAGCTCATCGTTTGTTCATTGATACTGGTGGCCGCTTGAAACACCGCAACGACCAAACCAATCAATAGCCCTGGCACAATTACAAAGGACACCATCAAAATGATGACCCACATGGCGTCTTGGAAAATTTGTACAAAATTCTCAGGTGACATATATCTGCTCCTAGGGCCCTAAACCAAAACTGGTTGCCAGGGTGCCAAAAATTAAGTTCCAGCCATCGACTAACACAAACAGCATCAGTTTAAACGGCAATGAGACAATCATTGGTGAGAGCATCATCATACCCATGGCCATGAGCACTGAAGCCACCACCAAATCGAGGATCAAAAACGGAATAAACAGCATGAAACCAATTTGAAAGGCGGTTTTTAACTCACTGGTGACAAATGCCGGGATCAAGATCGACATCGGCACTTCTTCTGGGCTCTCGTATTGGCCTTCATAGCCACCAATGCGAATAAAGGTCTCCAGATCTTTGATGCGTGTTTGGCTAAGCATAAATTCCCGCATGGGGATTTTTGCTGCATCAAACGCCGCTTGAGCAGTGATTTGTTCATCCAAGTAGGGTTGCAGCGCATTTTCATTAACCCTATCAAACACCGGCGCCATGATAAAAAACGTCAAAAATAAACTGATACCAATCAGGATTTGATTGGACGGCGCTTGTTGCAGACCGATCGCCTGACGCAGTATCGACATCACCACGATAATGCGGGTAAAGGCCGTCATCATCATGACAAACGCTGGGATCAAACTCAGCGCCGTCATAATGAACAAGGCTTGTAAGGTCATCGAGTAATCTTGCGTGCCATCTGCATTGGTACTGACCGTGACCGCGGGGATCCCTTGTCCCAAGGTCTCCGAGCTGTATAAGCCAGCACCTAGCACCGCGAGGATAAGGAATAACTTAGTCATGTTTGTCACCTGTGGCGTTGGGATTAATTTTGCCCGCAAGTGCTTTAACGAGGCTTTGCTGAAACGCCATTTTGCTTGGCGCTGGGTTTTGAATGGGCTCGGCAAGCGTGTGCAGTTTGCCGATGTGATGCGGGGTAACACCCAGCAAGATTTGCTCACCTGCCACCTCGACGATCACCAAACGCTCTTTACTGCCGGTTGAAATACTGGCGACGACTTTAATGTGTTCAGAGTGCATTGAGCCAAGGTTGAGTTTTTTGGCGACAAAGGCCAATAAAATAATCAAACCAATGATTAGCAGTAGGGCAAAAAATATTGACGCTATCTGACTGATTTCTGTCACTGAAGAGGTGTTTTGCGCTAAGGCAAGTGGGCTGGTGAATGCGGCTGCACTGCCCAAAAGGCGAGACACTCCCCGAGACAATCCTCGGGGAGCCTTGAATTTACTAGAGTTTTTTGATTCTTTCAACCTG
>CAZLGJ010000046.1:5306-19243 GCA_964559075.1 uncultured Glaciecola sp.
CATCCAACGGTTCTCCGGCTACACGGTCCAATTCAACAACGGATCCTTGGTTAAGCTGTAGCAAATTGCGAATGCTAATTGCACTGCGCCCGACTTCCATCGAGATACTCACCGGAATGTCCAAAATCGTATCGAGTTTGTTTTGGTCATACGCTGTATTATTGGCAGGGCTGTCCGCTAATTCATCTAAATCAGCAACGGTGACATCACCTTCGGCTGATTCGCCTTCCGCATCAGCTTGTTCGGCCATGGCAGCTGCCCAGTCATCATTGTCGGTTGCGTTTTCATTTTCTTCACTCATGGTGATACCTCGTTATAAATCGGATTCTAATTCGCGCAGTTCGCGCTCGTTATCGATGACTTTACCACCACGGGTAAAGAGCTGTAGTTCGGATTTGACCGACGTCGGTCGCGGAATTTTTTCGTTGATTTGTAGCGCTAGCTGATCACGTGAGCGCCCTAATTTACCGCGGAATGTGGGTAAGTCTTCGACCATCACCGTCACGTGCTCAGGCATCTCAATGGGCAGCACATCCCCCGCTTTGAGCTCCATCACATCGCGTAAACTCATTTCAAAATCGAGCAAGTGCGTATTGAGATCGACATTTACGTCCATGATTTCGTCACGCAACGCTTTGCTCCAGCGCAAATCACTGTCTTCTTGATCAGACTGCACGCCAGAATCGAGCAACTCGCGGATCGGCTCGAGCATGGAGTATGGCAGCGCGACATGAAAATCCCCGCCTCCGCCGTCTAATTCAATATGGAACGAGCTGATCACCACCACTTCGGTCGGCGACACAATGTTGGCCATGGCTGGGTTGACTTCTGAATCTAGGTATTCAAACGACACGTCCATGACTGGTGCCCATGACTCTTTGTAATCCTCAAATATAATTTTGAGGAGCATCTGAATAATGCGTCGTTCGGTCGGCGTAAATTCGCGCCCCTCAATCTTGGCGTGGTACTTACCATCACCACCAAAAAAGTTATCCACCAAAATAAACACCAAACGCGCTTCCATAGTGATTAACCCCGTACCTTTAAGCGGACGAAAGCGCACCATATTCAAACTGGTCGGCACGAACAGCGTATGAATATATTCACCAAACTTGATCATCTGAATGCCGTTGATTGACACTTCTGCCGAGCGTCGCATCATATTGAATAAACTGACGCGCATGTGTCTGGCAAATCGTTCATTGACCATTTCTAAAGTGGGCATGCGTCCGCGCACGATGCGATCTTGTGATGAGAAATCATAACTGCGCATATCGCCAGTTTCTTCCTCAACCACCTTTTCTTCTTGCACATCATCGACACCGTGTAGGAGCGCATCAATTTCATCTTGGGATAATAGATCGGTCACATTTACCTCGGTTATTGCATGACAAAACCAGTGAATAACACTTTTTCGACGACAGCTTTACCGCTGACATCAAAGAGGGCGTTTCTCACCGCTTTCGTCGCTTCAAATTTTACCGTGCGTTTACCTTCAGCAGAGCTTAGCTCCTCGGCTGTCGTGGCTGAAAACACACTCAATAGCGTTCCCTCGATAAGTGGAATGTGCGTCCGTGCGATCCCGTCGTTTTCCACTCCGCGTACCATCAGCTCCACGCTGATTTGTACCAGTCGTTCACGACGTTGCCCTGGCACATTAAAAATAAACGGTCTAGGCATTGGCACATATACCGCTTCAAGTAACATCTCAGCTTCGGAAAGTTCAGCATCTGGCTCGGTTACCTCGGCTTCAGTTCCCTCACCGTCTGCATTTTCATCTGTGGCAGTTTCTTCAATTGCGGCGTCATCGTCGGCCATGAAAAACATATATCCACCGACCGCACCACCGCCTAATACTAATAATGCGACTACACCAATAATGATAAATTTGAGCTTGCCGCCACCCTTGGATGGGGCTTCAATATCATCATCTGCCATGTGTTTCTCCTATTCTTTAGTTAACACCTAACGTACATTCAACTGCGCGAGGTTAAGCGCTACGCATAAAAATCAATACCGCCAATATTTCCACTGACAATACGTTGCTCTGCAATTATGTTGCCAGAGTGGCGCGAAGCATCGTCAATATCATCAGTTAACCGATTTTTACCTCGCTGCGCGCTCGATTGAGCGTCAGCATCGCCATGCTGCTGCCCTGCTGATTGTTGCTCAACAGACGTATCGCCGAGTGACAGACCATGTTCTTGCAACATCTGTTTAAGCTGCTGTTGCTCCTGCATCAAGGCATCACGAGCTTGGGCTTGCTGCACGACAAAACTCACCGATGCCGTATCGCCTTGCATGGTGATGCGAATTTGCATACTCCCTAACTCAGCTGGGTCAAGGCGCATCTCTGCAACCATTTGCCGATTTTGTTGCATATATCTGACTTTTTCAGTCAGTTGCTGCAGCCCTTCAGGTTTGCTCAACGCAATCGCTTTATCGAGCGCGGAGTTCGGCTTACTTTCACCGAGCTCTTTGGCTGACTCTAACTGCCCTTGGCGCATTTCAGCTTGCATCAGTTGCTGCTGTTCGCCCAAAGGTATCGCGCTTGCGGGCGTGCTGATACTGCTGGTTGCATTTATCAAATTAGGTAACGGCTGCGATACGAGGTTTTGAAGAGCGGCTTTATCTATCTCACTCGATTTTATGCCCTGCTGTGTAAGGCCACTATTAATCACGTCTTCTAGGTTAATTGCGGGGGTGTGTCCGGCCTGTATTTGCGCCTTTATTTCATTAACAGCGCTATTGAGGTGCGCCTGAAATTTGGCAGTATCTAGGTTGTGTTGCGGCAACTGTTCCGCAACACGCAGAGTTAAGTCTTGCACTTGCGCTCGTGCTTGTGCACCATCTGCTGTCAACAAACGCTGTAAAGCACTATCTTCACCACCGTTGGCTAGGCTCGTTGTTGCAGCACCAGCCCCTTGTGGTGATGCGGTTTGAGCTGAAGCTGGCGCAGCCAGAGGCTCAGGCAATGCTGTTTTATTCGCATTGCTCACGACTATCTCTTGAACAAGGTCAACATCCTGGTCAGCTACAGCAGCATCAATAACGCTCGCATAAAGGGCTTCGCTATCTGTATCCAATGCAGTTATCTGAGCGTCAGCCGGGGCATCAACCTCAGGGTTAAGTACTATTACTAGCTGATGATCCAGAGCTTGTGCTTTGTCTAGTTCTGCCTGCTGCGATGCAGCCGGCATCGTCATATGTTGATTGATTGTTTGCGCTGTATCTTGTTCGGCATCTTGTGTAGTAACGTTTAGTGAATTTTCAACTTCGTTATTGGATGACTCGCCATTGGACAGTTTGATGTGATTGTCTTGCACACGCTCTGATGGCGCTGATGTGATCAACTCACCATCAGTCATTGGCTGATTGGCTTGGGTGTGACTTGACTCTGTTGCAGCGTCTGACACCTGCGGATAGTAAGCATGCGCATCGTCCAAGACCTGATGTAACTGTTCAGCCTCAGCAGCGCCCTGCTTACTATCATTTGGCACTGGGACATTCACCTCGTCACTATGGGCCCCTTTACCATTCTCGTGCCGTTTGCTAACGGTATTTCGCTCTGCAGTATTTTCTTGCGCGGAAGCAGCTTCGGCCTTATATCTAGCTGTTGATGTTGCAGACTCAGCTGCATGAGACTGCTGTGCACTCCCGCGCTGCGTGCCCTGCATGACATCGGTAAACGCGACTGGGGCAGATGTACTCGATGTACCTGCTGTAGACTCATGAGCTCGCGCACCTGTTAATGATGAGGGAGTTCCGGCGCGGTCATCCATTGGGGCAATAGCAGGTGGTTTAGCGGCAAAAGTTTGCATCTTGATGTTTTCCTCAGTTGCACTCTTCGCCCTTGAAACCCTATATATAAAGGGGTGAGAGATGTGCATCAACGCATTAATAAGTGATTATCATCAAATTATCAGCAAGTAGTGTTCCACTTTTGATTGCTGTAATTATTGGCGTGACCATTGGTGAGATGTTTTTGGATTATTTGCGGGTGCGCAAAAGCTGTTGCAAGGCAAAATCATCGTGATTTTTTTGTTCTTTGCGCAAGCGCAGGGTGTTGGCTTGCGCGTCTTTGCTACTGATGAGTTTTTCGAGCGCGCGGCATTTTTGTTGGCACTGTTGCCACTGCGTTTGGCGCTGGTCTTTGACCAGCACTGCTTTAGAAAACTGGGCAGCTTGAGCGGCGCAGGCTTGATCAAGCTTGCTGATAAAACGCTGGATCTGAGTGATTTGTTGCACGCTAAGCTGCGCATCTGGCTGGGTCAACTGCACGATATATTGTTCGCGGTATGCCTCGAGCTGGGCTTGCTTTTGTTGGGCAAGCTGTACCTGCTGCTGAGCCAACTTGAATTGCTCTAACGCAGCATGCTCCTCTCGCACCTTGAGCTCAAGCACTAACTTGAGTTGTTGTTGTGACATTAGCGCTGCAACCCACCGGCGAGCTGTGCTAGCTGCTCCGTTGCTTGTTCATAATCAATGATTTGCTGCATGCCCTGTTGATAAAAGGCTTTTATTGCCCCTTGTGCGGCAATCGCCAAATCGATATTGGGATCACTGCCTTTGGCATACGCACCGACATTGATCAAATCTTCATTTTGTTTGTACAGCGTATCTGCCTGTCGAATGATACGCGCCATAGCCACCTGATCTTCACCAATAATGTTGGGCATGACTCGACTGATCGAGGCCGACACATCAATGGCGGGATAATGTCCACTATCCGCGAGTTTTCGCGAGAGCACAATGTGACCATCAAGAATGGCACGGGCGGCGTCTGCAATCGGATCTTGCAAATCATCGCCTTCCGTTAGCACCGTAAAAAATGCCGTTATCGACCCTTGTTGCACATAACCCTGCCCGGCACGCTCAACCAGTGCCGGCAGCCTAGCAAATACTGACGGCGGATAACCTTTGGTCGCTGGGGGTTCGCCAACAGCCAAGGCAATTTCACGCTGCGCCATGGCATAGCGGGTCAGCGAATCAATCAGCAGCAACACCCGTTTACCCTGCTCGCGAAAGTGCTCAGCCACCGTCATGGCCGTCTCACAGCCTTTCAAACGCATTAGCGGCGAGGTATCGGCAGGAGCAGCAACCACCACTGATTTGGCGCGCTCCTCAGGCGTTAAAATATCTTGGATAAATTCTTTGACCTCGCGTCCCCGCTCACCGATGAGCCCAACAACGACGATATCGGCATCAGTGCCACGCGTCATCATACCCAAGAGCACACTTTTGCCCACGCCAGAACCGGCAAACAGCCCCATGCGCTGCCCATCGCCAACGGTGAGCATGGCGTTAATGGCGCGCACCCCAACATCCAACGGCGTATCAATTGGCTTGCGCTGTAGAGGGTTAATGGGCGCTTTGGTAAGTGGAGCACGTACGCCAGTATTAATCGCACCGAGTCCATCTAAAGGCTGGCCATGTGCGTCAATCACCCGACCAAGCAAGGCATCACCCACGGGGATGCTGTTGTCTTTGGCCAATGGATGCACTCGAGAGCCGGGAATGATCCCTTTGACGGTCTCAGTCGGCATGAGATAAGTGATGTCATTGGCAAAACCGACGACTTCGGCCTCAATCTCTCCGTCCAGCGTTTGCACTAAACACTGGCTGCCCACCGGCATGTGACAACCAATCGCCTCAAGCGTTAAACCCACACCACGCACGAGTTTTCCCGATGCGACCGGGCGCGTTTGGGGAATCTGTTCGCGCCTACTGGAGAATTTATCAGCGAGTGAGAGACTCATGCGGTAAACCTTGTTCGGTCATAAATTTTTCAATCACCTGACGAAAGCGACGATGCATCGTCATATCTACGGCATTGTGCTGAGTGAGTAACTCACACCCGCCTTGGGAAATAGCGTCATCGGCAACCACCTGCCACTGGCGCTTATTTAGCTCAGCTTCTGAAAATTGCTCGTGCACGATACTGATATCGTCCGGGTGACATTTGATCGTCACGACTTCATCTTTAATTGGCAGTACCGTCATGCCTTGCTGTAGAGCCTGAAGCACGATCTCTGGCTGAGTTTTGACCTCAACCGCAATAACGGCTTTGGCCAATTCTACGCACAACAGCAGCAGCTGTTGCTCGACGTTATCGTCAATTTGTTGCAATGGGTCAAACAACTTAGTGGCGAGGCTTTCAAATAGCTCAGCCTTGGCTTTAACATTGGCAAAGCCTTCTTTTTCGCCATTTTTGATCCCGGTTAACAGGCCTTCTTGCTCGCCTTTCGCATAGCCTTCAGCATGGCCTTGTGCTTGTCCTTCGCGCTGTCCAAGCGTCAACCCCTCTTGATATCCCTCATCAAATGCGGCTTGGCGGATACTTTCAATATCCTCAGCCGTGAGTGGCTGAGGAGTTTCATGCACTTGTTCAGATGGTGCAGACGGGGTTTGCTGACGATGAATATGCAGCGCACTTTGCGTCGTTTCACGCTCAGGCCCAGACACATCCGGTATTGCCCATTTGGTGTATTCTTCACTCATTTATTTGGGCTCATTTACAGGAACTCTTCACCGCCACCGCCGCCAAGCATAATTTCACCCGAATCGGCTAAGCGACGCGCCACTGATAAAATTTCTTTTTGTGCGGTTTCGACTTCTGATAAGCGAATAGGCCCAAGCGCCTCGAGATCATCAAGCAGCATTTCTGCCGCACGCTGCGACATATTGGACGTAATCTTGGTATTGAGACTCTCTTCAGCCCCTATGATCGCTTAGAGTAAGGTTTCTTGCTGCACTTCGCGTAAAATGGTTTGCATGCCGCGATCATCCACATCGACCAGGTTATCAAAGACAAACATCAAGTCTTGGATCTGCTGACTCATTTCTTCATCGTGTTCACGGATCGCATCCATGAGCTGGCCTTCAATGCTGGTATCTAAATAGTTCATGATATCAGCAGCTGCTTTTAAGCCGCCCATTTTGGCAGCTTGAGTGCCCGCTTGGCCGGCAAATTGTTTTTCCATGATTTCGTTGAGCTCTTGCAGTGCGGCTGGCTGTACTTCTTCGAGATTGGCCACGCGCATGAGCAAGTCCAGGCGCACTTTTTCTGGGAACTGTGATAAGATTTCTGCCGATTGTTCTGGTTCGAGATAACTCATCACGATGGTCTGAATTTGTGGGTGCTCATTGCGAATGATACTGGCGACTTGCTTAGAGTCCATCCACTTCAATGAATCTAGTCCTTTGGCACCGTTGCCAGAGACAATTTGGTCGACCAAATTAGACGCTTTTTCTTCTCCAAGCGCAGCGGTTAGCGCGCGTTTAACAAACTCTTGACTTTGGAAACCAATGGTTGAGTAGTTTTGAATTTCATCAATAAAGTTTTTGTGTACCGCGGTGATCTTGCTCTGCGTCATATCTTCGATACCCGCCATCGCTTGACCTAAGCGCTGTACTTGTTTGGGCTCGAGGTTTTTTAAGATCTGCGCTGCATCTTCCTCGGATAAACTCAACAACAATATCGCCGCGCGCTCGATCCCTTCGAGTTTGCTGACATCGTAGTCACTTTCTTGGCGTTCAGCTAATTCAGTCGGCATACTTTATCCTACTCATCCATTGTCAACCAGCCATTGACCACTTGGGCGGCTAGTTCTGGTTCATTGGCGACTAAGGTACGTACCGCTTTGAGCACGTCCTCGTCTCTACGTAAATCTGGCATCTGAAGGGAGCCATCCGAGGCAAAGCCCACTTGGTCTTCGTCAAATTCTGCTTTAAGCAACTCCAAATCATCACCCAAATCCAAACCTTCATCAGTATCAAACTCGCTGGCGTCTTGTGCACTGGCTGGGTCAATTAAGCGCTTGAGCATGGGACGCACTACAAACAAGATCAAAATAATGATTACCAGTGCACTCAAACCCAGTTTCACTAGCGACATGAAGCGCGGTTGTTCCCACAGCGGTGGCTCACTGATCGCGCCGATATCCATGCGATTAAAGGGAATGCTCACTACTTCAAGGGTGTCGCCACGAGCAACATCAAAGCCAATGCCCCCTTGTAAAACGCGGCGAATGTTGAGCAACTCCTCTTGATTGCGCGGCTGCGTCGTAGGCTCGCCCTCTTCGGTGGCTGGCGGCACGGAAATATAGTCCACGGCAACTGACACACTCAGACGTTGCAACACCCCTGTTTGTTGTTTGGTATGAGAAATGGTGGTGTCCAACTCAAAATTGCGCGTGGCTTCTTTGCTCGTAGATTTTGGGTTTCTTTGTGCTGCGCCTTCCCCGCCGGCTTCTTCAGGGATAGTCACATCTAGCGGCGGTTGATTGGACAAGGCACCGGGGATCCCTGCGGCGATGCCACCCGTGGTCGTCGATTCACTGGTTTGTTCACTGCGCACGGCTGGCAAATCTGGGTTATAGCGACGCTGAGTTTGCTCAACAGATGTAAAATCCATGGTCACATCGACCTGCGCCGTGTAATTCCCCATCCCCAAAATTGGGATCAGAATTGAGTCGATTTTTTGCAGGTATTCTTTTTCGCGCTTTTGCTCCATTTCATATTCTTTGCGCGCCCGAGCAGACACGGAATTTTGTGAACCCGAATTGAGCAAACGTCCGTTGCTATCAGACACAGTCACATTTTCTGGCGTCATTCCCGGCACAGCTGACGCAACAATATCCACAATTGCATCTACTTCTTCTTCATTTAAGACCGACCCACGACGCGTGGATAAGACGACCGTCGCCGATGGCCGCGATGCTTGGCGAGCAAAGACGTTTTCTTTCGGGATCGCTAACAGTACCTGAGCTTTTTGTACCGCGTTCATTTTTTCGATGGTACGCGCAATGCGCTGTTCACGCGCATGTTTAAGACGCTCCATCTCCAAGCGCTGCGACACTCCAAAGCCCATATCCTGCATCAAAATATCGCTGCTAGCATCTTGCTCAAGGCTGACACCCTGGCGCGCCAATCCCAATTTAATGGTTTGATAATCTTGCGCCAACACCGATACCGTATTGCCTTCAAGCTTGTATTCAATGCCGTTTTGGTCAAAATAATCGAGCTTGGTAATTAACTCATCTGTGGGAAAGGTACCAACGGGACGGTACTCAGGTTCTTGCGCCCAAATCACGATAAAAATAGCAATGGCAATACACACAACCAAGGCGACCACCAGCACTAGCTGGCGCATCATGTCTGCTGTTCCAACTGCTTCCATGAAAGCAGACTTGGTTTCGGCTTCTTGATTTAAACCGACGCCTTCATCTGGGATAGCAATTTCTGTACTGGTTGTTTCTGCCATGATCGTCTCTAAATTATTATGTTAAGCGGCGTTTAAACCGGCATATTCATGATGGTTTTGTATGCTTCAAGCACTTTATTGCGCACTTGAATAGTTGCCTCAAATGCCACTGAGGATTTTTCTTTGGCCACCATGACATCGGCCAAACTAAGATTGGGATCGCCCATATCAAACGCATTTTGCATGTTACGAGAAGTGGCTTGCAGCTCATTCACGCCGTTGATCGCTTGCCCGAGCATGTCGCTAAAATTCGTGCCAGAGACATTGCGCTGATTACCCTGGTTGAGTATTGGATCAGGCTTGATCTCACCGATCATGCCCTGCATCTCTTGATAAATAGAACTTGGATTGATTTCCATGACACTCTCCGACTATTCTCTGACGCTTTTGACGTCAATTCGCTGTATTAGCTTAGGTAACGCAAAAGGCGTACCAATCTGTGAAATTATTGTGCAAAACCGGCAAAAAATGCCCTAATAGTTTGCCTAATAGGGCAGATCAATGCCGACTTCGCGCATTTTAGCTAGCTTATAGCGCAAGGTGCGTGGGCTGATCCCTAACTTATCAGCCACGTCTTTGCGCTTGCCGCGACACTGTTCTAGCATCTCCAAAATGATTTGGTGTTCTTGCTGCTGCAGCTCAGTCCCCAAGCGTGGTTGTTCAGCGTCAGATTGATAAGGTTCGCCGTGGTGGTCACGAGCTGGAATTTGCACGTCGGTCTCTAACAACAGGTCTTGCGCCGTAATCACCCCGTTCTCTTGCAAGATCACCGCACGTTGGATCACGTTATCCAGCTCTCGCACGTTGCCCGGCCATGTGTGCTGTGTCATACGCTGAACCGCAGAGGCAGCAAACTGCATGTGGCTCTGTCCTTGATGCTTGTTTAACAAGTATTCGGCTAATGGCAAAATGTCACCAGGACGCTGTGCTAAAGGTAACCATTGCAATGGGAACACGTTGAGGCGATAAAATAAATCCTCGCGAAACTCACCCGCTTGTACATACTCTTTGAGATCGCGGTTACTGGTGGCCAAGACGCGTACATCTAGACTGATGGCTTTGCGACCGCCTAAACGCTCTACCTCGCGCTCTTGCAACACTCGGAGTAGTTTTGCCTGTAACGACAAGTCCATCTCGGTGATTTCATCAAGCAAAATCGTCCCGCCTTGCGCCTGTTCAAACTTGCCAGGATAGGCCTGCAAAGCACCGGTAAACGCACCTTTTTCATAACCAAATAACGTCGCCTCAAGCATATTTTCCGGGATCGCCGCGCAATTGATGGCCACAAACGGTGCTTGTTGCCGCTTAGAATGATTATGTACAAAACGCGCCAGCACTTCTTTTCCCGAACCAGAAGGTCCTGTGATCATGACACTGGCATCAGTCACTGCCACTTTTTTGGCTAATTGCAACAATGCCTCACTGCTGCTGTCACCAACAATCGGTTGATTGGTCTCGGCAGCAAACAACGGCGCGTGTTTATCGACCAAATTGAGCAGTACTTGCGGGGCAAATGGCTTAGTTAAATAGTCAACCGCACCCAACTGCATCGCTTTGACCGCGTCGTCGATTTTGCCAAATGCCGTCATTAAGATGACGGGCAGTGCTTCGTTGTGCTGCTTAATCGCCGATAGCAAATCAAGTCCCGATAACTCGCCCATTTGCACATCGGTGATCACCAGATCCACCTGCTGTGCTTTGATAATCTGTAGCGCTTCACTTGCGTTTGCGGCCGTTAATACTTGGTATTTAGCCAGTAGTAAGGTATCGCACAATGCTTCGCGCAAACCTGCGTCATCCTCAACGATTAAAATTTGGGCTGTCATATTACTTCTCCACTGTCGATGGTTGCTGGGCACAGGGTAAATAGCAGGTAAAACACGTACCGTCGTGTCCAGAATCTAGCGTGATGTGTCCTTGATGGGCGTTAATCACACTTTTAACAACGGCGAGTCCGAGTCCGGTGCCGTGTGTTTTGGTCGTATAAAAAGGGGTAAAAATTTGGCGCTGTTGATCAAGCGGTATGCCAGGACCATTATCGGCAACCGCTAGCGCCAGCTGATTATCACAGTAGACACAGCGCAAGGTAATGTCAGCGTCCGCTTGTGATACTTGCGCCGCATTGTGGATCAGATTGCCAATGGCGCCGAGGATTGCCACTTCGTTAATATGCACCTCGCGCAAAGCCGCTTGTTCGTCTAGGTCGATGTGCAGGGTGACTTTATATTTATTCAGAATGCCGGCACTGTGCTGCTGGATATGGGCAATCAAATCTGCCACTTGCACAGGCGCAGTGGTCTTTTCTACACCACTTTTGGCAAATGCCAGCATGTCATTGACCTGCAGCTCAAGCTCTTTTAAACGGTCGTGCAGCTTGTCGCCAAATTGCGCCGCCAGAGGGTCGCGCATCATCCCTTTCAAATTGTCGCTATAGAGCATGGCTGCAGATAGCGGCGTGCGGATTTGATGCGCCAATTTTGCCACCATTTCACCCAAGGCCGATAAGCGCTGTAGTTGCGCAACCCGCTGGTGTAGACGGCGCGTTTCGGTTAAATCGGTAAAGACAATCAGCTGCCCTTTGCGATCTGGGATGGGTGACATGTCGACTTTAACGATGCGTTGATTATTTAACAAGACTTCATGGCCGCTTGCCGCCTCTGGTGCCAGAATATCGGCGAGTACGTCGCGCCACAGTGCGCCAATTAATGCATGTTCTAGCAACGAGATAGCAGCCTTATTCGCGCTCTCAACGCGACCATGGTTATCTAGCACGACTACTGCGACCGGCATGGCGGCGATGATCGCATTGTCTGCCACTTGATCAGTATGAACCTGATTAGCCTCGCGCATAGTTTTGTCGAGGTACTTCTGAGTGGCTAATTGGGGCGATGCAAATTTGGGCGATGCAAATTTATTCGATGCATTGGCAGTTGCGAACATACACGGGTTCCTGTCACGAAAAGGTGATTGTCAAAATAACGGCAATATTTTGCCGCATCATTGACTTTGCAGACTCCGTGCCAAAAACAAAAAACCACGCAGAGCGTGGTTTATATTATTGATTTATATGTATTATTTTATCTTGAGATGTCGTATTTTCGCATTTTTTCAACCAGCGTTGTGCGGCGCATGCCGAGCTGATCTGCGGCACGCGCGACCACCCAGTCCTGTTGTTCCAAGGCTTGGTTAATCAAATTAATTTCTAATTCTGAGAGGTATTCTTTGAGGTTCACCCCTTCCGTTGGTAAGGCCGCTGCACCGGCTTCAGGGGTAGCGACAAAGGTATTGTGCTGCACCGCCACATCGTCGGTATTATTAGCGAAAACTTCATTGATCAAATGACGCTCTAGTACAGCTTCGGTTTCTACGGATTGGGTGGTAGGCAGCTCACCGCACTGATATTTGACCGGTAGGTCATACACATCGACAATTTTGTTTGGGTACAAAATCGTCAATCGCTCGACTAAGTTTGACAACTCTCTGACATTGCCCGGCCACTGGTACTCAGTGAGAGATTGCAATGCAGATTGGGTAAATTTGACGGTGCGATTGCCTTGTCCTTGTAAGCGCGACATCAGTTCTTGTAATAACAACGGAATGTCCTGCTTGCGCTCTCGCAACGACGGACTATCAATTGGAAATACATTTAAGCGGTAATATAAATCCTCGCGAAAACGTTCTTCGGCGATCATTTTGTCCAAGTCGCGATGCGTGGCAGCAAGGATCCGCACGTTGGCTTTGATGGTTTTGTTACCACCGACGCGTTCAAAACTCTTTTCTTGTAACACGCGCAGTAACTTGACCTGCATCTGCAGCGGCATGTCGCCAATTTCATCGAGAAACAGCGTACCGCCTTGCGCCAGTTCAAAGCGCCCTTTGCGCGCCCCAACCGCCCCCGTAAAAGCGCCTTTTTCGTGGCCAAATAGCTCACTTTCTAGCAGTTCATCAGGAATTGCGCCACAATTTACCGGCACGAACGGCTGATCACGGCGTGGTGACATATAGTGTACATTACGGGCAATGACTTCTTTACCGGTGCCCGACTCACCCAAAATGAGTACGTTCGCTTCAGTATTTGCCACTTGCTCAATGAGCTTACGCACGTTTTGTATTTGTTGGCTTTCGCCCACTAGCGAACGAAACAGGATCGTCTTATTAGCACGCGGGCTAGACTTGGGTTTGTTGAGCAAAAAACCACGACATTTTTCGATCATCTTGGTTAAGGCCGGATACGTCACCGGCTCAATTAACTCACCAATGATGTTAGGCACGACCGACTCGCGTTCGGGTTTAAAGCCGACGAGCACAAACGGAATAAGTGGAAATTTTTCAGAAATATCTAACGCCAAAGAGACATCGTGCGCATCAACGATCACACCTTCAATGTCACGGCTCCCTTGGAGCGCATCAATAGAAGCACCAAAACCAAGCGCTTGGCAGTTTTCGCCAATAAAACCAAAAATGGTCAATAAATTTTGGCGACGACTAATATCGTCACTAATTATAATGAACTCTTTCATAGCTTCCTTGCTCTGTGGTTCAGATGGGACTGAGTGTTTCTTGGTGCTGTCTAAATACATACAGTAATGACTACTATTGGTTATGGAGGCAAGCATAAGCCTCTAAAATCAATACAAATCCAACTGCAAGACTTCCCGTGTCTTAGTATTTG
>CAZLGJ010000047.1:0-18976 GCA_964559075.1 uncultured Glaciecola sp.
TCCCAGTTCCGTTAACAACACTTCACTGAATTTAGACAAACGCGCTTCGGTATAACGCATCGCAGCAAATGATTTGGGATCATCAGGTGCGCCCCAGTTACCTTGCCCGTCAACCAATGGGTAGCGATAGGTAAATGGCTGGGCCATCAGCACCATGGCTTCATAACACGCAGAATCACCGTGAGGGTGAAATTTACCAAGCACGTCACCTACCGTGCGCGCGGATTTTTTGTATTTTGCCGTCGAGCTCAAGCCCAAATCGGACATCGCATAAATAATGCGTCGCTGTACCGGTTTGAGACCATCGCCGATGTGAGGCAAGGCGCGATCCATGATGACATACATCGAGTAGTTGAGGTAAGCATCTTCCGTAAAACGTCGAATCGGGAGCTGTTCGACACCGTCCTGACTAATTGTAACTTCGTGACTCATAGCGCGGTTTATTTTTGTTGTAATGTGGTGTAATGTCCGCATAATAATACAGGTGTTATATAAGATACAATCTTAAACCGCAATTCACAGACATTAGGCAGCTGATTTGGTCAAGACTGTTAGAGTAAGCTTATGGCTATGCTCACTCGCAGTTTTTCCAGCGCATGCTCAAGGAATGGCGTCGATATTTCCCACTGAACTCTTTTTGTTCGGTGCCCTTTTGGGTGGCTTATTTGTTTTGGCTATTTATAACAGCGCGTTATTTTTGACCTTTCGCAATTTCACGCCGTTAATTTTTTTAGTCCATGTACTGGGAATTATGGGTTGGCTGGTACTTAGCTCTCAGCAACTCGGCTATTACGCCATCATTACACAGCCTTTGGGCACTATATTGTATCGTCCTGAGTTTATCTTGCTGTTTTTGCTGACTTCCGGGCTGACGCAATATTTTATTTTACACTACGAACACGGTCAATTCGTATCCAAACTAGCCGTGCAATACTGTGTGGTCTTAGGCACATTATTACTGTGCATCGTCCTGTTAACGTTGTTGGATTCACACTGGCCCACTTTATCACTTATCGTTACCGTCCTTGGGATGGCGCTAGGCTCCGTAGCCTTAGCCATGTTAGCGCTGAATCGCACCACGGATTTTTCTTCCGTTAAGTATTTGTGCTTCAGCGCAGTTTGTTTGCCTTTGCTATTATTTGCAATTGAGGTCAGTGACGTGTTTTTGGCAAAAAACATCGATATTCACAGCATCTTTAGCATTGCCTCTGTCACCTTTGTACAGGTGATATTGTTTACCGTCGCGATGAATGCCAAAGACAAAAAGTCGTTACTTGCCGATATCGCAGAAATGACGCAAGATTTGTCGACCAACCTAGAAATGATCGAAGCACAAAATGTGCGTTTAGACTCAGCGCGCAAAGACGCCCAAAAAGCTAACCATATTAAGTCGCGCTTTTTGGCCAACATCTCTCATGAAATTCGCACGCCGCTTAACGCCATTGTTGGCTTTAGCCGCGAACTACAGACCCTTGAGCTGAGTCGCGAGCGCAAAGAACAAATTGATATTATTAATAAATCTGCACAAAACCTTACATCTCTAGTGAATGACGTGTTGGACTTTTCACAAATTGAAGCCGGAAAATTCAAAATAAAAAACAATCGCTATGAGCCTAACCAAGTGTTTGAAGATGTGGTTGATGTTTATGCCAAATCTGCCCAGCTCAAACAGCTAGAATGTATTTATAGTATTGGAAATATCCCTAAACAGCTTCAAGGTGATAGCTTGCGGCTGCAGCAGGTACTCAACAACTTACTCAATAACGCAATCAAATTTACACTAAAAGGCCAGATTGAACTGCATGTTTCTGGCTACTTTACCCAACCTACTGTCTACATGCTGCAAATCTGCGTCATCGACTCCGGTGTCGGTATCGCTACTTCACAAATGAACAAACTGTTCCAGCCTTTCTCTCAGGTTGAGGACGCCATCAGTCGACAATTTCAGGGCAGCGGGTTGGGGTTGGTGATTTGTGATGAGATCGTTAAACGACTCGACGGCAACATTACACTATCAAGTGAGCCGGGGATCGGCACGCAAATCACCATCCAAATTCCACAGCAAGTGGAGACCTATGAGCATACGTTGTTTGAGGCAAAATCCCCGCTTGCAGGTAAGTCTGTCCTCATCATTGACAGTGTACCATCAGCGCGCCGGGCGACCGCCAAGTTGTGCGACGCTATGGGCATGTCGGTATTTGCTTATGAGTCACCCCAATATTGTCGGCACCTGCAGCAAAAGTTTGATTATATTCTCATATCGTTACCGCAGCGCAATAGTCATCATCGTGGTGAACTTCTGACACAAATTACGCAATTTAGTGCAGAAAATGCAATTTTCATGTATTCTGGTAATGAGCCTGATTTTGGTGATTATCAGATTGCCCAGCAACAACACACCATGTCACTGCCGCTAACACTCAGTAAATTAATAACAACAATATCAACTGACAAGGAATTTAAGCAAAATCCCATGCAAAGAAGACTGGATTTAATGCCAAAACTCGAGATTCTTGCGGTTGATGATATTCCATTAAACCTCAAGCTTCTGGTTACTTGGTTAAAAGACTCGCCACTGCATTTGACGCAAGCCACCTCAGGTGAAGAGGCCCTCCAGTTCGCTCAGCAGCACGAATACGATCTGATATTGATGGATATCCAAATGCCAGGCATGGACGGCATTGCGGCCACTAAAGCCATCCGCAAAACTCAGCTGAACATCGGAACGCCGATTGTCGCTCTGACTGCACATGCGTTTAAACAAGATCGGGAACAATTTCTCAACTCGGGCTTTGACGATTTTATTCCCAAACCAATTGATCTGAATTTGCTCTTAGACATCATCAGCTTGTGGTGCAAGCAAGACCATATTGAATTTGCTGAGGGCTCCCACCGCAGCCAAGAGGTCGTGTCGGGGTCAACACAAGTATTAGATTGGGAACTGGCACTGCGCCGGGCGAATTACAATCATGACGCTGCCCGTCACATGCTAGCGGAATTTGTCAAAATGCTGCCATCCATGCTCCAGGATCTCGATACGCATTTTGCCATGTCACGCACCAAAGAAGTCCACGCTACTGTACACAAGCTTCACGGTGCCTGTTGTTATACCGGGGTACCCGTACTTCAAGCGACGTGCGCACACATTGAAACGCAATTTCGTTTAAATTTAACTGACGAGTTAACAAGCGACCTCGAAAAGCTCAAGAGCCAAGCAGAAGAAGTATCACACGCCGCCCGCGAGCTACTACAAAAAATCACGCACTCATAGTCTAGGCTGTGGATTGGGAGTTATGTACCTGGCTTGCTTGAATATCAGCCTGACAAGCTCGTAACAACCCGACAAAATCCCCCACATCACGGTCGAGTTCGGCTTCGTTAATATAGACATCAAAGCCCAAACTACCGCGCAACTTTTGCATACGATTGACAAATAACCCTCTGACGCCTGTCAGCACAGTACCATCTGGCAGTTTGTATTTGCTTGCGGCAACAATATCCTCACCACCGCACATGCCAGTGGTGCAGTTAGGATCGGCGTTATGCATTAACAAAGGACGCTGTTCCATCAAGATATTAGCCATTAAGCGTTGTGATACGGTACCGAGAAACTCGGGGTAGGCTTTGAGCTTGACCCCGACTACGCGCAGGTCGACTAACTCAACCCCGCGCGTCACGCGCGGAGTATCGATGCGCTGAATATTTTCCCAGGCAATAAACCATTTGCCGTAGCGGTGCTGATAGTGAATCCCGGCATCATCAAGCATCACCGAATAGTTAGGTTCTTTAATCTTGTAAAAGCCAATCACGCAAGCAACTATACCGATACTTACTACAATAAAGCCCAAAATAACCATGTGTGCTGGCAATACTTTGGTCAAGGTAAGCCCTAGGATGATAGCCCCGACCCCAATCAGCGAAGAGGTGATCCCGTTTGACTTGGATTGTGCTTTGATAAAAATGCGTTTTTCAGTTGAACCAGACAAGATAAATCCCCATCGCAATTAGGCCAAACAAAAAGATGGCACGCATCCTTCTGCACCTTGCGCAGTTGGTGTGCCATAACTTTTTTATGCGCGACAAGCGCGATTGGTTCACTTTGCCGATCCTAATTTATGCGTTACTCTCATGACTTATTATAGGCAATTTCTGAGGTGTTTTCGCGCGCTGCTTTTCTCTCGAGATTCCTTTGCCGCATCCGGCACATAGCTGCAATCACCACTGGCGTGAAGACTAGGGACAAAATAATTGAAAAGCCCACACCACCGGCGATCACCACCGCGAGTGGTGGCCAGAATGACCCTGTCGAAAATAACAATAGTGGCAGTAACCCACCCACCGTAGTAAATGTCGTTGACAGTATATGACGACTACAGCTCATGGTTTCTTCGACAATCGCCTCCGTATCCCCGCGATAGGCCAATTTGTTGCCGTTAATTGCCGCAATCACCACGATAGAGCCGTTGATAGCAACACCAATCAAACCTGCTGAACCAAGCAGTGGGTTAAACCCTACCGGTAGCCCCGATAGCCACAGACTCAAAAACCCCAATCCGACAGACAGCAAGGCTACCGAGCCAATGACAGCAGCAAAACGCACGCTTTTAAATGACAAAATCAGCGTGGTCAACATTAATACTAATAGTACCGGTAGATAAGTACCGAGCTGACCTAAAGCCCGGTTTTGCTCACCCGCATCACCGCCAAGCTGAATGTAATAACCATCGGGCAAAGGATAGTCAGCTAAAGCTTGCGTCACTTGTTGCGAGACACTAACCGCCGCCACGCCTTGCTGCAAAAATGCTTGAATTTGATTGGTGCGCACGCCATTTTTACGCGTAATACTCGAAACAGTCGGCATCACCTCAAATTCGCCTAACAAGGCCACCGGGAACCACGGATTTTGTGGGTCGTAAAACTGTGTCGCCAGCGGCAAGGCAGCAAGTCCGACCAAATCACTGCGTTGCTGATCGCTAATGCGGACTTTGATCGGAATTTCTTCGGTTTTTTCAACTACCGAACCACCCACTTGCCCGTTCAGCGCAAGCTGTAATTGCGCGGACAGTTCAGTCAACTGCAGGCCTGCTTGTGCGGTCAGGTTACGGTTGGTATCCACGACCAATTCTGACTCGTTGCTAAGCACGGTAGCAAAGGTCTGCGTGATCCCCGGTATTTGTGACATGATCAAGCGAATATCGTGGCCAATGTCTTCCAACACCTGCAAATCAGGACCAAACACATCTATTTCAATTGGTGCGGGAATGGGTGGCCCTTGGCCAAAGCCTTTCACAACCACTTTGGCTTGTGAAAAACGCGCTTGGAGCTCGCTTTGTAACTTATCGATTAGCACGCGACTTCGCGATGCACTATCCACAGTCACAATGGCATTGGCAAATTCCGGTGAATTATCGCGATTCATGACAAAGTTGTAATAGACTTTGGGTGTGGATGCGCCGACAAGCCAGGTGATTTGCTCTACGCCTTCGTATTGATTGATCACCTCATCCATCTCTAGCGCTAGTGTATGTGTAGCACTAATCGCCGAGCCGGGCGGTAAAATTGCCTCAATGGCAAACTGATCGCGATCCGCTGATGGAAAAAACACATTGGGCAAGCGCGATGACAGCACAAAGCCAGCCACACACACCAGCACAATCACCGGTACCACTTTAACTGGGTGTGCGATCAACCTGGTTAGCCACTGCCTATAAGCCAAGGATAAACGCGGCTTTTGGATCCCGTGTCGATACCAGGGTGCGTCCTGCTGTTGGGTTTTGGGTAAAAACCGCGCTGCCAGCGCTGCAATGACCGTCATCGAGATCCAAAAAGATCCCACCAGCGCCATGACTACGCTGATGGCAATCGAACCGATAAAGTCGCCAACATTACCGTTGAGCAAAAATATCGGCATGAAGCCCAAGATAGTGGTCAAGGTAGAGGCGAGCAAGGGCACAAATAAATGCCGTATACTTTTGACCAAAGCATCCACGCGAGACAAGCCCTCACGCAACAAGTTTTGTCTGATTTCGTCGGTCATCACGATGGCATTATCAATGAGCAGACCTACTGCAACAATGATCCCAAAAATCGACATTTGGTGGATTTCTTCGTCAAAGAAACTCAAACTAAACACGGCAAACATGGCTGATAACGGCAACGCTAAGCCCACAATCCACGCCGCTTTTAACCCCATAAACAGCAAGATCACCGACATCACCACAATTGAGCCCATGATTAGGTTGTTGCGCAACTCAGTTAAACGCGCTTCGGTGTAGATGTTTTGGTTGAAGGCCAACTCAATATTCACAGAGCCGGAATGACGCTGTTTAAAGTAATCCACTTGCTGTTCGATGGCGCGGGTCCACTGATCGACACGCAGATTATTCTGCATCCGCGCAGCCACAAACACCACTTCTTTACCATTGTACAACCCGCGTTCCGTCATCGGCATTTGCCAATCGCGCGTCACAGAGGCGACATCAGCAACACGCAAAAAATCTCCATCATTGTTGATTATGGGAATGTTGCGGATCCGGTCCAGCGAAGCTAGTTCCTGCGCCACTTGTACGCGCAGTTGCAAGGCGTCCGTGTACACAATCCCGGCGGGCATTTTGGGATCGGCGTTGCTAATCGCATTGCTCACCTGCTGTCCAGTAAGTCCCACTAAAGCCAGTTTATCAGGATCAATACTCACCGTAATTTGTTCACTTGGCGCGCCATAAATATCGACCAGCTCGGTGCCTACTTCATTGCGGATGGTATCGGCAAGCTCGGCTGCAAAGCGCCCCACCATGGCAATTGAGGTCGTTTCGGGATACACCGCAGATACCGTATATTGCATCGTATATGCTGTCTCATTGCGCTTTTCATTGAGGATTGGCGTGCCTGCAGTAGCAGGGAAACGAGTTTTGGCATCCGCTAACCCATCGCGCATCTTGGAAAAAATCTGCTGGTTGTTGTCGTTGTTGACCCAATCTTGTAATTCAAACGCAATAATCGAAAGGCCTGCACGTGAGGTTGAGTCGATGTCTTTGATTTCATAAAGTTCGCGCAGCTCGTCCTCGATCACGTCCGTGACCAATGCCTCAACTCGTTGTGCCGATGCACCGGGAAATGGGGTGATGATTAAACCGTTACGGGTATCAATGCGCGGATCTTCTAAGCGCGGTAATGTGTTGATAGCAGACAAGCCCGCCACCAATATTATTATCACCGTCAAGGTTAGTAAGTGGCCACTTCTGACAAACATGGTGTACCAAGGATAGTGTTTATCCGTACTCATGATGTGGCCTCCTAGCGCTGACCGAGTTGCAGATTTTGCTCGGTGGCGTGCACCTGCTGACGTGGCACAAAGCGATGGGTGCCACCGACGACCAACCACTCACCATCTGCCACTGCACCGGTAATGTATGCAAGGTTACCGGCAGTATAAATAATTTCAACGGCGCGCTGTTCAATTTGAGTGGTACCTAAATCCGCTACTACAAATACGGTCCATAATCCGCGCACACCAGTCGCAAGCGCTTCTATCGGCACCCAAAAACCCGTAGTGGATTGATTGATGGACAGCTGCGCTGATATCAAATCACCCACGAGCACGGGACCTGAGGGGGTGAGTGCAAATAACACATCTAAGGTGCGCGTGCGGGCATTGCGCTGCGCGCCTTTACTCAATAATTGTCCCGACACTGTTTGTCCATCGACACTGAGTTTATAAAACTCGCCTACCGTGAGACCTATGGCGACTTTGGGCGGCAACGGAATACGCGCCGTCAAAGCAGCATTATTAGCAAGCTCCAAAATCGACTGCCCGGTCGCCACTACCGCACCTGGGTCGACATTGCGACGCACCACACTGGCCGGATAGGTCGCGATAATCTGTGATTTGTCTAACTCGACTTGCAGCGCATCTAAACTGGCTTTGGTTTGGCTCAGCTGCGCTTGCGCGATATTTTTATTCTCTGCTACCTCGTCTAAGAGATGGGGGGATTCAAGGCGTTTTGCCACCAAATCAGTCACGCGCTTTTCAGTATTGATCGCCAGCCTTAACTGCGCCTCGGCAACCGCCAGCGCTGCTTCTAGTTCATTGATTTGCGCGGATAAACGCGCGGTGTCTAAAGTAGCAAGTAGCTGTCCGGGCTCGACTGCATCGCCATCATCCACCATGATTTTGGCGACTTTACCACTGCGCTCAAAGCCAATACCTGCCTGTTGTGAAGACTCAACCTGGCCAACCGCTTGATAGCCTTGTGCATACTGCTGCTGATAGCGCACCGCAGTTACAGAGACATCTTGTTGCACAACTTGTTCATCATCGGCAAGCGCGGTGCCGTTGCCGGATAACACCATGAGTATTGATAAGAGCACGACCCCAACACATAAAAGTGTCAGTAATCCCTTGTGATCTGGCGAGTTATCAGTAGTCATAAAATTCCTGTGAAATGCATGTGGCAATTTTTAAATCTAATGCTAGTATATAAATACTAGACCGTCTAGTGTGATTATTAAATAAACATCCCATTTTCGCCAGTCATTAGTATTAGGAGCAAGTGTGCCGCCATTATCGCCTCACAAACCGGCCTCAGGACGTCCTAAGGATATGGAAAAGCGCGATTTGATCATGCAAGCGGCAAGTGCGTTGTTTTTGCAACAAAGCTATGCCCATACGTCCATGGATACCATCGCCAAACACGCCGGTGTATCCAAACAAACCGTATATTCGCATTTTGCCAACAAAGACGAGCTGTTTGAAGCATGCATTGTAGATACCTGTCATGCCTACCGGCTCGATGACGCTAGGGGCTTGCAGAACGAGTTTGCCGGAGATCTCCTGGCGCAACTGCACGCTATTGCGAGTCAATTTGTGGCTCTGATGCACGACCCCAAAGTAATCAACATGTACCGCGTTGTGATTGGCGAAGCGCACCATAGCCCGCACATTGCGCAGATCTTCTTTAAAGCAGGGCCGCAAACCGCGCTCGATACTGTGACAGATTGTATCCTGAAGCAATATCCTAGCTGTCCAGCCACTGAGGCAAATGCACTTGCCAATGATTTTTATAACTTACTCAAAGGCGGCTATCACATGCAAAGCTTGTTGGGATTCGATTGCAGGTTATCGCCTAGCGAGCAGGGCAAGTTTGTCGTGCGAGCTTGTCAACAATTTGCCCGCCTATTGCCACAGAATGATTAACAAATATTGGTCTTTCGTAGCTGCTATTTGGTATAATCCTCCATCATTTCGCTTGATAAGAACAACATGGCCATTGATTTAACTGGACAACATATTTTATCGGTCAACCAGTTTGACCGCGCTGCAATTGAACGTGTTTTTAGTGTCGCAGACGCCATGCGTCCCTACGCACTGCGCGAAAAGCGCACTGAGGTGTTACGCGGTGCTATCTTGGGCAACCTGTTTTTTGAACCCAGTACCCGTACTCGGGTTAGTTTTGGCACGGCGTTTAACTTGCTCGGCGGCTCAGTGCGCGAAACCACCGGCATGAGTAACTCCGCGTTAGCCAAAGGCGAGTCTTTGTACGACACTGCACGCGTGCTGTCCGGCTACTCCGACATTATCGCCATGCGTCACCCCGACGCTGGCTCTGTGGCAGAGTTTGCCACTGGCTCACGGGTACCGGTACTCAATGGCGGCGATGGGGCAAACGAACACCCCACTCAAGCCCTGCTAGACCTATATACCATAGCCAAAGAATGCGCTGCGCATCACAAAGGGATTGATGGGCTACATATTGCGATGATTGGCGATCTTAAGCACGGCCGCACCGTGCACTCGCTATCGCGCTTGTTGAGCTTATTTAGCAACATTACGTTTACCCTGATCTCTCCTGATGCTTTGGGCATGCCGCAGTATATTTTGGATGAAATTCGCCAAGCTGGACATACGTTACATATTACCGAGCAGCTCGAGGGCAGCGTCAATGCGGATATTTGTTATCAAACCCGCGTGCAGGAAGAGCGTTTTGCTACCCAAGACGAAGCCAATAAATATCGTGGCAAATTCCGTTTAGACCAATCTATTTATACTAAGCATTTTCAGTCCAACACAGTGATCATGCACCCTTTGCCGCGCGACTCGCGCATTGAAGCGAATGAATTAGACAATGACCTCAATACCCATCCCAATCTGGCGATTTTCCGTCAAACCGACAATGGCGTATTGGTCCGAATGGCGCTGTTTGCGCTTACCCTTGGGGTAGCAGACATCGTCGCGCAACATGAACGACCAGTAACCTGGTACCGCAACAAGAGTAACCTATGACCAAATCTGAAGAACTTTTTGCCCGCGCCCAACAAACCATTCCCGGCGGTGTAAACTCACCCGTACGCGCCTTTAAAGCGGTAGGTGGCACGCCGCGCTTTATTACCAAAGCCGACGGTCCTTATATTTGGGATGCTGATGGTAATCGCTATATCGACTATATTCAGTCGTGGGGCCCCATGGTGCTTGGTCATAACAATGCGGCGATCCGCGAGGCGGTGATCACCGCTGCGCATGAAGGCTTGAGCTTTGGCGCGCCGACTGAAGCCGAGATCCACATGGCCGAAAAAGTCGCAGCACTCGTACCTTCAATGGAAATGGTGCGCATGGTCAATTCTGGTACCGAAGCAACCATGTCGGCGATCCGTCTTGCGCGCGGCTATACCAATCGCAACAAAATCCTCAAATTTGAAGGCTGTTATCACGGACATGCCGATTCATTATTGGTCAAAGCAGGATCTGGCGCACTGACTTTAGGTGTGCCCTCTTCACCTGGCGTGCCGGATGACTTTGCCAAACACACCATCACCGTAGAATTTAACAATCTCGATAGCGTCGCTGCGGCCTTTGCTGCAGAGCCTGAGGACATCGCCTGTATCATCGTGGAGCCAGTGGCGGGCAACATGAACTGCATTCCACCGGTCGAAGGCTTCCTAGAAGGACTGCGTGAGATTTGTGATCAGTATGGTGCTGTCCTGATTTTTGATGAAGTGATGACAGGATTTCGCGTATCTCGCGGTGGTGCCCAAGAGCGTTTTGGGGCCAAGCCTGATTTAACCTGTCTCGGCAAAGTCATTGGTGGCGGTATGCCGGTAGGTTGTTTTGGTGGACGCCGCGATATCATCACGCACATTGCGCCCACAGGGCCAATTTACCAAGCAGGTACGCTATCTGGTAACCCGGTAGCCATGGCGGCGGGGCTTGCTGCGCTGTCACAACTTGAAGATCGCGAGTTATATACTAGTATCTTTAGTAACACAGAAAAGCTTGCGCGCGGCATGACTGAATTGGCACATTCACACGGTATTGCCATGACGTACAATGTGGCTGGTTCAATGTTTGGCATATTCTTTACTGACGCTGACAAAGTGGTGAACTATCAGCAGGCCATCAGCTGCAACAATGAGTTATTCAAAGCGTTTTATCACGGCATGTTGGCTGAAGGTGTGTATTTGGCTCCAGCGATTTTTGAGGCGGGTTTTGTCTCTAAAGCGCATGATGACGCCATTATTGCCGATACGTTAGCGGCAGCCGACCGCGTGTTTGCTCGCATCAAATAAGCACCTGCAGGGTATCTCTGCAGGCTGCGGAGGTACCCTTTTATATGTCATCATCTGACGATAACCTTTCACGCAAAATTCTTGTTGAGGCTGACAAAGCGCAGTTTTTACACGACACCTTTCGCAAGTTTGTCCCGACTCAGTTCATCGAACATCTCAGCGCGGGGCGCGCTGAAGATCTCGCGCTAGGACATGCTGATGAAGACGAAGTGGCGGTCATGTTTGTCGATATCAATGGCTTTACCGCCATGTGTGAAGCACTTACCCCACAACAAATTCTCAATTTCCTCAATGCATTTTTTACCCGCATGAATGCACCTATTCATGCCCATCACGGCTTTATCGATAAGTTTTTGGGAGATGCCATTATGGCACTGTTTGACCGCCGGGATGCCTCGCCGACAGTGCGCCAAATAGACGCCTTACTAGCCGCTCAAGGGATCATGCAAAGCTTAGCTCTATACAATACCCATCGGGCGAATTCAGGCTACCAGCCCATCGCAGTCAAAATTGGCATTCACTATGGTCCCGTGATCATCGGCACCGTCGGCTCGCACGACCGCATGGATACCACAGTCATTGGTGATACGGTCAATATCGCCAACCGCTTAGAAAGCCTGTGCAAGGCACATAGTGAAACGTGTTTAGTCAGTGGTGTGATGCGTGAAGCTATCGCCAAGTGCGGATTCGAGCAGCGCTCGCTGGGCCAAGTGCAGCTGCGCGGCAAGCAGACCATGACCGATGTGGTGGCCGTACGCTTTTAGATGTCGCTGCAGAGGCCTGTACTGACGGCTAGTCCAATTGCGCCTGTTCGAGGATGAAATCAATGGATGGCGCAAAAAACGCCCCACCCGTTTCGGCGTTGGTGTAATCGAGCCACGCATCATATTCGCCGTCACTGGCACCGTAATACATGCTGTGCAGCATAGCTTTAAAAGGACGCGGCGAATGACAGCAAGCGACAAAGTACTCGCCCTGCACCTGCATATTGGCATAAGGCATCGACTGGCGCAGCATGCGTGCGTGTTTTTCGACACCAGCCAAATCTGTCATGCGCGTGCGCGTATAGTGCGAGCTCAGGTTACTTTCGTTGCTAGCTAAGTTATGCTCTTTGGTACGACCGATAATTTGCTCTTGGCGTTTTTCAGACAAAAACTGCCATTTTTGTAGGTCGTGACGAAAGCGCTGCACATGCACGTAGCTACCACCAGCAAACGCCTCGTCATAATCACCCACCACGGCGACTTCGCGCCGCTCTGGACCACGAGGATTGTCTTCGGCCAATACAAAGCCATTGAGATCACGTCCGTCTAAATAGCGAAAGGCACGTACATCTTCAATCAGCTCAACGTGAATGCGCAGCAGTTCATGCACTTCAACCGCAATCTGGTGCACTATGTCGAGACGATCAGCGCGAATTTGAATAAAAATATCGTAGGATTGTGACGGCGCGCAGCGGTCAGCTACTTCAATATCAGGAAAGGGTGAGAGCTCTATCGGCCGCAGATCTGGGTAAATTTCAGGCCAATATTGAAAGCCAACAGCAATAACGCCCGACACCATGCCTTCATAGTGTTCAGCGTCGTAGTGATCAAAAATCTCCAAAATGCGGGCAAATTTGGCGCGCAGTGCCTGCGCATCGTCATCTAATACGTTATACAGCAAATATTGTGCGTGCAAATTGGGTTCAGCACATATGCCTTTTTGCGGTTGGCTCATCAAATAAATCCCACTCTTACCGTCTAATATCCTGCGGCTTGGCCGTCTTTACGCGACTCTGATGCCCCGTAGTATACGTCATTTTGTGCATCATAGAGAATCGCTTGATAGCCACCAAACCATCCTGAGACATCGCGCAACTGGTGGCCTTTTTGTAACAGGGCGCGACGCGTGGCCTGGCTGAATCCCGATTCTAAGGAGACATAACCGCCATCAGTCATCACATCCCCAGTCACTGTCGATGAGCCGGAGTGTAAAATCCGTGGAGCATCGCCTGCTTCTTGCAGATTCATCCCAAAATCAACAATGTTCATGACCACTTGCGCATGCATTTGCGGTTGGGCACCACCGCCCATCACCCCAAAGCTCATTAGAGGCTCGCCGTCTTTGGTCACAAACGCAGGGATGATGGTGTGAAACGGACGCTTGTTGGGGGCGTAAGTGTTAAAGCTATTGGGGTCGAGATTGAACATTTCACCGCGATTTTGTAGTACAAATCCCAGCCCAGGCGGTGTCATGCCTGAGCCCATGCCGCGATAGTTCGACTGGATCAACGACACCATGTTGCCATCTTTGTCAGCTACCGTTAGGTAAATTGTGTCACCTTCATTCAGACCGGCATCAACTCGTTTAGCCGCTTTATTGGGGCTAATCAGTGCCTGGCGTTTGGCGGCATATGCCTTGGAAATCAAAGTCTCAACGGGAATTTGGTTAAACTCAGGATCGGCGTAATATTTGGCACGGTCTTCAAACGCGAGTTTTTTGGCTTCAACAAAAGTATGCACGTATTCTGGCGAACCAAAACCCATGCCAGCTACATCGTAACGCTCCATGATATTGAGGATCTGCAAAGCTGCAATTCCTTGACCATTGGGCGGCAGCTCCCAAACATCATATCCGCGATAATTTGCCGAGACTGGATCGATCCAGTTCGAGGTGTGGCTCGCCAAATCATCGTATGACAAGAAGCCGCCCTGCGCTTGCATATAGCCAGCGATAGTGCGGGCAATATCGCCCTTGTAAAAAGCATCGCGACCACCGGTGGCGATCTTTTCATAGGTGCTGGCAAGGGCTGGATTTTTGAATATCTCGCCTTTTTTGGGCATGGCACCATTGGGCATATAGGTCTCTTTGAAACCGTCATAGCTGCCGATGCGCGCCACTGAGCGCTCTAAGTAATACGCAATCAACTCGGAGACCGGAAAACCTTCTTTGGCATATTGGATCGATGGCGCCAACAGCTCGGTCATCGGCTTGGAACCAAACTTATCATGCAGCATAAACCAACCGTCTACGGTGCCCGGTACCGAAACCGGCAGTGGGCCAAATTTGGGAATTTTGGCAAAGCCATTGTCAACAAAATAGTCGCGCGTCAAACTCTGCGGTGAGCGTCCCGAAGCGTTTAGCCCGTGTAGCTGTTTGTTTTTAGCATCCCAGACAATGGCAAATAGGTCGCCACCGATCCCGCAACCGGTTGGCTCAACCAGCCCAAGCATGGCATTAGCGGCAATTGCGGCATCAATCGCATTGCCACCGCTTTTGAGTATATCTAGCGCAACTTGGGTAGCGAGCGGTTGGCTAGTGGCGGCCATGCCGTGCTGGGCTATCACTTCTGAGCGCGAGGCGAAGGGCTTGCCGGTAACCCGGTCATAGGCGTGTGCAATCGAAGTAGTTAGCAGAATGAACGTAACGAGTATGTATTTCATCATATTACCCATAGTGTGAGTTTGCTTTTATTATTGATGATGCTTGCACTTTAGCGGATTTTTTGGGGAAAGACCAATCACCTTTATCATTTATCGTATTAATCAGCTCTATCTATAAGGGTTTTCGATAATGAGTGTTTGTTCGATGAGTAGGCCGTGATGCATATCCTCTGAATATAGAGTAGTACAGCCTGACTCAAGCGCCGATGCAACTACCATTGCATCATAACATGCTAATTGATATTTCTCTGCCACCGCCCTTCCTAGCAGGTGTGTTCGTTGCGTGAGTGGCTCCACTGAGCATAGTCGCTCAACACTGTTTAAAAAGTAAGAACACTCCTGCCAACTAAGTCCCGCCTTTTTCCTACAGTTAACAAGCGTCTCGTTTAACACCTGAACACTGATATGGCCTCCAAGCTTTAACAAGCTGTGAGATGTTTTTTCTTTGATCCCGTCATCTAACAAATACAAGATAATATTGGTATCGAAAAAACTACCGGCCATTCGCTTCTTCACGAGTTAAATGTTGCGCCCCTGACAACCTACCTCGAAATTGCTTCAAATCGGCTAATACCTCTTCTGCCGTCTTTGTGCGTACAACAGCATAACCTTCATCGTTAGGAAATAGCTCAATGTTATCACCTTCTTTGAGATTGAGTGAGCGCACAAGGCTCGCAGGGAGCCTTACTGCTAGTGAATTACCCCATTTTGAAATTTGCATCACACTTCCTAGATTGATATACATTAATAAAATGTATATCAGCACTCTAACAAAATCAATAATAACCTGGTTATGGTGCAATTTTAACTGGCCAAAAGACTGTTTTTGACCAGACCTGCCCTACTTCTTCGGCATGTATTTATCGAACCACCCAATAATATTTTCAATCTTGCCAACTAAGCGCGACGGACGCGATGCTATGCCGTGCGCAGCCCCTGGTACCTTGACCAGCACCGTATCCACCTTGCGCAGTTTCAGAGCTTGATAAAACTGCTCAGTCTCTGACATCGGCGTGCGTTTGTCATTCACGCCAGTGATCAACAGCGTTGGCGTAGTGACATTGCCCACTAAGGACAACGGCGAACGCTGCCAATAATGTTCCACTTCTTCCCACGGCATGCCAGGGAACTGATGTGGGATCTGCGATAACCCGCTATCTGCGGTCAGTACTTTGGACAGCCAGTTTATGACAGGTTTGGCCACCACCGCCGCTTTAAATCGATCCGTTAAGCCAATGGCATAGGCTGTTGCGATACCACCTGCTGAGCCGCCGGTAATAAACAGTTTATCTGGGTCAACCAAGCCTTTGTCAATGAGCGCATCTACACCCGACATGTGATCAGCAAAGTCGTATTTGGAGGAGTATTTGTATTGCAACAACAGTGCGAAACGCTCACCATAGCCGGAGCTGCCGCGATGATTGTTATAAAACACAATGTACCCTTCCGCGGCCATCCGCTGTAGTTCAGCTGTGAACACCGGGCCATAAGCGAGATGAGGACCGCCGTGGATTTCGATGATCATGGGGTATTTTTTGGTTGGATCATAATCGGGCGGTAGGATATACCAGCCCTGAATTTCTTCGCCATCAATCGACGACTGGTAAGTGATTTCTTTGACTTCACCAAAGGTCTTGTGAGCAAAGATATCTTCGTTTAATGCCGTTAGCTGGCGCTCATCAGCGCCTATTTTGACGAACAAATCCGCAGGTCGATCAGTGCGACCACGCGTAAACGCCACCGTATCACCTACCGCAGAAAACGTCCCGCTGGTGTAAGGACGACCAAGCGACACCCCACCCAGGCCTTGTAATACATTGCGATGTTCACCATCTAAACTCACATAATCCACTTGGGTGACGCCACGACGCATTTGCTGATAGTACAGCCCGTCATTTCCGTGCCAGTGATAGTTACTCACAATGTTATCTATTTTCGCGCTCAAATTACGGTCATTACTCCCGTCGATATCCATCACGTGCAGGTAGGTATTGCGATAAGCGAGTTTCTTGTTATCGCGCTTTCCATATGCAAGCATAGTGCCGTCAGGTGAGACATTGGGCGCAAATTCACGTCCAGGCGCTGAGGTAATTTGAGTTATTTCGCCCTGCATATTGACTGCGAAAATATCTGCTTCCGCCGGCTCATATTCCCAATTATCAGAGCGATTGGCAGAGAAAAATATCCGCTTGCCATCGGCTGCATAACTCAAGGTACCGCGATGATGATAATTACCTGAAGTCAACTGTCTTGCGGTGCCGCCTTCAGCAGGCACGACAAAAATGTGCGTGTAAGCCGGATCTAACACCCCACGCCCATCGGCTTGATAGCGCGCTTTATCGATGTATTGAAATGGCTCAGACCACTTTGCCCCTTTGGGCTTAGCAGGCATGGTAATCCCAAAGGGCCGCTCATCTGAATCCACGCTCATCGTAAATGCCAGCTGCGTGCCATCAGCCGACCAGGTCAGCGAACTCGGTGAAGCAGCCAAATTGGTGACCAGCGCGGTGCGACCACTGGCCATCCAGCGCACGTATACCTGAGGCTTGCCATCCTGGTTTGCAATGTAAGCCAACCTGTCCCCAGATGGAGACCAACGCGGGGAGTAATAGTTATGAGGTGAAGATAACAATGGCTGATGCGATTGCCCTGCTACATCTGCTATCCACAGACTGGAACGAGTACTATCGGTCATGATGTCATTAGAGCGACGCACGTACACAATGTGTGTTTGATCGGGTGATACTTGCGGCGCGGTTGCCACTTCCATATGAAAGATATCATCGGCTGTGAACTTATGTATGGGTGTGATTGAATCGGGTGATTGAGAAGCAAGTGATGGTGTTGTAGCTAAAAGCGCAGCACCTATCACACTGGCGCGTAAATTGACTAAACGCATCGAAATCTGTCCTTTTATTTTTTATTTTAATTACCACTATTTTGCCTAGACTGGCATCAAAAGTACAAGCATTTCAAAAGGATTTATTGATCATATAGCGCAAAACAAAAAACCCCTCACGAGGAGGGGTAAAGGACACACTTAGACCTAATTTTGTTGTAGACGCTTCCCTACGTCATCATCCTTGGTTGTTATAACGCTTCCTTGCGTCATCATCCTTGCACAAGCTATGAAAACTTATTTTGCTGTAGTAAAGTCAGGGTAGGCTTCCAAGCCACACTCAGCCACATCCACACCTTCATACTCTTCTTCTTCGCTGACACGGATACCCATGACTGCTTTGATGATGAGCCAAACGGCTAAGCTAGTTGCAAATACCCAAGTGAAGATAGTGAATGCACCCACGATTTGGCCAACAAACGTCACGTCACCGTTAGTGAAAGGCACTAACAATAGACCGAGTAAACCGACCACACCGTGTACCGAAATCGCACCCACTGGGTCATCAATCTTAAGCTTATCAAGCGTGATGATGCTAAAGACTACTAAGACACCGCCAATGGCACCGAATAACGTGGCTAGACCCGGAGTAGGCGTAGAAGGCTCAGCAGTGATAGCGACAAGACCTGCCAATGCACCGTTTAATGCCATGGTTAAGTCAGCTTTGCCGAACAAGGCACGTGCTACCAGTAACGCAGCTACTGCACCACCGGCCGCAGCCATGTTCGTGTTCATGAAGACGACAGCAACAGAGTTGGCACTTTCTACTGATGCAGTCGCAAGTACTGAACCACCGTTAAAGCCAAACCAACCCATCCATAAGATGAAAGTACCCAATGTCGCAAGCGGTAGGTTACAACCTGGGATAGCGTTTACTTTGCCATCTTTAGTGTATTTGCCTTTACGTGCGCCAAGTACTAACACACCAGCTAAAGCTGCAGCAGCACCGGCCATATGTACGATACCCGAACCAGCAAAGTCTGAGAAACCAAGTTCGCCAAGGTTATACATGCCAAATACATCAGCACCGTTCCACGTCCATGAACCTTCCATCGGATAGATGAAACCTGTCATAACGACCGCAAAAGCCAAA
>CAZLGJ010000048.1:0-18909 GCA_964559075.1 uncultured Glaciecola sp.
CGACACAATCGACACGCTCAGTCACGAGATTGGCACCAAGGGCACCTAAGCGGGTATCAAAATCTTTGGCGGTTTGACAGAAAAACTCATAGCTAGTATCACCTAAACCCAATACTGCGTATTTGGTATTTGGTAGTTTTGGTGCTTTTTTACTACCGACGAATTCGTGCAGCTCAACCGCATCATCAGGTGCATCACCCTCGCCATGGGTTGAAACAATGACCGCAACATGTGTTTCTTGCTTTAGCTGACGAGGTTTGTAATCCGCCATTGAAACGACTTTAGCATTGATACCTGCAGCATTGGCTTTTTCGCCAAACGCATTAGCAACGCCCTTCGCGTTGCCCGTTTGCGAGCCATAAATAACCGTTAATTGCGCTTGTGGCCCAGCTGCAGCAACAGGAGCAGCAGCAACCGCGGTGCTGCCATTGGCTGCTAGACCAGCTAAATAACCGCTTACCCAGCTAAGTTGCTGAGCATCGAGTCCTTGAATTGCCTGAGTAATGGCACTGAGTTGTTGTGGCGCAATCACGCCGGGAACCGTTGGATTTGACATAAAAAAATCGCTAACCTCTTTTGTATGCGTTCACTCTAAGCGAGTTTCGCTATAATATAAAAGAATGATTAACGATTTTTTATAGCTTTTTAGACTAAGGAATTGGCAGCAGGTTTAAAAATGCACCTCAATTCCCGCATAAACGCCAGAGAACTCCAAATCCGTATAGGTATCATCAAGATCGTCTAGTTCGATTGTCACTGCACGTGCACCTAACTGCAGTGCGAGATTAAGCGCTAGACTATCGATGACGCGGTATTCAAACGCAGCGTTTAAATCGCTCACGCTGTGATCATCAATCGACAAATAACTCCCTTCAGCAAAGATAGACCAGTCAGTCGCCGGTATACCAAATTCGACTTTAGAATACAGCATTGGGATATAGCCGGAGATATCTTGACTAGACGTGGTTGCGTTTTGTGTATCCGTCACCACGATGGTGGCATCGATTTTTTTGGCATTGAGGCCTATATCAATGCTGATCAGGTCGTTGTCCAAAATCTCGTAATACAGCACGTGGTCGGTCATGCTCATATCAATATCGGTAGCTAGCTGGGTATCAACGGCGTAGTTCTGTCCACCGAAACTAAACGCCGAAGATAGTTGTGTAGCACCATCAGTATCAAAGGTCGTGTGAATGAGTTTGACATTCGGTAACAGCGGGATAAAATGTTCAACGGCTACATAGTAAGATCCTTGACGCTCATCATCAAAGTTAAACGAAGCCAAGTCAGTATCCGATGAAAACGCCCCTTCAGACTCCATCGCCCACATTTGTGCGCCGCCGTACACGCCTAATAGTGTATCGGCCTGCACATGCGTGTTCATGCCAATAGCGCCGAGGGTCAGTGTCACCCCCATTAGTTGCTTAATCATGTGTTTTCCTAAGTAAGTAAAATGTGTTTAACCGCGATTGAGTAATTCCGATAGCTCGATAATGGCAGCATTGGCTCGCGAAATATAGTTGGCCATGACGAGTGAATGATTCGCCAGCATACCAAAGCCACTGCCGTTCAATATCATCGGGCTATATACCGTTTCTTGCGTAGCTTCTAGCTCGCGGATGATTTGGCGCAAACTGACCAGCGCGTTTTTGTTTTGTAGCACATCGCGAAAATCAATTTCGATGCCTTTAAGAATGTGCAATAACGCCCAGGACATGCCTCTGGCTTGATAAAAATTGTCGTCAATTTTGAACCAGCTGGTTTTGTTGACGATTTGGGTCGCCACTGGCGTGGATTGACGGGCTGATGCATCACCAGCGAGATCGGTATTGATCACTTCACTGCCGACACTGGCGCTGAGTTTTTGCGACATGCTGCCAAGGCGTTTTTCGACCTCTTTGAGATAATCACGCAGATTATCCGCGCGGGCAAAAAACTGACTTCCAGTCTGTTCCTGACTCACTAGCGCTGCGCGGTACTGACGTAATAAATCAAGTGCCTCGCCGTACTGAGATTCTGCAGAAGGCAAAATCCACTTGGTACTATCGATGTTGAGGTTGGGCTGCGCTTTGACCAAAAATTCGTTTTCGACCGATTGGGACTGTGAGCGCGAAAAGTCTTTGCGCATGGCGAGCGTTAAATCACGAACCATTTCTAGTACACCAAACTCCCACGCCGGCATATTATCCATGAACACTCCCGGCGGTGAAATATCGTTAGATAGGTACCCGCCCGCTTTGTTAAGCATGGTATCACCGACTTCAATCAATGCCGTGGTGGTGGCAAATCCAGTGACCGGCTGCACCTGCATTTGTGTGGCGGCTTCGTCTACTTTGTCACGCACAGAAAAAGTGCCCGGAGACCAGCTCCACACCCAACCAAGCAGAGTTAAAATAATAATGACGCCGATTATGGCAAAGCCGATTTTTTTAAAATCGATGTTTAATTCAATAAAATCGCGGATAGCATCTAACATGGCATTCCTTAGCACAAAATGATAGACGTAGAATACCATCATTTTGTGACAACACTGAGAGAAATTTATGGGGCTTTAGTTTTATCGTGAGTCTTAATGCGCAGTGAACTCACTGCGATTTGGCTCACTTTTGTTTTTGACCAGCCATACGACCAGGGCAATCACAGCCAAGACTGGCCAAAACGACGTCAAACCGGCAATGAGTATTGCACTGAGCACCGCGACCCCAGCAAACATCATGGTGCCAATCAAGCTGATGGCCACCACAAAACCAACCACAATGAGCACAATTCCCATGGCGCTGGCGATAATCATGGCACTGAGCATGTCGACATTGTATTGTGCCAACACATAGCCCAAATCCCAAAACTCCTTAGCCAACTGTATAAAACCGTTGATTAATAAAATACCGATGAGTATCGCAATCAGTAAATTCTTCATCCTAAACGCTCCTTGACCTGACTCGTTGAGCTTAGTAATTTTGCTTGCGCAAAAACAGCACGCCCATCACATACCCTAAGGCTCCAGCTGTGGGCGTTACCAAAAACAACGCGACCGCCGCGCCCCGCACCCATACAGGGTTGATATCTAAATAGCGTGCCAGGCCGCTGCACACACCGCTGACCATGGGGTTGACACCATCGCGAAATAACTTGGCTTGATTGTATCGATAACTCATATGATTCTCCTACACGATTGTTTTTTGTGATTAGCTATGTGGTTGACTATGTGGATGACGTTTTGCTTTTAATTTATCTAGCTCAGCATCCAAACCTGCCTGTGACATTAAATCTGCAAATTCACGCCGTAGCGACCAGTTACTAGATGCCTCAGACTGAGCCACTTTGTGCGCATAGCGATCGTAGCGCGCCAACATTGTCTCTACGTTGTATTGGTAGCCCGTCTGCAGTGGCTTGCTAACGCGCTGCACAACTTCAGCACGTTTTGCCAAGTTGCGCTCAGTTTGCTTTACTTCAGCTAACTTACTTTGCAAACGCGCCGCATCGGCCTGTAATTTTTGCAAATTATCGTCAATGCTAGCCAACTGCGTTTGCATGGTTTCAATCTCAGCCAGGCACTGTTGCTTATGCTGAAGCGCCGCGCGGGCTAACGCCTCTTTATCATTTTGCAGTGCGACTTCGGCTTTATGTAACCATAAGTTTGCCTCATCGCTTTTGTGTTGAATCTGGCGCTCTAGCGTTTTTTGCTCGGCTAAGTGCTTAGCAGCTACCGCGCGCAGCTCCACTAAAGTTTCTTCCATTTCTTGCACGATCAAGCGCACTACCTTGTGAGGGTCTTCTGCCGAATCTAACAGCGTATTGAGATTAGCCTGAGCGATGTCAGAAATCCGTGAAAAAATACTCATATCATTCTCCAAACAAAATTTTTGTGATTTGGCATACCACTTATGGGCGCCGAACTAAAATCATGTAAAAGACATTTCAAGTCGCGTGCCATTTTATAAGCTACTGTTTTACAATGATTTATTCAGCAGCGCACTTTGACACTGTAAATATTTAACCAATTATTTTAGTAGTTTTGACCAAATATTAGCGAAAATATAAAGTCCAACTTGAGGGCAAAAAAAGACCACCTATCAAGGTGGCCAAGTGGGATTGGGAGAAGTGCAATAAATTATATAGTGCAATAATAAATGTTTGTTTCAGTACTGCTAACGTAATGACAGCACGCGTCGTTTCACGTTAAGCCAATGTTGAGGAAGCGCCAAGCCTCCTATCCATAAACCTACCGCAGCGAAAAAAGCGAAGATTGGGGCGGCAAATAACCACAATAAGTCTATGATAATCATACTAAATTACTCTGACTTGTCGTTATTTAACGCCGTTTCAAGCGCGGTGTTGAGTGCCGTTTCGCGACGAATATCACGCTGCAACTGCGCCACGTCAATAAAGTTAACTGACGGAATCAAGCTGGGCTGGTCGTTCAATGAAAACTGATGTGTTGTGTTTGCGACAGCTTGCATGGCACCAAAACGTACGTCTTGTGAAGCCGCGCTGCTAGTTTGCTGCATCATCCCATCTACATAAGTTGTGAGCGGTACTACCTGCGCGTTGGCAGCTGCAGTAGCAGATAACGCAATGGTGGCAGCAAATAATGATTGAGCGAGTTTAGTTGAAAGTTTCATAGTCATACCTTTTGAATGAGTTAAGTCACACCGTTAACTAGGACTACATTCTCTAGTTATTAGTTAAGTCGCTTTAACTATTGCGAAGGTTGTGCCACATTCAAAAAAAATCTCAAACCACTGATTTAATTGATTATTATAAAAAGTGCTAACTTTGCAATTAACCTTGTTAGCGTTTTTGACTAATCGAGAATGCGTTTTTTGACTATGTTTTGGTATAAAATTTAAAACCTTTATTCGGTACTCGCATCTACCGGACGTTGTGCGATAAACTGCCGCGCATGTTCCCGTGCCTCGAGCATCTGCTCCAATGCTTCTTGCACAACGGATGCTTTGACTTCGCCCTTAACCGCGTGCTGGCTGAGGTAACGACGCCATACTTTGCCGCCTGGCTGTCCTTGAAACAGGCCCAACATGTGACGGGCAACATGCCATACTCGCCCACCCGATTCGAGATGCGCTTGAATATAGGGGATCATACTTAACGCAACGGCTTCACGACTACGCACAGCCGTATTAGCTGCTTCAAGGCAACCTTGCTCCGAGTAGTAAAGTGCATCAACCTGACTTAGACAATAAGGATTGGCATAGACCTCACGGCCTAGCATGACCTCATCAACATGTGCGAGGTGCCCCAGCGCATCATCGTGGTTGTCAATGCCGCCATTGATGCCGATATGTAATTGCGGAAACTGCTGCTTAAGCTGATACACTCGGTCGTACATCAGAGGCGGAATATCACGGTTTTCTTTAGGGCTAAGGCCTTTAAGCCAAGCTTTGCGGGCATGCACAATGAAGGTATCGCAACCGGCATCTGCGACAATCTGAATAAAACGGGTGAGGTCTTCATATTCGTCCATCTCATCAATGCCGATTCTCGATTTGACCGTAACCGGAATATCGACCTGCGCTTGCATCGCTTGCACGCAGTCAGCGACGGTCTCAGGCATAGCCATTAGACACGCGCCAAACGCGCCGTTTTGCACGCGATCCGACGGGCAGCCGACATTGATATTGACCTCGTCATAACCGCGCTCCTGGGCCAAGACAGCACAATGCGCCATCGCTTGCGGATCCGAGCCCCCTAACTGCAGGGCGACAGGATGCTCGGGATCATTGAACGCCAAGAAGTCTCCCTTGCCGTGAATGATCGCGCCAGTGGTCACCATTTCGGTATACAACAGCGCATGCTGAGTCATCTGACGATAAAAGTAGCGACAGTGACGATCAGTCCAATCGAGCATAGGTGCAACGGAAAAGCGGCGGTTTATTTTATTTGAATTCATCCCACTATCTTATCAAAAAACGCGTTAGAGGCGAACTGTGAAGTGATCTAATAGTGCTTTAAAAGTAAATTATAACTTACTTTTAATCATAAAAAGGCTGCCATACAATATAAGTGAATGATAGTTAACTTATATGAGTGACTTTATTTAGTGTAGATTTCCGGCTATTTCTATTAGTATCATTCAACTATTTTAGGAGCCCTTTATGTCACCCCAATCATCCATTACCATCCGCCCCGCGACCAAGGCCGACTCAGCTACAATCATGCGCTTTATCACGGAACTGGCGATTTACGAAAAAGCCGAGCACGAAGTGCTGGCCACGCAGAGCGATATTGAGCACAGTATCTTTGGCCCAAATGCCACGGTGGAAGCGGTTATTTGCGAGCATGAGCACATGCCGATTGGCTTTGCCGTGTATTTTTATAACTACTCTACTTGGCTTGGCAAGAACGGATTATTTTTGGAAGATTTGTATGTCACGCCAGAAAAGCGCGGCATAGGTGCTGGCAAAGCACTGTTAAAGCATCTCAATAATATTGCCTTAGATAAAAACTGCGGCCGCTTTGAATGGAATGTATTGGATTGGAACCAGCCGTCTATTGATTTTTATGAATCGATTGGTGCCAAGCCTCAGTCAGAGTGGATAGGTTATCGACTTGATAGCACGGCGATGCGTAAGTTTGCAGATTCCTAACATCAAAAGTGCTTTGTTTACAAGGCATTAATAAATACCTATCTATCTTTACTCGACTAGCCCAAAAGTACTATTACGACCAACCGAAAGTAGTATACCTACATCACATTGTAGGGATTAGGCTAGTCACAGTACATTTTATCATCCCCCAATAGCCCCTGTATTGCCTCGGTAACACATAGACTATTATCAATATTCCATTTTCGTACCTACCCTGCCAAGGTGGAATAAAAGGAGTTGGCTTTGAACATTTTTGTTGTAAATGAAGCACGAAAGGGACGCGAATTCGCGCATGAAAAGCGCTGTGCGCTGACCCCAATGAGTGCCAAAAAATTAATTCGCTTAGGATATAGCATCACCCTTGAAAGTGGTGCCGGCAAAGCTGCAGGTTATTCTGACGAGCTTTATCGTGACGTCGATGTGACCATTACCAAAGATACCGAGGCACTCTCGCAAGCGGACATTGTGTTTTATGTCAATCGCCCCATGATGGATGAAGTAAGTGCCCTAAAATCAGGTGCACTCGTGATTGGTCATTGCGACCCGTTTTTTAATCAAGCATTAGTCGAAAGCCTTGCCCAGCAACAGGTCAACACGCTTTCTATTGAAATGATCCCACGCTCTACACGCGCCCAAAAGATGGATGCCTTAAGCTCGCAAGCTTCTCTCGCCGGCTATGTCATGATGTTAGAAGCTGCAAATTCACTACCGACTATCTTACCGATGATGATGACCCCGTCTGGTACTATCAAGCCTGCAAAAGTCTATATCATCGGTGCCGGTGTGGCCGGCTTGCAAGCCATTGCCACGGCTAAGCGACTTGGTGCAAATGTATTGGCTTACGATACCCGTCCAGTAGTCGCAGAACAGGTCGAATCACTCGGCGGTAAATTTCTGCACATTGATATTGGCGAGACTGGACAAACCAAAGATGGCTACGCCAAAGAATTGACCGATACACAAAAACAAATTCAGCAGGATGCACAGCGGGACGCCATCGCAGATGCCGATATCGTCATTACTACTGCACAGCTATTCGGTCGCAAACCGCCGCAGCTGATTGATAAAGCAACCTTAGCCTTGATGAAGCCGGGCAGTGTCGTGGTAGACATGGCAGCGCAATCGGGCGGTAATGTCGAAGGCTCAGCGGCAGGAAAAAGCAAAGTCGTCAACGGCGTAACCGTCATCGGCACTGGCAACTGGAGCCAAAAAGTAGCGCGCGATGCTAGCGACATGTATGCCAATAACTTAGCCAATTTGGTGGAAGAGTTCACCGACAGTGAAGCCAAAGCATTTAATTTGTCATTAGAAGACGAGATCCTTGCCCAAAGCGTCATCACCAACAATGGTGCCATCATCAACGACATGCTTAAAAACGCATATCAAGGAGCCAAATAATGGAAATGATTTACCTGATTTTTATTGTGTTACTCGCCGCTTTATTGGGTTTTGAACTGATCCGAAAAGTACCTGCCACCCTGCATACTCCGCTCATGTCTGGCTCAAACGCCATTTCGGGGATCACTTTAGTCGGTGCATTAGCTGCATCTGGTGGAGATAATGATTTTCTAACTATTGTATTAGGCACAGGCGCGGTGGCGCTAGCCAGTATTAACGTCATTGGTGGCTATCTGGTCACGGATCGCATGCTGAGCATGTTCAAGAAAAAAGACGCAAAAAAATAAGGACTCCCAATGAACGCAGTAGATTTGACCATTAATTTGGTATACGTATTGGCCGCCGCCTTATTTATCGGTGGTCTCAAATTACTTTCTCACCCAGATACCGCGCGCCGAGGCAACCTTGTCTCTGCCGTTGGTATGTTGTTTGCCGTGGTGATTACGCTAATTGACCAAGAAGTCATCCAGTACCAATACATCATTTTAGGCTTTTTAATTGGTGGTGCGTATGGCGCATGGAAAGCCAAGTCAGTTGAAATGACGGCCATGCCAGAAATGGTATCCTTATTTAATGGTTTTGGTGGTGCAGCTTCACTACTAGTCGGTTGGGCAACAGTGACCGGTATGTCAGATATGGCAATGCGCTTCACTGGCAGTTTCGTGTTTAGCACCGTCATCATTACCATTTTGATTGGCGGCATTACTTTCTCTGGTTCTTTGATTGCCTGGGGTAAATTATCCGGCAAACTCGACGCAAAAGCGGTGATCTTTAAAGGGCTGCGAGAACTCAGTATCGCGCACCTAGTCGCGTTTGCCATTGTGGGTATTGCTTTTGTCTACAATCCAGACAGTGCCCTACTGTTGACGCTAGCGATTTTGTTAGCCTTGAGCTTTGGTATTTTAGCCACCATCTCTATTGGTGGCGCTGATATGCCCGTGGTTATCGCGTTACTCAATAGTTATTCTGGTATTGCCGCCTGTGCTGCCGGCTTAGCCATCGACAATACGATCCTCATTGTCACCGGTTTATTAGTTGGTGCATCAGGACTGATTTTGACGAACATCATGTGTAAAGCGATGAATCGCTCGTTGCTAAATGTCTTGCTATCAGGCTTTGCCAAACCGGTTGAAATGGGCGAAGTCATCACCGGCGAAATCAAAATCATGTCGGCACAAGATGCGTTTTATGTGTTAGAAGCGGCGCAAAATGTGCTGGTAGTGCCTGGCTATGGCATGGCGGTTGCGCAAGCACAACACGCTGTACGTGAGCTACAAAACTTGCTGGAAGACAATAACTGCACCGTCGATTACGCCATCCACCCTGTCGCCGGACGGATGCCGGGTCACATGAATGTCCTGCTAGCTGAAGCTGATGTGCCCTACGAGCAGCTTTATGAGATGGACGATGTGAATCCACGCATGGAAAACTATGATGTTACTATCGTAATCGGTGCCAATGATGTAGTAAATCCAGCGGCCAAAGAAATGGAAGGCAGTCCAATCTACGGTATGCCAGTGATTGAAGTATATCGCTCCAAGACAGTTTTTGTGCTCAAGCGTTCGGCTAATGCCGGTTTTGCTGGAGTCGATAATCCCCTATTCTTCAAAGACAACACCCGGATGGTGCTTGGGGATGCCAAAGAAACCATCAATAACATTATTCGTGAATTTGGCGATCAATAACCACTAAACAAACGCTACTTCGGTAGCGTTTGTTTATAAAGATTGACCTAGCCCGCTGAATTTTTTAGGATTGTGAAAATAACAATAAATATATGACACATCATGCTCTCCCTTAGCAAAGCACTTTGCGTATTTCCGGTTCATTTTACGCTGCAGATTATTAATCTTGCATGGTGGGGCTCGCTCATTATTGCCTTTGGCTTTGTTAAGCTAATCCCCGTGACTTGGCTACGTCAGTTCATCAACCCCATGATTGCAAATTTTGAGATAGCGTTTGGGGTGTGCAGTATCACTTTGGTAAAGTTTTTTAATCGCATTGATATTGATTACCGGATCCAAGGTGAACTTTCGAAACAGCAGTGGTACTTGTTAATGGTGAACCACCGCAGCTATTTGGACGTGATTCTAGTGATGAATTTTGCTTACGAACGCATTCCAGCACCCAAATTTTTTCTCAAGCAAGAACTGATCTGGCTACCTTTTGTCGGCCTTGGCGCCTGGGCCCTCGATATGCCATTCATGCGTCGCTACAGCAAAGTGCAAGTCAGCAAAAATCCAGCGTTAGCCGGCCGCGACATCACTACGACCAAAAAACACTGTGCTAAATACAAACACGCCCCCACTAGCGTAGTGAACTTTGTTGAAGGTACTCGCTTCACCCCTGCTAAGCACACTTCAAGTCAGTCACCTTATCGCTACTTGTTGCGGCCCAAAGCCGCGGGTCTCGCCTTTGCAATAGCGACCTTGGGAGCACGTTTTCAAACGATTATCGACATCAGTATTGTCTATCCGAGCAATCAACAACACCCCATGCTCGATATGCTTTGTGGTCGCATGAAACACATTATCATTGATGTCGCTCAACACCAGATTGCGCCTGATTTGATTGGCAACTATCATGACGACTCAAATTATAAAACCCATTTTCAAGCGTGGCTCAATCAACGCTGGCAAGACAAAGACCAGCGGCTAGCCGATTTTTTAGAGGAATAAATGTTCGTGGCAGATACACAAGCTCCTTCATTATCCACCCAGTTATTGGATGTTATTGCACGTGTAGCGTCGCAACCGACACTGGATGTATCGCACTGGCTGTACGAAAGCATCGCCATAGGGATCCTGCTGATTACTGCGTGGTTGGCATTTGTGCTGATCCATGCGCTGCTGCGCTCTAACCGGTTGCTTGCACTGTTTAATAACCAGCAGCGTTGGGATGATGCTCTGCTGGAGCATGGATTTTTTCGTCGCTTAGGCCATTTAGTGCCAGCGGTAGTGCTATTCCTCAGCGCGCCCTTGTTACTCCTTGAAAGCTCAATTTGGTTAGCTGTTATCAACAAAGTGGCTTTGGTGTACATCGTATTTGCTGCGATCTTCGCTATTTATGCGCTGCTCAACACCTTAGAAGATCTGTACGAAACATCTAAACTTGCAGAAAAAGCACCGATTACCGGATTTATTCAGGTCACCAAACTGATTTTTGCCATTATCGCAGTGGTCATGACCATTTCGTTATTGCTCGAAAAAAGTCCATTCTTGTTGCTGTCGGGACTGACGGCCATTGCGGCGGTTCTGCTGTTGATTTTTCGCGATACCATTTTAGGGTTTGTCGCAGGGATCCAAATTGCGGCGAACCGCATGTTCAACAGCGGTGACTGGATTGAGATCCCTAAATTTAATATCGATGGGGAAATTTTACAGATTGGCCTCAACGTCGTCAAAGTCCAAAACTGGGACAAAACCATTGCTACCATTCCCACTTATGCACTGACCAATGAATCGGTTCGCAACTGGCGAGGTATGCAGTATTCGGGGGGCCGTCGCATTAAACGCGCCTTACTCATTGACCAAAGCAGCATTGCTTTTTTGACTCCAGAACAATGCGAAGATCTGACTCAGTTCAAGTGTATTGCATCCTATATCAAAGATAAGCGCAATGAGATTTCACAAGACAATCAAGCTAAGTCCATTGCGGATAATGATGCTCGCAACGCGAGGCGTATGACCAATATTGGCACGTTTCGCGCCTACATCAATGCGTATTTACGTCAGCGCAGCGATATCCATCAAGACATGACATTAATGGTACGCCAGCTCAAGCCGTCCGAAACTGGCTTACCGTTAGAGATTTATTGTTTTACAAATACCACCGAGTGGGTGCGCTATGAAGGGATCCAAGCGGATATTTTTGATCATGTGTTAGCGGTGATGCCGTTATTTGGACTGCGTACCTATCAACGTGTGAGTGACAAACCCGCTTAAACAAAAAAACCGCGTGAGGGTGTTTATTCTCACGCGGTTATATCAATTTGCAGGCTTGCAGCCTAAGTGATTACGCTAGTGCGTAAGCCATTAGCGCAGTCAGGATGATGCCAGTGACACCAAAAAATCCATATTCTACTTTTTCTTTCATACCCGCTTCGCCTTTTTCCGTCGACAAAAACGCCATGATCACACACGTAAGGCCCAAAACTAGGGCAAGCGTAAAACCGCCAAATGCTAAAGCATTGATCCATTCAATCATTACTGACTCCACAAAAATAAACTGCCATAATTATACCAAGGTTATCGGCAAAACTATAGATACACATACCATAATCTAATCAGACTTTGATGTTAGTCAACAAGGATACCACGATGCACAAGTTTCGCTTTACGTTTCTCTTCACACTCACGCTGCTATGCAGTCTGTTAGTGTTTTGGACGCCAAACACTATTGCTAACACCAACACGCACTTTGCTACGTCGCAGTGCGATATTCAGGTGCGTGGCAGTATGGCTTTTACCGATGAGATAATGACAATCACCGACACGCGGGGTGATACATTACGCATTGATGCCAACCAGCAGGTCGAATTTAATGACGAACCGCTCACACTGAGCCCCGCGCAGCGCATATTATTCGAACAGTATTATTACAATATCAAGGCAGCCATCCCAATGGGGGTCGAAATGGCCGCGCAAGGACTAGAGCTTGCTAACGTTGCGGTGAACGATATTTTGTCGCAACTACTCGGTGCAGACGACCCAATGATCATCAAGCTCAACGAGCTATTAATGGGCATTGCAGTAGGCCTGCAAAATGATATATATGATGCCGAAGGTAACTTATCGCTCGCCCCACAATCACCAACTAATCAAAACTGGTTCTCTCCCGAGTGGCAAACAGCGTTTAATCAAACCCTGTCGGACACCATCGAAGAAAATATGGGGCGCTTGCTACTGGCAATTGGTTCAGAACTGTTGTTTGGTGACGGTGAACTAGGCTTTGGCGCATTAGATCCAGATGCGTTAGCGATGCAAGTGGAACAAAAAATCGCAGTGCATGCTGATGAATTAGGCCGTGCAGCCATGACCTTATGCGATATTGTCGCGGCTGCTGAAACAGCTGAAACCGAGCTGAGTCAAAGCCTTCCAGAGCTCGCCAAGTGGAATTTTGTGCACTACCAGCCAGGCTACCAGACTGCCCCTAAGTTTGACAACCAACCATAAGGGCCTCGGTATATGCGCAGTGCACTTAATGTTGGCTTGATTGGCTGCGGGTGGTTAGGTATACCGCTTGCTCAGCAACTATGTAACGCTGGACACAAGGTATTTGGCAGTACTACGCGTGAGGCGCAGGTGCCTATTTTAGAAGCACAAGGGATCCGCGCAGGTGAATACCGCTGGCAAACGTCTAGCGTGCCTCAGTGGTTACAAGATGCTATTGCGAGTGCAGACATTGTGGTAATCAATATTCCTCCCAAACGGCGAGACCTTGCGCCCGAACCTTTTGTTGCTGCACTGCAAAGGCTCATGGCTCATTGTCAGAACTCGCCAAGCAAACCTTATGTGGTCTTTGTTTCAACGACATCAGTATTTGGTGTGCAAGTAGGTAACGTCGATGAAGATACGCCGCCATGCCCTAACACGCCCTCAGGAGCGGCACATGCGCAGCTCGAGGCATGGCTACTCAATCATGTGAGTAATAGCTGCGTAGTACGCTTAGCTGGATTGATTGACGATTCGCGCCATCCAGTAACTAGCATCGTCAGACGCGACATATTTAGCAACGGTAATCAGGTGGTCAACTTAGTCCATAAAGAAGATGTAATACGCGGCTTGTTGGCTATCTTTGAGCAGCGACCATGTCAACATATCCTGCATTTTTGCGCGCCTAAGCACCCCACTCGTGAAGCGTATTATCAATACAGCGCCACACAAAAAGGGCTAGATTTTCCTATCGTCATCCCGGATCCTGAGCCGCTTCCACACGGCAAAGTTGTGGAGGCACAAAAAACCCAGCAACTGCTGGGCTTTGAGTATCGCTATCCGTCACCTTTTATGATGCTCTAGGGCTATCCGATTAACGTGATACCAAAATATTTGGTCAACACCGTATTAATGAAGATAAACCCTAATATCACAGGGATAAAGGTGCCTAACGACAGGTCAACATACTTTTCAAACCATGAGCCTCGATAATTAGCAGCGCCTTCTTCAAGGGCGGCGTGAAAATTAGCCTTGCGCCAACGATAACTCACAAAGAGGCAAATCAATAAACCGTTGAGCGGTAAAATCGTCTCATAGAACACATCGATCACCACATCAAAAAAGGACTTTTGCGCACCTGCGTAACTCACAAACTGCGTCAAAAAATCTACCTTACCAAAAGACACTGCGCACATTAGTGCTAGTAACACCAGCAAGCCGCCAGCAATGGCTAAGGCTTTACGGCGCGATAGCTTTTGTTCGCTCATCAGGGAAGCAACCGGCACCTCAAAAATTGATACCAACGACGTTATCGCAGCAAAAAATACCAGTAAGAAAAACACACTTGCCACGATACTTGCACCGACATACCCAATAGTCGCCTGCAGCGCGAGGAAAATTTTGGGTAAAAACGTAAAAATAAGCCCCACAGAAGAATCAGATAAATCATCGGCTTTGATGTCTGGGTTAAAGGTAAAAATCGCCGGCAAAATCATTAATCCTGCAGTAAACGCGACAGCGGTATCAGTTAATGCAACCAGTTTTGAAGAGTTAGGTACGTCGGCGCGTTTATTTACATAGCTACCGTAGGTGATCATGATCCCCATCCCCAGCGATAAGGAGAAAAATGCTTGTGAAAGCGCGCCGTTGACTACACCTGAGTCAATTTTACTGATATCAGGCACTAGGTAAAATTTGACGCCCAGCATGGCGTTGTCTTGCAGCAAAACAAAAATCACCATGCCGATAAGCATGACAAACAGGGTCGGCATCAGAATTTTAGCGCCTTTTTCTATACCCTTTTTGACGCCTCCTTGCAAAATCAGATACATAATGGCAATGATGACCGCGAGATAAACAAACACTGAAGTAGAATTGATGAAGCGGCCAAAATTATCGGGATCAGCAAGTTGCGCCAGCCCCCCGGTGGCAGATTCAACGAGGTACCCTAGGATCCACACCGTAATAACTGAATAAAATACCGCAATCATGAAGGGCGTCACAATCGAGAGCCAGCCAGCGATGGACCATTTACTGTTGGGAGCCAAACTCTTGTAGGCGCCTAACGGGTCGCGCTGCGTTTGCCTGCCAACCGACATTTCAGCCATCATAACGGGTAAACAAATAAAAAACACAAACACCGCGTACATTAATAAAAATGCACCGCCGCCATTTTTTGCAGCACCGACGGGAAAACCAACCAAATTGCCAATGCCAACTGCAGAACCGGCTGCAGCAAGTATAAAACCTAACCGCGAACCAAATTGCTCACGTGACGCACCCATAACACTTTCCTATTTTTTAGAATTTTTATCCTACGATAGTATCAGTGTTATGACAAAATGTCATTTACCAAGGAATATTTTGTGCCTGCCAATCCACGTAATAAGGCGAAAACTCTGGGGTAGCATCGCGCATCTGATTAACTAGACAATCCGCCGTAAACTCCGGAGTAAACAGTTTTTTGCTCGCCACATTTGCTTGAAAGGGTTTGGACAAGCCAGTATCAACCGTGCCGGGATGATAGGATATCAAGGTCACCTGTTTGTGTCGGCGGGCATACTCAATGGCAGTATTTTTGATCACCATATTCAGCGCCGCTTTTGAAGCGCGGTAGCCATACCAACCGCCTAGACGGTTATCACTGATACTGCCTACTCTCGCTGAGAAAAACGCAATCGTCGTGGGTGCGCCACGGGCGACGACCTTAGGTAAATGCTTAAGCCACAAAGTAGGCATAATGGTATTAACCGCAAAATACTCAGCAAGAGCATCTGGCGAGATGTCTTCTAAGCGCTTTTCTGGTTTTAACTGCAGCGCCTCGTTGTGCAAGATGCCTATGGTACTGACGATGTAGCGATAACTGACGCCATCTTGTTGCTGTTGCGCAACAAATGCAGCAATCGCGGATTCGGAGCGAGAATCCACGACATAATTTGTGACACTTTGCTCACTATGAGCGGCTTCACTGCGCGACACTGCGTCTACATGAGTAACGCCGTCTTCAGCCAACAGTCGTGAGATCACTGCTTTTGCTATCCCGCCGTTGGCGCCTATTACTAATGCTCGCATCTTGTCCCCTGAAAATGAATGTAACACTGTTAGGTGTTGTCGCTATTTGATACAACGCTCGCAGCGGCGCTGCCCAGTAAGCCAGTAAGAAATGGTGTAGCGATGACGGGCAAACACATTGTACGCGCGATCCGCGAACCAGCGTATCAGCGGCCAACGCAAAGGCGCGTAAAGCCAGCGATAACCCACTAGCGACCAAGCCAAATGAGTGACATCTAGCCCGGTCACCAAGCGCCCATCATCTGTAAGACCGTGGATTCTGTCATTCAAGGCCTGCCAATCTAAGTCTGGGTATCGCTCATTAAAGTCATCCGCCATGATATCTTCAAATGCCAATACATCTGCATGATTGCGCTTGCGCAGATGCGCCATTTCTTTTTGGCATAATGGGCACAAGCCATCATAAAACAATGTTAATTTCATCCTGCCTCCCCACGCGAAGTTGAAAGATTACTGGGTACAACGACTATTTAGGTAAGTATTTACGCACTGAAGTTGAATAAGCCCACTTTTTTAGAAAAAAACTTGATCATTCTGCCTTTGCACCCCATAAAAGAGGAAACATTATTTTCATAAAAAAGACAGATAATCATGGCAAATATACAAGAAATTACTCTCGCCGGTGGGTGCTTTTGGTGCATAGAGTCAGCGTTCAATCGGGTCAAAGGCGTGCACAGCGCATTTTCAGGTTATAGCAACGGCCAAGCACTAGCGCCGACTTATGAATCAGTCTGTAGCGGCGATACTGGGCATGCAGAAGTGGTGAGAGTGACATTTGATGAGGATATCATCAGCTTGGAAGCAATTCTGGAGATCTTTTTTGCTCTACACGACCCAACGCAGCTCAATCGTCAAGGTAACGATGTCGGCACGCAGTACCGCGGTGGTATTTATTATCACAGTGATGCACAACGCGAGGTAGTCATGCAGTTCATCGCAAAGCTCCGTCAAGACGAAATTTATGCGCAAGAGATTGTTACCGAAGTTCTCCCGGTCGACAATTACCATCAAGCAGAGGACTATCACCAAGATTACTTTAATAATAATCCTGGTAATACGTACTGCAATTTTGTGGTGGGTCCAAAGCTTGCCAAGTTCAAACAAACCTTTGCGCATTATCTAAAAGAACACGATTAAAAAAACACGTTTAATCCACCCATCGTGTCCGGACTGACTATACGATGACTACATCAAAAACAGCGTGGCTGTGCCAAGGAAGGCAAAGATCCCGACCACGTCCGTGATTGTCGTGAGTATGACGCTACCGGCTAATGCGGGGTCGATTTTGAGGCGTTTCATAATCAAGGGTAAGGTCGCTCCTGACAGGCCTGCAGCAATCATATTCATCAGCATCGCAAAGGCGATGATCACACCTAGCTGAAAATCTTGTTTCCAAAGCGCCACAACAGAAGCAATCAATACCGCCCAAATAATACCGTTTAGCACGCCGATGGCGAGCTCTTTTGTGATCAAGAAACGCGAGTTAGCCTCATTGACATGCCCCAGCGCCATCCCACGGATCACCAAGGTCAAGGTCTGATTCCCTGCCACTCCACCCATGCTAGGGACTATGGTGTTTAAAATGGCCAGCACCGCCAGTTGTGCAAGCGTTTGTTCAAATAAATCAGATACCATGGCGGCCAGTAAAGCAGTAACTAGGTTGACGCCCAACCAAATCGAACGGCGTTTAGTCGACTGCATCACTGGCGCAAACGTATCTTCTTCATCATCTAGACCAGCCATACTCATCATGGAGTGCTCTGCGTCTTCGCGAATAATATCAACCACGTCGTCGATGGTGATCCGCCCCAGTAGTTTGTGATGTTCATCCACCACGGGGGCAGAAAGCCAGTTGTAGCGCTCAAAAAGCATCGCCACTTGATCATCAGGCACCGACACGCCAATCACTTCAGGCTCTTCATCCATAATTTCGGCAACGGTCATCTCGGATGCCGAGGTCAATAGCCGAGTAACCGGCACGCTGCCAATCAAGATATCAGAGCGGTTGACGACATAAAACGTATCGGTATTTTCGGGCAGTTCACCACGCAGGCGCAAGTAGCGCAAAATCACATCGATACTGACATCAGGACGCAGCGTAATCGTGTCGGTATTCATGATGAAACCAGCGGTTTCTTCACCATAACTCAGCGCTTGCTCTGCCCGAACCCGGTCTTGGGTATCCATGGAGGTTAAGATGTCTTGCAGAATATCATTTGGCAGGGTTGATAACGTCTCGGCGAGGTCATCAGTGTCCATGTCCTCTAGCGCTTCAACCACTGTATCTGGCATCATTTTGGCAATGATACCGTTACGTACATCCTCGGATAACTCTTCTAACACGTCACCGTGACAATCCGAATCAAGCAGCTCCCACAAATCATCGCGAATTTTGCTGGGGCTCGATTCGAGGATCAAAGCGACATCACAAGCTGGGGTTTCGTGCAGGATTTTACGCACCGACACAAACTTGCCTGCGAGCAAAGCATCGGTGATCATACTGACTTGATTGGTTGGGGTTGGGTTGGCTAACACTTCCGCCATAAAAAAGCTCCTACATGAGCTAATGCATGGCCTTAGTATACGCTACTTCAGCTTAGATGGGTATGTAAGGTTATTGATCTTCTTCTAAAAATTTTGCACAAAACAGTGCTTCTACTGCACTTAGCGCATCATCTGCG
>CAZLGJ010000049.1:0-18775 GCA_964559075.1 uncultured Glaciecola sp.
TGCGCGCGTCATCAGAAAAACGTACTTCTTTTGCTGACATTTTCAAATTCCTCTAAAAATATAGTAAATGGACTTATTCGACAATCGCAAGGATGTCATTTTCGCTTAGAATCAGCACTTCTTCGCCGTCTAATTTTTCAGTCTTCACGCCATAACCGTCGTTGAAGATAACCTTATCACCAACTTTAACATCTAGCGCTTTGACTTCGCCGTTGTCTAACACACGGCCATTGCCCACCGCGATGACTTCACCGCGTGTGGATTTTTCTGCCGCAGAACCGGTTAACACGATGCCGCCTGCAGATTTAGTTTCTTGATCTTGGCGTTTGATAATAACGCGATCATGTAAAGGACGAATTGCCATTTTTTTATTCTCCAATTGTTAATTCACAGTAGGATTGTTCAAAAACAAATCTCCCTTAGGAGAGTGTGATGACGCAAACCTTTGTTACGTCTTGTTGAGGTATATGGGAATACCCTTGCAGAACTCAAGGGTATGGCAAAAAAAATTTTAAAATAATGAAACCTAAGGCGGGAATTGAAAAAAGTTTGAACTAGTCGAGTCTTTTGTTGTTTTTATTCTCGGTATCGGTGTATTCACCTTCGATAATATCGTCTTGGCTTTGATTGCGGGGGCGCTGGGGTTGATTAAACGGATCGCGCTCAGTGCCATCTGGTGTAAAACCGCCGCTAAAACCACCGCCATGCATGTTGCCAAAGGTCTGCACGTTGGCGAGTTTGACCACGTGCTGCGCCAGATACTGACGGGTCATCGGTAGGGTTAACAACAGGCCAAAGATATCGGTAATGAAGCCGGGCGTCACCAATAGCACCCCGGCGATGAGTAACAACAAACCACTGCCGATTTCGGCAGCAGGCACCTCACCTTGGGCCATTTTTTGTTGCGCCTGAGCTAATGTCGCAAGGCCTTCGCGCTTAACCAAATACGCGCCAATCATGGCAGAAAGGATGACCAACAGCACTGTATTCCAACCGCCAATGATTTCACCGACGTTGATCAACACCGCAATTTCCATAATTGGCATGATCACAAATAACAAAAATAATTTACCCACAGTGACTCCATTTTACGTATTAAGTTTTGTTTAAGCTTGGCTTCGTATACTCTAGACTACCAAATTCTATGCTATTAACAAACAGGAACACATCCCCTTGCTACTATTGAATCGTTTCGCATCTGCTGTATTGATACTAGTAAGTCTTTGCATCTTGCTCATCAGCGCCACTAGCTTTGCTCAAGGCACGTCTAATTCTTTAGCAAATAACGCGCTGTCCAATCTCTTTGCCGATGAGCCCACCTTTCTCAAAGTAGATGAAGCCTTCGTTTTGGACTATCAACAAGACAACGACCAGCTTCAGGTCACCTTTACCATTGCTGATGGCTATTATCTGTATCAAAAACAATTTAAAAGTGTGGCCAAAAATGCCAGCATCTCAGAGATTGCGTTTCGCGAAGCACCGCGTCAAATCGAAGATGAGTTCTTTGGGATCTCAGACGTGTTCTACGACACGGTCACTTTGACTATTCCCATCGTTGAGTCCAGAGCTGACGGCATCGTCAAAATCCGCTATCAAGGCTGTGCTGAAGCGGGTTTGTGCTACCCACCGACGACCCAGACCCTGTTGCTGAGTGCTGTGACGGCAGATTCTTCATCACGTCTTGCCGATTATTCCAACCTTAACGCAAGCAATGCCTCATCGGCCCCTGTATCAGAGCAGTATCGCCTGGCCGACATGCTCGCTAGCGGTGATAACTTGTGGTGGTCAATTTTGCTATTTATTGGGCTGGGAGTGCTGTTAGCCTTTACCCCATGCGTGTTCCCGATGTACCCGATTTTGTCCAGTATCATCGTCGGTCAGGGCAAACAGATCAAAAGCTCACAAGCGCTGGCGCTGTCGTTTGTCTATGTGCAGGGCATGGCCATTACTTATTCTGTGCTCGGTTTGGTAGTCGCCTCTGCCGGTGTGCAGTTCCAAGCCGCGCTGCAAAATCCCATCTTGCTGAGTGTGTTTATTATTGCCTTTATTGCGCTCGCGCTATCTATGTTTGGCCTGTACGAGATCCAACTGCCCTCACGCTGGCAAGAAAAACTCAACAATATGTCCAACCAACAGCGCGGCGGATCATGGTTTGGGGTATTTTTGATGGGGGTGATATCAGGATTGATTGCCTCACCCTGCACCACAGCCCCCCTCACCAGTATTTTGTTGTTTATCGCGCAATCGGGTGATCTTGTATTGGGCTTCTCCGCACTTTACGCGCTGTCGCTCGGCATGGGTATACCTTTGCTCATTTTTGGCGTAACCGGGGGTAAGTTACTGCCCAAAGCGGGTGCGTGGATGAATGTCATCAAAGCTATTTTTGGCTTTATGATTTTGAGCGTCGCCATCTTCTTCTTTGAGCGCATCGTGGTGGCACCTTGGACGCAGCTTTTGTGGGCAGGGTTAGGCATTGCGTTGACCGGATACCTACTTGAGGTTAACCGCGCCACCGCAGCAGGGCTTGGGCGTGGCATCCGTCATACCCTTGCGCTATTGGGGTTGGTTGCCAGTGTACTGTATGGCGCTCAATTTATTGGATTGACTAGCGAGCATCAAAGTGATGCTGATCTTACCCAATCACAACAAGGCACCGGAACCAGCGCATCCAACAGCGTACATGCTCAATTTACCCTAGTGCGTGACTTAGGTGAGCTCGCGGCGCAGGTTGAACGCGCGAACCTGGCAGGCAAAACAGTGATGGTCGACCTGTATGCAGACTGGTGCGTTGCATGTAAAGAGTTTGAAAAATACACCTTCCCCGCGCCTGCAGTTCAAGCGGCATTGGCCAATACCGTGTGGTTACAAATTGATTTGACGGACAACACACCGACCAATCTCGCCTTCCAAGAAGAATTTGATATCACGGGTCTGCCCACGATTTTATTCTTTGACCGCAATGGCAATGAGCTGACACGCTCACGCGTTACCGGCTTTCTCAACGCCGAGCAATTTGCCACTCATGTAAATCTGCTTTTTGACGATACAAATAAATAAGTTTTTTCGTTTGGATTAAATACTGCATATGGATATGCAATATCGCTACATTATTGGTGCGCTGATTTTTGCGCTGCTTAGCGTCTCGCTGGGCATTGCATTAGATGAGCGCGCCATTTTGGTATTGACCATTTTGGGTATCGCCATTGCCATATTTTTGATTGCCGAACAGCGTCGGCACACGCTCTATTTTAAAGAGCGCCTATCGCAAAAACGCGAAGAACAGCAAAATTTGTCCAACTTGCTCGCCAGCGAGATCAAAAATATGATCCAAGAGTGCGAACACAGCCTGGTCAAGCTCAACTCGACGCAACACGACGCCGTTGAACTGATTTCTACCAGTTTTATCGAGATGCAGCAGCTGTTAAACAAACAAGCCAAAATCATCTCTCACTCGGTCCCCAAAGACTCACTGGAACACGTGCAAGTGAGTAAGCTTGCCAATGAGATCCAGCAGTTTGTGCACGAATCCATACGCGGCATGCAGTTTGGCGATATCAACACCCAAAATTTGCAATTTTGTCTGGATACATTGTGTTTTATTCGTGAACAAATTGACTCGATTGGGCAAGAAGATTTAGACATCGTTATCACGGATATACGCAGTTATTTAGAAGTCATTCGCACTCGTCGCAACACTGAGCACAACCCAGTGTCTAGCGAAAACATGCAAGCGGGTGAAGTGGAATTTTTTTAGGGAACAACAAGCATGTCAAAACGGATTTTAATTGTCGATGACTCGCCATCAGTCAGACAAATGGTCGAAGTTACTTTACGCTCAGCCGATTATGAGGTGACTGCAGCGGAAGATGGCCAGGTTGCATTAACATTGTGTCAAACTGAAAGCTTTGACTTTGTGTTAACCGACCAAAATATGCCCAATATGGATGGACTGAGTCTCATCAAAGCGTTGCGCAGTGAGCCGAAATACGCGGATATACCGATTGTCATGTTGACCACCGAAGCAAGTCATAACATGAAAGAGCAAGGCCGGTCAGTCGGCGCCACTGGCTGGATGGTCAAACCCTTTGATCCCAATAAGCTATTGATGGTCGCACAAAAAGTATTCGCACGAGCATAAGGCTCAAGCAAAGTGATGAGGCAGGTATAATGTCTATTGATATGCAACAATTTCACGCAGTGTTTTTGAGTGAAGCGCAAGACCATATCAGTGCTTTGGAAAGCCTCTTCATTGCATATCATACTGACAGTTATGATGAACAGAGCATCCACCAAATATTTCGCGCCGCACACTCAATCAAGGGTAGCGCGAGTATCTTTGGCTTTACCCAGCTGAGCGACATTACCCATCTGTTAGAAAATATTTTCGCGCATGTACGTCATACCAAACAATTATTATCTCGTGAACAGGTAGACGTCTGCCTTGATTGTGTTGATACGCTATCGAGTGTGTTGGAAAGCTACCAACAACTTGCGACCTCTGCTAGGCTGGACGAAACACCACCAAACAGCGCTCAAACAGCACAAACCTGTCAAGCACTGACAGCCCTTTTAACCCAGCTACAGCAAAACATTGAGTCGGCAGATTTTGGTTTTTTTGACGAACATACCGCTTGCGAAGACGATACTTTCGGTTTTTTTGATGACGATACGGCTCAGGCAAAGCCACATTCACATGATGCACTAGCCTCCTCCACCAATGATGCTCACAAGAGCAGTAATACACATACCTCGGCTAGCCCTAGTAGCCTCAATAACGCTAGCGTCGCAAGCAGCATTCGCATCGATACCGACAAAATTGATCACCTAGTCAACTTGATGGGCGAGCTGGTTATTGCCGATGCTATGTTACAACAGGCACATAGTTACGCACATCAAAAAGAACAGCGTCACAGTAGCAACATCCAAGCAGCATTAACCAATGTCACACACAATATTCGCCTGATGCAGGATGCCGTAATGGGCATGCGTATGCTGCCAATGACCTTTATTTTTAATCGGTTTCCTCGGATCGTGAGAGATTTGGCCAAACAACTGGATAAATCAGTACACCTCAATATCATGGGTGGCGAAACCGAAATCGATAAGGGCATGATTGAGCAGTTAGTCGACCCGCTCACGCATTTGATCCGCAATGCCCTAGACCATGGGATTGAGACGGCAGATGAACGTGCTGTGCTAAACAAAGCCGCTACCGCACAAATTTTGCTGCACGCCGAGCAGCGCGGCGGATTTATCTTTATCAAAATTACCGATGATGGACGCGGCCTAGACCGAGAGTCGATCCTAGCGAAAGCACAGACACAGGGACTTATTCAACAACAACACTATAGCGATGAAGAGGTCTGGCAGCTGATCACTGCACCAGGCTTTAGTACCAAATCCAATGTCACTGAACTATCGGGACGTGGCGTCGGTATGGACGTCGTCATGCAAAATATCAAGCACTTGAACGGTCAGCTGCACATAGCCTCAACGCCGGGGAAAGGCGCGACATTTACGATTCGGTTGCCACTGACTATGGCGATTGTGGATGGCATGAAGATAATGTGTGCACAGCAACTCTATGTATTGCCGATGAACTTGATCATTGAATCCTTTAGACCTACCTTGGCGCAGGTCAAAACCATCACTAACGATCGCTTGATCAAAATTCGTGACGCCTATTATCCGCTCTTATCCCTTCACGATATTTTTCATCCAGGTTGTGAAAAACCCGCACCACAAGATGCCATAGTGATCATGATCGCCGCAGGTAATGAGCGTTTTTGTTTGCACGTCGACAGTCTTGAGGGGCAACAACAAGTAGTGATCAAAAATTTGGAAAAAAATTACAAAGCAGTTGCTGGCCTTGCAGGCGCTACCATCATGGGAGATGGTAATGTCGCATTTATTTTGGACGTCGAGCAGCTTGCCACTCATGCCAAACAACAGGAAGGCGAACTAACATGCAGGAATACTTGACCTTTGTGCTTGGCACAGAGCACTACGCATTGGATATCCACCGAGTCCAAGAAATCAAAGGTTACCAGCCGCCCACGCCAATCGCCAACGCGCCAGCTTACATTAAAGGCGTGATTAATTTACGCGGCGAAATTATTCCGATCGTCGATTTGCGGATCAAGTTTGCCGTCAGTGAAGCGATTTATAACGAATTTACTATTGTGATCATTTTGCACATCGAAGACCACTTTATTGGGGTGGTGGTGGATGAAGTCTCTGACGTGATTAACATTACCAATGAGCAGGTTCAGCCCGCACCCGAGTTTGGTGTGGCGTTTGATCATCAGTATTTACAAGGCCTTACCGAAATCAACGAAGAAATGATCATCATTGTCAACATAGACAAATTAATGACTAGCCAAGACATTGGTATTTTTGAGCAAGAATCAGCGACAGCAAAGGAACTGCTATGAAATTATTTAGACTACTTAACCACATCAAACTGCCCTACAAAATGCTCGTCATTGCGTTATTAGCACTGGTGGCAATTGCCGTTCCTGCTGTGTACTTCTATCAAAGCTCAGCAGCTCAAGAAAAGATGACTCGCGCTGAAATCACAGGGGTAGAACAGATCAAAGATGTCATCAATGTCGGCAAGTATCTCGCAGAACATCGCGGCGTTACTGCACGCGCTTATGGCGGTGAAAAAGCGGCTGAGGTGCTGCGTTTCGAAAAAAGCAGCATCGTTGATGGCTATTTTGACGCCATTGAAACTCAAATGCGCAATGGAAATCTCGAACAATTTGTTGTTGAGCTGCGCAATATTAACCGCCGCTGGGACAGTCTTAAAGCCAACATCACCAGCAATGCAATTGATGCTGAGATGTCTTTTAACACACACAGTCAACTCATTCGTGAGATCAGTGAGCTGATCAGTGCGTTAATGCGTCACTTTCAATTATCCTATGATCCTCAAGCGGCTACCTATCATTTGATCATTGCAAATTTGCAAGATTTGCCGCGCTTAACCAATGCATTGGGCAAAGTTCGCGGTCAAGGCGCTCAAGTCCTAGTTAGCCAAACGACTACGCAACTCGATCGCGCTAAATTAGAGGGATACTTAAATGCAGTTGCTTATCCAGCTCAGGACTTTATTGCTAACTTAGCCGCTGCAGGTAATTCGGACCAGCGCTTTGTACAATTTTCTAATCAAGCTCGAGAACTAAATGCCCGAATCAGCACGCTACAGAACAAAACCGAGCTAGAAATTCTCAACAAACAAACATTGACCTATGCTAGCGATAAGTTTTTTGACGAATACAGCAAGTTGATCAATGACGTATACGATTTTAACAACGCCAATATTATGATGCTTGAGCAGTTGCTCAATGAGCGCTTGAGCGATATCACGCAAGCTCGCAACACAGGCGTTATCGTCATTGCGTGTGCATTTTTACTGTGTTTACTATTTGGGGTGGTGATCGTCCTAAGTATCCTAGACGCTGTTAAGAAACTTCAGCAGCGCTTTGTCAATATCGCTTCAGGGGACTACACCGATCGCAAGCACACGCATTATCGAGATGAGTTTGGCAATTTGGCCGACCGTTTGAGTGACGTGACGCAAAACCTAGCCGATGGCCAAGTCAAAGCAAACGAAGCATTTCAAGTCAAACAAGCACTAGATAATTGCTCTACCGCATTTTTGATGACTGACGCAAATCAAGTCGTCAATTATATCAACCCAAAAGCACTGTCGTTGTTTAGCCAACATGAGGAAAGCATTCGCACGCAAATCAGCCATTTCGTCGCTGACAGTATCAAGGGTCAAAATCTAGATATGTTACTTAATGAGGCCAATGTCCAAAGCTCCGCATTGTTCACCTTAGAATCGTCGTTGACCACTCATTTACGCTTGGCCTTGCTTGAAATTAAATTGGTGATCAATCCGATCTTTGATGACCAGCATGTCCTAGTTGGGTTTTCCCTAGAACTGCATGATTTGACCGAGGTGTACGAAAAAGAGCGCCGCACCAAACGTATCTTAGAGTCACTTAACTGCACTACGACCAATGTGATGATCGCCGATAATGAGCGCAAGATTATTTATCTCAATGACTCGGTAAAACAAATGCTGCGCGAATGCGAAAGTGATTTTCGCCGAACTTTGCCTCACTTTGACAGCACCAAAGTACTCAATAATTCCATGGATATTTTCCATCAGAACATGGCACACCAATCCATGTTGCTAGAGAACCTCAAACAAACGCACGAAGCTCAAATTCGCGTAGGCAATCGCCACTTCCGCCTAATTGCCAATCCGATTTTTGCTGAAGATGGTGAACGTATTGGTACCGTAACTGAATGGCTAGATCGCACGCGTGAAGTCATCGCCGAAGAAGAAATTGAAAACATGGTGCAATCGGCGCTGAGTGGTGATTTTACCTATCGCGTTAACGAGTCAGACAAAAAAGGCTTCTTGTTAGAATTGGCCAAAGGGCTAAACTCACTAGTGTCGATTACCGAGAAAGGTCTCAATGACATCTCTGAGGTCCTGCTTGCCTTTGCCAACGGCGACCTGACCAAGCGCATTGATAATGAATACAACGGTACCTTCCACGACTTAAAAGTGTACTGCAACCAAAGCTCCGAAAACTTAGCAGCCATGATCCAAGGGATCCGCGAGGCCGCTGAAACCATCAACATGGCCTCGGCTGAAATTGCACAAGGCAATGTGGATTTGTCCTCGCGTACCGAAGAACAAGCTTCGAGCCTCGAGCAAACCGCCTCGAGCATGGACGAAATCACCGGCACCGTGCGACTTAATGCGCAAAATGCCGAAAAGGCCAACCTTTTATCATCAGATGCATCAAGTGTGGCCTATCACGGCGGGGATTTGATCCAACAAATGGTCAATGCCATGGCTGATATCAATGATTCGGCACAAAAAATTGCCAACATTATCACGGTGATTGATAGCCTAGCCTTCCAAACCAACATCCTTGCGCTCAATGCTGCCGTGGAGGCCGCGCGAGCTGGCGAGCAGGGACGGGGGTTTGCCGTCGTTGCCAGTGAAGTAAGAACCCTCGCCCAGCGCTCGGCAGAAGCAGCCAAAGACATTAAGGGGCTTATTTCTGCCTCGGTTGAGCGGGTAGATGAAGGCAATAAACTGGTACATGAGTCCGGCGAAACGATGAAAGAAATCGTGCTGGCGATTCAAAAAGTCAACGACTTGATGAGCGATATTGCATCAGCATCGAACGAACAGGCCATCAGTATTGATGAAATCAGTAATGCCATTTCGCAGATGGATGAAATGACACAACAAAATGCAGCGTTGGTTGAGGAAGCGGCGGCCTCCTCTGAATCGCTGCGTTCACAGTCTGATTTGCTGACACAAAGCGTGTTTAGCTTCAAACTCAACGAAATTGCCGATACGGCCAGTCAACCGCTGGATTTTGAGCAACAACGACGCGCCAGGCACACCACCAACAAATCGTCTCAGGATAAAATGTTGAATCCAAGTATCACGCAAGATGATGAATGGGAAAGCTTCTAATCGATGTTACTCACACATAAAGCGGAGCCCCAAACTCAGCACAAAGACGCGCAGGAGTTTGCATTTAGCGTTCAAGACATGCAGCGTGTGCAGCTGTTGATGAAGCAATATTCGGGGATCAAGCTTGCCTCGCGTAAACAACAGATGGTCTATAATCGCCTGAGCAAACGACTTCGCGCACTGCGTTTAAGTGACTTTGGTGCATATTTGCAAATGGTCAAGCGTGATCCGCGCGAACAAGAAATTTTCGTGAACGCTTTGACCACCAACCTGACCGCGTTTTTTCGTGAACAGCATCACTTTGATTTACTCGAAACCACAATCAAAGCACAGTCACAACCTTTGTCTATTTGGAGTGCGGGCTGCAGCTCTGGTGAAGAGCCCTATTCGATAGCTATGACTGCCTGCATGGCCGCTAAAACCTATACGCCAGCGGTCAACATTGTGGCTACTGACATCAATAGCGACATGCTTAAGCAAGCACAAAACGGTATCTATCCCGCTGAGGCGATTAACAAAATACCGTTTAGCGTGCGCAAGCAATTTTTTATGAAGGGCAAAAATAAACGTCATGGGGAGGTCAAGGTATGCCCACAACTGCGAGCATTAGTTGAGTTTCGCACGCTTAACCTAGCAACCGGCCAGCTTGGTCAAAGCGCGCGGTTTGACATGGTCTTTTGCCGCAACGTACTGATTTATTTTTCGCGCGAAAAAACCCACCTCATTTTGCAAAATATCTTGTCGCATCTCAAAGAAGGCGGTCTGTTATTTGTCGGGCACGCTGAGAACTACAATGATTACCGCGACGTCTTGCAACCATTAGGGAACACTGTGTACCGCAAACGGAGCGCACTTCATGAATGAACAACGGGCTTACTATTACGACCGGTATTTCGCGATTGATGCGCTTAAACTCAAACCGGGAGAGTTCATTGCAACTGACCGCCAAATCATGTTGGTCACCACACTTGGCTCCTGTGTGTCGGTGTGTTTGCGCGACCCGTATAGTGGGATTATTGGGATGAATCATTTTTTATTACCTCAGCGTCCGCATGACTCATCAAACCTGTATTGTGCTTCGTATGGCGTGCATGCGATGGAAATGTTAATCAATGACATGATCAGTCTCGGCGCCAACAAGGCATCATTACAGGCGAAAGCTTTCGGCGGAGCAAATGTGCTAGCAAGCTTATCACTGCCCAATATTGGTCAGCGCAACGCGCATTTTGTGCAAGAATATCTGCGCGTAGAGCGCATCCCTTTACTAGCCTATGATTTTGAAGGGTTGCACCCACGTAAAATTTATCTGATGCCAGACACTGGCGAGGTCAAAATGAAGCGCATCAAACAACTCAACAACGACACGATTGCGCAAAGAGAAGCAGATTATGTTCAATTTATTGAGAATGATCCCGATAAAGGTTCGGTGTTATTTTTCGATTAAATAGAACAAAGGGAACGATATGATCAACAAGAAGGTCAAAGTGCTAGTGGTTGACGATTCTACCCTGATTTGTGCGGTTCTCAGCGAGATCATTAATCAGTCACCTGATTGTGAAGTGGTCGGGACGGCCAGAGACGCCTATGCGGCCAAAGCTCTGGTACAACAGCAGCAGCCCGACGTGATCACCTTAGACATAAACATGCCCAAAGTGAGTGGTTTAGTGTTTTTGGACAAGCTGATGCAGGCTCAGCCAACGCCAGTCATCATGGTGTCAACCTTGACTAGAGAAGGTGCACCAGAAACCTTACGCGCCCTAGAACTGGGTGCCGTTGATTTTATCGAGAAACCCAAAAGTGCGATTTCTCAAGGCCTGCACAATTATGCAGACACACTTATTGAAAAGATAAAAATCGCCAGTCGCGCAAGAGTATTTCCTAAAAACCGGACTCCGGTAACGGCTGCTCCTCCCATTCCTCCCATCGCTCCTTCTCAGCCTGGGTTAGAACAAGCGATGGTGGGTATTGGCGCATCCACTGGCGGTACTGAGGCAATTAGGCAGATAGTAGAAAATTTACCTGCTCAATTTCCACCAGTGTTGATTACCCAGCACATGCCTGCAGGGTTCACCCAGACCTTCGCACAACGCCTCAACTCATTGAGTAAGCTTACCGTAAAAGAAGCCCAGCAAGGTGAGGTAGTGGCTGCCAATTATGTATATATTGCGCCAGGCAATCTGCACATGACGATTCAACCCAGCTCACTTGGCTATACAATCAAATTACTGGATACTGGCACCGTTTCAGGACACCAACCCTCAGTTGATGTGATGTTTGATAGTCTCGCCACACACGTTAAGCGCCATTGCGTGGCGACGCTCTTAACTGGTATGGGAAAAGACGGAGCAGCCGGTTTGCTAGCGATTAAACGCAGTGGTGGCGTCACCTATGCCCAAGATCAGGCAACTTCAACCGTATACGGTATGCCCAAAGCTGCGCTGGACGTTGGCGCCACGACACAAGCTATCCCAATTGATATGATGGCGGCCAAAATCAGTGGGAGTGTACGCTTGTTACGCTAGTTTCCACATGAGTGTGGATGCAGTTTTTGCCATCGTGCTTAGCGGCATACAGCGCCAAATCTGCCGCTTCTAACAATGCATCGCTGTGGGTAAAGTCAGCGGCATTGGCTAAGCCAGCACTAAAGGTCACCGAAAAATTATGAATACCTGCTTTAAAGCGCAGCTCGGCAAACCGCTCGCGGATGTCGTTGATTTTATCAATGACTGCCTCGACCTCGGTATCATGTAATAACAGCATGAACTCCTCACCGCCATAGCGCCCTACCAAATCACTGTCGCGTAAGCTGCGATTGAGCAGCTGACTAATGGCAAATAGTACTTTGTCACCAGCAGGATGACCGTACTTATCATTGATCGTTTTAAAATTATCCAAATCCAACATCACCACCACAAAGTTTTGTTGTTTACGCTGCCACAGGCTGAAAGCCTGCATCAATGCATCCATGATCTGCCCGTGATTGAGCACCCCAGTAAGACTGTCGCGAAAAGCGAGGTAGCGGATTTGTTTGCCCTTTAACATGCGATAGCGAATATGCTGCATCACAATATGAACTGAGGTACCTTTGGTAATGACATCATCGCCACCGGCGTTGAGGATTTCGATTTTGACATCTTCATTGTCTTCAGCAGTGATAAACACAATCGGGATATAATCGAACTTACTTTGCTGACGAATGAGCTTGGCCACTTCAACGCCAGACACATCCGGCATGTTGTAATCCAACAAAAAGACATCGGGAATAAAGTGTTCCAGTACTTTAAAAAAGGTACGCACATCGCTAAACGCTTTAAGCGTTAGCTGTGGGTCAATCACCGTGTTTTGATAAAAATCACACACCTGCTGCTGATCATCAAGCATCATCACATACATAGGTTCAATGGTGTCCAAATCAAAGGTTTTGCGGATGCGGCTGATGAGATAAGAAATATTAATAGGCATCAAAAAGAAGTCCACTACCCCAGCACGCACTGCCGCTAAGCGCGTATCGAGATCGTCTTGAGAGGATAAAAACATCACTTTGCAGCCATATTCCTGCATCAGCTGGGTAAAAGTGATGATCTCATCTGGACTGCTCTGGGGCATGCCGCAATCAATCAAAATTAATTCGGGATAGTCGTTTTGATAGCTTTTTAGAAACTGACCGACAGACGTATAAGGCAGCGCATCGAGATAAAAACTCTCCAGCAAATTGGCGGTATTTTTGGCGTGCTGAGCATCCGCCTGAATGACTCCGACAGATAAAGTGCGCTTACCTTTAGGCAATTTGGCATCGATGTTTTGCTGGTACATGTCATCAAGCGCGCTAATTGGTTTGCAGTTCAGTAAAGGATCTTGGACTTCATTAGCACAGGTGATCAGCTGATTCATCAAAAAATCAATGTCACGGGCGTGATCACTTCCATTTTTTTGCTGCTGGAGCTGGCGTGTCGCGTGTTCGATTTTTTTCAATATCACGGTAAGGTCATGGAAGCCCAAAGTAGAAGAGGTCGAATCCAGGTTGAGCAGCGCAATATAAAAGGCTTTGATATCGTTCACAGCCGCTTTATTTTTGACATAGCAACGGATCTGGGTCCACTGCTCAATTAACATTTTTAACATATCGGGGTATTGCCCGATAAAATCATGACGCAAAGATTGTATCGATTTACTATTCACAAAAGGCTCTAAGTAGCTCACACTAATTTAAGTTTAGCCGATAATACAAAAAAGCAACGGCTAGTTAACGTCGAGATTAAACGGAGAAAACACGTGTTAGGGATAATATTTACCAATCTGATTGAAATGATAGAAACAGAGCTATCGCCTGAGCTGGCTGATGAGATTATTGTCGAAACGGGGATTTCTGGCAGTTACACCAGCGTTGGGCACTACCCTTTTGATGATGTGGTCAAAATCGTCAGCGCACTGTCTGCTAAGACTGACATTCCGCTGCCGACGTTATTAGAAAGTTTTGGTCAATACTTATTTAGCAAACTCATCGTTGGGCACCAAGAGTTGTTGCCAGCCAATACCACCATGATCGATTTACTTGCCCACCTCGATTCTAAAATACACGTCGAAGTGCTTAAGCTATATCCCAACGCGACCTTACCTACGTTTTCAGTACTTGATAAAGGCCACCGCCATATTGATTTGCTATACCGCTCACCGCGCCAACTTGAGCAATTAGCAGTCGGTTTGATCAAAGGGTGCGCAAGCTTTTTTGACACAGAGTGCTCAATTGATTTAAAACACTTGCACAACGAGCACAATGAAGTCGAAATTTCGGTAAAAATGCTATGAAATAGTACATAAAAACCAACTATTTACGTAAACCCAGCAGATTAGACCAGTAAAATACTGCAACTTTATTTAAATTAACTATAATGAGCCGAAACCACCTCATCTTTGCATGATGACGTAACTTTAGGAGCATTTTAGTGAATGTTTTAATCTTAAACGGGCCAAATCTCAATTTGTTAGGTCGTCGCGAACCAGATGTATACGGTGCCACGACTTTACCCGACGTCATGCAGCGCTGTGTTTCACTCGGCCAAACTCTAGGTTGTCACGTGGCGCATCTGCAATCTAACCACGAAGGTGAGCTAATTGATGCTATTCATGCTGCCACTGATATTGACGCCATTATCATCAATCCAGGTGCATATACGCATACCAGTGTTGCGTTGCGCGATGCCTTGCTAGGTGTTGCCACCCCATTTATTGAAGTGCATATCTCCAACGTTCATGCCCGTGAAGCTTTTCGTCATCATTCGTATTTTTCAGATGTCGCGCAAAGTGTGATTGTCGGCTGTGGCGTGTTGGGATATGAACTGGCACTGCGCAGTGCGCATGCCGCCTTTTCGTCTTAACTCATTTTTATCTTAATTCTTTTTATTGTAGGCTGAGCCATTATGGATATTAGAAAAATCAAAAAACTTATTGAACTGGTTGAAGAATCAGGCATTGCTGAACTTGAAATCACTGAAGGTGAAGAATCTGTCCGCATCCACCGCGGCGGTGCTGCCCAACCTGTTCAATACGCCCCGGCACCAATTCAAACTGCACCTGCTCCCGTAGCGGCAGCGCCAGCAGCCGAAGCGCCTGCTGCAGAAGCTCCAGTAGCGGCTGGACATCAGGTCAAATCACCCATGGTAGGCACCTTCTATCGCTCACCCACACCTGAAGCCAAAGCGTTCGTGGAAGTCGGTAGCAAAGTCAACGTCGGCGATACCTTGTGTATCATTGAAGCCATGAAAATGATGAACCAAATCGAAGCGGATAAAGCCGGTACTATCAAAGCCATCTTGGTTGATAATCAAGACGCTGTAGAGTTTGACCAGCCGTTATTTGTTATCGAATAAGGCGACGCTCATGCTTGATAAAGTCCTTATTGCAAACCGCGGCGAAATTGCCCTACGGATTTTGCGAGCTTGTAAAGAGCTCGGGATCAAAACCGTGGCTGTGCATTCGACCGCTGACAAAAATCTCAAACACGTCTTGCTCGCAGACGAGTCGATTTGTATCGGCAAAGCGTCTGCTCAAGAAAGTTACCTCAATATTCCGCGCATCATTGCCGCTGCCGAAGTTACCAACTCTGTTGCTATCCACCCGGGCTATGGTTTTTTAGCCGAAAGCGCCGACTTTGCAGACGCAGTAGAGCGCAGTGGCTTTGTATTCATTGGTCCAGATGCCGATACCATCAACATGATGGGCGATAAAGTTGCGGCCATTGAAGCGATGAAAAAAGCCGGTGTGCCTTGTGTACCTGGTTCAGATGGTCCATTGACTGATGATAACGAGCGCAATCGCGCCATTGCCAAGCGCATTGGTTATCCGATGATCGTCAAAGCAGCTGGTGGTGGCGGTGGCCGAGGTATGCGCGTAGTGCGCAGCGAAAGCGAACTGGTTGATGCCATTGCAACAACCAAAGCGGAAGCCAAAGCTGCCTTTAATAACGACGTTGTGTACATGGAAAAATTCCTTGAAAACCCACGTCACGTCGAAATCCAAGTCTTAGCAGACGGGCAAGGCAACGCGATTCACTTGGGTGAGCGCGACTGCTCCATGCAGCGTCGTCACCAAAAAGTCGTGGAAGAAGCGCCAGCACCGGGGATTTCAGAGCAGATGCGCGAAAAAATCGGCGAACGCTGTCGCAAGGCCTGTATCGAAATTGGCTATCGCGGCGCTGGTACTTTTGAATTCTTGTATGAAAACGGCGAGTTTTATTTTATCGAAATGAACACCCGTTTTCAGGTTGAGCACCCGGTCTCAGAAATGATCACCGGTGTGGATCTGATCAAAGAACAGTTGCGCGTGGCCGCCGGCCAACCGCTATCGGTTGATCAATCACAAATCAAAATCAAAGGTCACGCCATTGAGTGTCGTATCAATGCCGAAGATCCCAAGACATTCTTACCCAGTCCTGGCAAAATCGACATGTTCCATGCGCCCGGTGGCTTAGGCGTGCGTTGGGATTCGCATATTTACAGTGGCTACACCGTACCACCGTTTTATGATTCGATGATCGGCAAACTCATCACCTATGGCGAAAGCCGTGATGAAGCCATCACCAAAATGCGCCATGCCCTAGAAGAGTTAGTCATTGAAGGTATCAAGACCAACGTTGACTTACAAAAGAGCATTATGGCCGATGAAAACTTCTTTGCTGGTGGGACGAACATCCACTACTTAGAGAAAAAACTCGGGCTATAAACGGCTAACACAATACGCAAAAAGCAGTGCAGAATTCAAAACTCTGCACTGCTTTTTTTTTATGGTTACACCTAGGCTTATTCGATATACCGCTGATATTGATACCAGCGCACCGATGGCTTGGCGTGATGCACCTGATGCATATTTTGCCCCAACAATAGCCATCTGGCTCCGACAAAATCATAGTTACGTGCATTTTGCGTAATTGTTTGTTCGCTATGCGGATGATGCGGTACCCAATCTAATAAAAACGCCAGCACACACGCGCCGCTCCATGCCGGGAGCCACCAATACAGCAACACCGCCTGCCAACCGTATGCCGTGCCGATAAACACAAGCATCGCCAACAACAACAGACTGCCCCATAGCACCTGCTTTTGTACCGCTAGTGGAATGCGTCCAGCGCGGTACTGATGGAAAAAAAAGATCAAATACACAAATAGGATCAGCGGTGTTTTGATGACTGCCATCCACCACTTGCCCGACAAAAACATATCTGGATCTCTGCCATGCCGATTGGTAAAGGCATGATGCTGCAAATGATTGTAGCGAAACAGCGCAAATGGCAACACCAGCACTAAGCCAAAGAATACGCCAAACCAGTGGTTAAGCTGCGGATGTCCCTGCACAACGAGCCCGTGCGATGCCTCATGCACCACAGTGAAGACTAAGTACACTAAGCCAATGAGTACGAGCAAATTAATGATAAGCGGGATTGACCAAAGTTGATTGATCACCCACAGGTTTAAATATGTAAAAACAATGAACACCGATAATAAAATCGTTGGCCAAGCAACCTGCTGTCGTAAAACGCGTTTCATAGCATCCTCGCTTTTTTTATGAATGTGTAGGAACTATACGTGAGCCGATGCGTCATAATTATATAAATGCGACATTCATTTATTGTTATGCGACAATTATTTACATTTAAACGACATTATTTTATATTTTAACGACAAGTGCAGACTTCTCACGTACTACCTAACTCATTTTTAAAAGACTTACCTCACGTGTGTCAACGCTATGATTTGGTTGCAGCAGAGGTGTTAGACGATGTGGGTTTGACCCCAAGCATCATCGCTTCTGAGTTTCGTTTGGTTCCATTAGCAAGCTTTGTACAATTGCTCACTCACCTTTACAACGCGACTGGCACCATTGCTGCTGTAGCGCAATTAGCCCAACAACAAGATATCGCCCGTTTATTTATGCTCAAACCCTTTCTGCGTCAATCACGCGATCTTGTGTCATTATTGCAGATGTTAGGTGAGGTCATGCCGGCTGTAATCCCAGGTTTACTGATCAACATTGATAGTAATGAGCATCGCATTGCGCTTAGAGTCGGACACACCCAAGCTAGCGAGTTTCTTACTCCATGCACACAAGTTTTTGCTGTATTTTATGCGCTGCATTTGCTCAAACAAACCTGCGTGATGCCGCCATCCCCGCGTGGCGTCATGTTAGCCAGCACGCCATTTAGCGACAGTGGATTGACTGCAGAAGACGCTCAGTGGCTCGAAAAGCAGTTAGGGTGTGCGTTGGCATTTTCACAACAAGACGTGAATTTGACCTTTGCCGCAAAATACGCGCATCAACCGATTGATATACCGCCTCAGTGGTTTGAGCCAGCACCGCCAGCATCGTTAGATGGTGAGGCACTTATTATGCGCAGTAAAGAGTTAATCAGTGCCAGCCTGCCAAGCGGTCAGCTATCACTGCAAACCTTAGCTGACAAGCTCAGCTTGCACCCACGACATGTGCAGCGTATCTTTCACACACACGAGATTAGTTTTCAGCAAATGGTTAATGAAATCCGCGCAGAACACGCACGGCATTTGTTACTTGAAACCCATTATGACCTGCTCACAATCAGTCAAATGCTCGGCTTTCGCTATCAAAATCAACTATCAATTGCCTGTCATAAATGGTTTGGGCAATCAGGCCAGGCAATGAGGAAAGCGCATTATCAACAGAAGGTTGCAGCGGCAAAGAAAAAAGCCCACCAAAAGGTGGGCTAAACAGCAAGAACGCGTACACACTTTA
>CAZLGJ010000050.1:0-18178 GCA_964559075.1 uncultured Glaciecola sp.
ATAAAGACGTTCGCGTCTCCGATGCTTTAACCTTTTTAGCGGGCGACCGCGCCTTGCTAGAAGAAGCCTATGCAGGCGATATTATTGGTTTGCACAACCACGGCTCCATTCGGATTGGCGATACCTTTACCGCCGGTGAAGAGTTCCGCTTTACCGGGATCCCCAACTTTGCCCCAGAGCTGTTTAAACGCATTCGTCTCAAAGATCCCTTAAAGATGAAACAATTGCAAAAAGGCTTGATTCAGCTTTCTGAAGAAGGGGCTGTGCAGGTATTTCGTCCCCTCAGCAACAACGACTTGATCGTTGGCGCGGTCGGCGTGCTGCAGTTTGATGTCGTGGTGGCGCGGTTAAAAGCCGAATATAATGTCGATGCGATTTATGAGCACGTCAACGTTGCCACTGCTCGCTGGGTCTATGGCAGTGACCGAGATGTCGACGCGATGCGCCGCAAAGCGGATAGCAACCTTGCCTTAGACGGCGGGGATAACCTTACGTACATCGCGCCAACTATGGTAAACTTATCGCTTGCTCAAGAACGCTACCCCGACATAACGTTTGCGGCAACGCGTGAACAATAATCATCTACACGATAACAATCGATTGCACTAGAGAGTCTTCATGAACATACAAGCACACCTTGTCAGCCGCTTCCGCGCTGCGATGGCACAATTAGGCCATGGCGATGCGGCCGTTCCCGTTAGCAAGTCTACTCGTCCTGAGTTTGGCGAATACCAGTTTAACGGCGCGATGGGCCTTGCTAAAGCGATGAAAAGTAATCCTCGCGCAATCGCTCAACAAATTTTAGACGCTGTAGAGATCGATGATATTGCCACGCGCTGCGAAATCGCTGGTCCTGGATTTATTAATATTTACTTATCGCCTGCATGGTTGGCTGCACAAGCCGAGCAAGCCCTCCAAGACCCACGTCTAGGTATCGAGCAACAGGCTGAACAAACTGTGGTGGTCGATTATTCATCACCCAACCTCGCCAAAGAAATGCACGTTGGGCATTTGCGCTCAACCATTATTGGCGATGCTGTGGTGCGCGTGTTGGAATTCATGGGACACAAGGTGATCCGCCAAAACCACATGGGTGATTGGGGTACGCAATTTGGGATGTTGCTGGCGCATCTAAGTGATGCCTTGGCCGCTGATAACGTCGCGGAAACTGCGTTAAGTGATTTAGAAGATTTTTATCGTGAAGCCAAGGTGCGCTTTGACACAGAAGAGGGTTTTGCTGATCGTGCCCGTGATTATGTGGTCAAGCTACAGGGTGGTGATGCACAGTGTTTGGCCCTATGGCAAAACTTTATCGATATTTCAATCGCCCATTCTCAAGCCGTCTATGACAAGCTGAGTGTGAGTTTAACGCGCGCAGATGTCATGGGCGAAAGTGCTTATAACCACGATTTAGCCAATGTGGTGAGTGAGCTCAAAGCGCAGAGCATTGCGGTAGAAGACGATGGCGCACAAGTTGTGTTTATCGACGAATTAGCGGATAAAAACGGCGAACCGGCCGTATATATCGTGCAAAAATCAGGTGGCGGCTACCTCTATGCAACAACTGATTTGGCTGCGATCCGCTACCGCAATACCCAGCTACACGCCGATCGTACCATGATCTTTACCGATGCGCGCCAAGCGTTGCATTTTAAACAAACCGAAATTGTTGCGCGTAAAGCTGGTTTCATCAAGCCAGAACAAATGTATCAGCACTGCCCATTTGGCATGATGTTGGGCAAAGATGGCAAGCCATTTAAAACTCGCTCCGGCGACACCGTGAAGCTCGTTGACTTACTAGATGAAGCCGTCGAGCGAGCCGCTGCGTTAATTACGGCGCGGAATCCAGACAATGAAAATGTGCCTGAGATGGCACATAAAATTGGTATCGGGGCAGTAAAGTATGCCGACTTAGCCAAAGCGCGCACCACCGATTATATTTTTGATTGGGATACCATGTTGAGTTTTGAAGGCAATACCGCGCCCTACTTGCAGTATGCCTTTACGCGTTTACAGAGTATTTTTGCTAAGGCTGGCAATGTTGCTAGTGGGGCACCAATCAGCATCACAGAACCAAGCGAGCAAGCGCTTGCCGTCAAATTGCTGCAATACCAAGAAACGTTAGAAGCGGTTGCAGAAGAAGCAACGCCTCACGTGTTATGTACGTATTTGTATGAGCTAGCGTCTTTATTTAGTCGTTTTTATGAGGCATGTCCGGTCCTTAAAGAGGATGTGACAAAGGATGCCCGCGCAACCCGCTTGGCGCTTTGTCAATTGACCAGTCGCACGCTTGCCAATGGCTTGGGATGTTTGGGGATTGCCACACTAGATAAAATGTAGGTCGGGCAAAAACAATTGAGCTAGTTTGCTACTTTTGTCGTATAAGTGATATCAAAATTGAACGATATTCGACGGAATCCCAGCATGACTAAACTTCTCGCTTTTTCAGGTAGCTTACGCAAAGGCTCCTACAACCAAGCTTTTGCAAATGCGGTTGCTAAAGCCGCCCAAGCGCATGGCGCGACGGTCACTGTCGTGCATCTTAAAGACTATATCGCGCCGTTGTTCAACGAAGATTTAGAGGCGGAACAGGGCATGCCAGCCGCAGCTCAAGCGTTAAAAACGCTAATGATGGAGCATGACGGCTTTATTATTGGTTCACCTGAATACAATTCGTCCTACAGCGCTGCTCTCAAAAACGCCATTGACTGGGCCTCTCGTGGCGCTGAAGGTGAGCCTCCGCTGGCGGCCTTTCGCGGCAAAACAGCTTTGATCTTTGGTGCTTCCCCTGGTGCGCTTGGTGGGTTACGAGGTTTAGTTAACTTGCGCATGTTGCTGGGTAACCTCGGTGTGCACGTTCACCCTACTCAGCACGCTTTTGCAAAAGCGCATACTTTAGTTAATGAGCAGGGTGAAGTCATAGATGAAAAAGCCCTACAAAAATCTCATGATCTTGCGGCTGCTATACTCTCGTTCACCAAAGCAGTAGCACATATAAACTAACGAGATTGGCCTAGCCTAGGACTAGGAATTTTTATCAATTTCAGCTACTATGCGCACCCTAATGATTCTCTGTTATGCACGCATATATGTTTGAAATAAACCCCATTACCACTGCCGTTGCTGATATCCGCGAACGTACGAATGCGCTTCGGGGGTATCTTTGACTTTTCTGTAAAGCAAGAGCGACTCGAAGAGGTTTCGCGGGAGCTTGAAGATCCCGCTATCTGGAATGAACCAGACCGAGCGCAAGCTCTGGGCAAAGAAAAAAACACTCTCACTCAAATTGTCGACACCATACTCAACCTCGAGCAGGGTGCAGATGATGTCGAAGGCTTAGTCGAGCTTGCTGTCGAAGCGGAAGATGCTGATACCTTAAATGAGGCAGAGCACGAACTCAAAGACTTACTTGCACAGCTAGAAATGTTAGAGTTTCGTCGCATGTTCTCTGGCCCGAATGATAGCAATGACTGTTACTTGGACATTCAATCAGGTTCTGGCGGCACAGAAGCGCAGGATTGGGCCAATATGCTGTTGCGCATGTATCTGCGTTGGGGCGAGGAACATGGCTTTAAAACTGAGCTGATTGAGGTGTCAGAAGGCGAGGTTGCTGGGATCAAATCGGCCACCATCCGCTTTGCTGGTGAATATGCCTTTGGCTGGCTGCGTACCGAAACTGGCGTACATCGCTTAGTTCGCAAGTCGCCCTTTGACAGTGGCAATCGCCGTCATACATCATTTGCCTCGGCGTTTGCCTACCCCGAAATCGACGATGACATTGATATTGAAATCAATCCGGCCGATTTGCGCATTGATACTTATCGCGCATCAGGCGCAGGTGGTCAGCACGTTAACCGTACCGATTCTGCGGTAAGGATCACGCATTTACCCACTAACATTGTGGTACAATGCCAAAACGATCGCTCACAGCACAAAAATAAAGATCAGGCGTTTAAACAACTCAAAGCCAAGCTGTACGAATACGAATTACAAAAACAAAATGCCGAAAAACAAGCACTCGAAGACAGTAAATCTGATATTGGCTGGGGCAGCCAAATTCGCTCCTACGTATTGGATGATTCGCGCATTAAAGATTTGCGCACCGGTGTCGAAAACCGCAATACCCAAGCTGTACTCGATGGTGATTTAGATAAATTTATTGAAGCCAGCCTAAAATCTGGACTGTAACTGTAGGAAGCAAGATGACTGCACCCACTCAAGACGAAAACAAACTTATTGCCGAGCGCCGCGCAAAGCTCGATCACATTCGAGAAAACTGCTCAGCTAACGGCTTTCCCAACGATTTCCGCCGTGAATTTTATGCCAATGATGTGCAAAAAGCCCATGGTCACAAAGACAAAGAAGCGCTGGTTGAAGAGCAGCTACAGATTAGCATTGCTGGCCGCATCATGGCCAAGCGTGGGCCGTTTTTGTTGCTACAGGACATGAGTGGACAAATCCAAGCCTACGCCGATAAGGACACCCAAAAAGCGATCAAAGCGCAATATGGCCAGCTTGATATTGGCGATATTATTGGTGTTAAAGGTGAGCTGCATAAGTCTGGCAAAGGCGATTTGTATGTCAACATGGATACCTATCAGCTGCTCACTAAATCATTACGTCCGCTTCCTGAAAAGTTCCATGGCTTGGCCGATCAAGAGACCAAATACCGCCAGCGTTACGTTGATTTGCTCACCTCGCCAGAACCACGTGCGACCTTCCACATGCGCAGCAAGATCGTCAACGGAATTCGCAACTTCCTCGTTCAGCGCGATTTTATGGAAGTTGAAACACCGATGCTGCAAGTGATCCCTGGTGGCGCAACGGCAAAGCCGTTTGTGACACACCACAATGCACTAGATATTGATATGTACCTGCGTATCGCCCCTGAGCTATACCTAAAGCGTCTAGTTGTGGGCGGCTTTGAACGCGTGTTTGAAATCAACCGCAACTTCCGCAACGAAGGGTTATCAACGCGCCACAACCCTGAGTTTACGATGATTGAGTTCTATCAAGCCTATGCCGATTATCAAGATCTGATGAATTTGACTGAAGACATGTTGCGTACGCTTGCACAAGATGTGCTAGGTACAACAGAAATTGTTAATACGGTTAAAGACGCTGAAGGCAACGTAATTGAGAGCAAAACCTATGATTTTGGTCAGCCTTTCCAGCGCCTTTCCATGGGGGATGCAATCTTAAAATACTGGCCGGAAGCCGATGCAGCCGCCATCAAGGATCCAGAAAATCACTTTGAGTCGCTCAAAGCGATGGCCAAAGCGCTGCATATAAAAGAGCCTGAGGTTGACGGCATTTGGGGACCGGGTAAGTATTTATGTGAGATTTTTGAAGCGACTGCGGAAGAGCAACTGGATCAGCCAACCTTTATTACCGAATATCCGTGGGAAGTATCGCCACTGGCACGGCGCAATGACGATAACCCGTTTGTTACTGATCGCTTTGAGTTTTTTGTCGGTGGTCGTGAACTTGCCAATGGCTTTTCAGAATTAAATGATGCCGAAGACCAGGCAGCGCGCTTCGCTAAGCAAGTAGAAGAAAAGGACGCGGGCGATGATGAAGCGATGCATTTTGATGATGATTATATTCGCGCGCTGGAATACGGTTTACCCCCGACTGCCGGAGAGGGCATTGGGATTGACCGTTTGGTCATGCTGTTTAGCGATAGCCCAACTATCAAAGACGTGATCTTATTCCCACACATGAAGCCGCAAGGCCAATCATCGGAAGCCTCATAGGCGTCCTTCAAGCTTGTGCAGCTGTTGCCAGAGTTTTTTATTGGTGGGGACCTGGATCCCCATCTGCTCTGCCAGCGTCACAATATAGCCATTGATAAAGTCTATTTCGGTTCGCCGTTGATAGGTAATATCCTGATGCATCGACGAATAGTTATCTTTGGTATCTAAGATCACTGCAGCCACCGTATTTTGAATGCGATGCATCTCAAGGTTAATGTGTTTAGCTTTAGCCACGACCATCAGTTCGTGCAAGATTTCTTCAATAATCGGGTCAAATCGCGGCTCTGCTAATGTACCATTTTGACAGTCATGGATGGCGGTGAGTGGATTGATTACCGAGTTGACGGCTAGCTTTGTCCACAACGCAGGCTGAATATCCTCGAGAATGGCCACATCATCAATGACTGACTGCAGCTGAGCAAGACGCGACTTTCTCAATTTTTCCGAAAGGCTACCTGGGTGGATTTCACCTAGGTATGTTTTACCAAAGCCAGCGTGCACCACTGTGAATTGATCAGAGTTTTGTTGAGTATAAGCCGCCATGCTAGTCGCGCCGAGCACGATTTGTTGTTCTGCAAACAAACGCAGTGCGCTATCAGCTGTTCCCAAGCCGTTGTGAAGCAATACGAGGGTCGCTTGCGGCGCAATGATGTGTTTTAGCAAAGGCAGCGCTTGCATCACATCAAATGCTTTAAGAGGGACAATCACAATGCCCTCGAGCATGAGTTTGTTGGTGAGCAAGCTAGCCGCGGGTAGACTAAGCGGATCAGCGCCAATGTAATTAACGCTCATCTGTGGCTTAACCTGTCTGACGTATTGTTTAACGGACACGTTTTTATGTAGGCACTGAGCGGCTAGTAAACAGCTGATATTGCCTTGACCGATGAGGTGAATCGGTGCTATTGATTTGGCCATAATGACAAACATTCCTCATATTGACCAAGCCATAACTGTTGTTGTTCTGGCGAGATAAAGTGCGAGCCGCTGCGCGGTAAACAGTGTATATCGATAGTTTGTCCATGCCACTCAAAACACAGCGCAAATGCATGCAAATACAGCCGATCACCAGCTTGTCCACCGTAATTGTTGTCACCCAAAATACTGGCGCTGTTGCTTTTTAACGCCACGCGGATCTGATGGGTTTTACCCGAATACGGCCTTACCCAAAAGGCACGCTCTGAGGTGTGCGTCCCTTTGCGAATAAAAAAACTGCGAGCTGGTGTGTGTTGGGTGCGCAACAACAGCCACTGACCATCGCGGCGTTTTTGCATATCGCCCGTGACCCAGCCCATTTTGCGCTGGCCTTTTTTGGCGCTGAGTGCCAAATAAGTTTTTTGGATCTGCTGGTTGGCAAACATCGCACTAAACATCGCTGCGCTTTTGGCATGCTTAGCAAGAATTAAACAACCGCTGGTTGGGTCGTCTAAGCGATGCACTAGATGATAGTTTTGCGCTTGCGGCATGAGGGACAAGATACTAGGCGCATCTGTCTTGGATGCTGAGTGCATGGTGACACCGTCTGGTTTGTAGACGATCACAAAATCCGGGTGGTCATAGATAACATCGATTAACACATCGACTGCAGTAATCATACTGTTGTTGCAACTACTCTAAGTTGGCATCGTCGATCAGGGTAAGGGCCTGTTCGTAGTCCAGGATCATGATTGCTTCGCGCAGGGCTTTACCTTGCTCAACACCTAGCGGCAGTGACTCAAGCAAGTTGTTGAGAGTATCTTGGGGGATAAATTGGTTCTTGGTGAGATACTTACGCAGTACTTTGCTCGGCATCTTAACTTGGTTGCGAACATTGACATGCAGCACGTTACTCGGCTCGTATTCTGAATTAATAAATCGGTTCACGGCGCGCGTGGTGTCAGCGATCACGTTGGTCAACGCAATGACGTCAGATTCTTGTAGAGTTTTGTTGCGCGCCAGCACTTCTGCTTTTTTGCAATACTCATGCAGTGCATCCATCCCAAGATTGCCCGACACGCCCTTGAGCGTATGAATGGTCAAGGAAGCTTGCTCAAAGTTTTCATCGGCAAGCATGCTTAGAATATCCGATTCAGCATTCTGATAATCATCAATAAACTTGGTTAATAATCGACACAGAACTTCGTGATTCCCGCTTAGCTGTTGGGTAGCAAATTCTGAATTAAATACATCCATATAAAACTCTACGTTAATGTGTTTTTGTTGATGAGGCGTGATGAACCCAAATAATACGCATACTTTAGCAAGTAAACTTGAGTACGTGTAATTTAATTTTAGATGATAGCATTTTTTTTTCCATGAGAAAGCCAAATAAATCAACGACAAATTTATCTGCCCATCGCCTAGAAGTTTGTTATTATATGGCTATTGATCCTGACTCAATGTCCACGACAGGGAAATTTAGATTGCGCACCTCATCACTGACGCACGCCGACAATCTCGCATGGTTAGCCCAAACATCTGTTCTTAGTAGTCTATCCCACATTAAACACGGTATAGAGCGTGAATGTTTGCGGGTCACACCCGATGGTAAATTATCCACCTTGCCACATGATCCGCGCTTAGGTTCGGCATTGACCCATGACCATATCACAACGGATTACGCCGAAACACTACTGGAATTTATTACGCCACCCAGTGAGCGCATCCACGATACCCTACAGCAGTTGCGCGATATTCATACATTTTGTTTGGAACAGCTTGCAGACGAGCGCCTGTGGCCGCTCTCGATGCCCTGTTTTGTTGGTGACGCCAACGATATTGCGCTAGCAAATTACGGGCAATCCAATATTGGCAAGATGAAACACATATATCGCAAGGGCCTTAAAAATCGCTACGGCTCAATGATGCAGGTGATTGCTGGCGTGCACTTTAACTTTTCGTTACCTCAGGATTTTTGGCAGTTGTGGTGCGAGCACCAAGGGATTACCTGCGATCAAGACGCCATTTCTGCTGGATATTTGCACATGATCCGTAACTACCGCCGCATGTGCTGGCTGATCCCGTATTTGTTTGGTGCCTCCCCAGCTATTTGTTCGTCTTTTTTGCAAAACAAACCAACGACGCTGCCATTCCAAAAATTAGGTAAAGGGACAATTTATTTGCCCTACGCGACCTCCCTACGGATGTCAGATCTGGGCTATACCAATTCTGCACAGAGCGACTTGGCTATTTCGTACAATAGTTTGCCTAGCTACATTCAAAGTGTGCGCCGTGCCATAAATACCCCGTCTGAGCATTATGCCCATATTCCGGCAGGTGCAAACGGTGTATATGAACAGCTCAATAGCAACGTGCTTCAAATCGAAAACGAGCTGTATTCGCCGATCCGCCCCAAACAAGTCGCGCAATCGGGCGAAAAGCCCTCTACCGCACTAGCTAAACGGGGCATTCAATACATTGAAGTGCGCGCCCTTGATCTTGATCCCTATTCGCCAGTTGGTGTTAATCAACAGCAGATCCAGTGGCTTGATGTGTTTTTGTTGCATTGTTTAATGTCACCAAGCCCCGCTCTCGATGAGGCAGAATATCGACAAACCGATGCCAATCTTAATGCCGTGGTGTTGGCTGGACGTGATCCCGAACTGCAGCTACAACAGGGAACTGAGTCTCGTGCAATGCGCGAATGGGCAGAGGACATTTTTAACGACATGGCGCGCATTGCCGATCTTCTTGATAGTCATTCGATTGATAGTGGCTTTGCCAATGCCGTGAGCAGCGAACGATGTAAAGTCAATCAGCCGGAACTCACTCCCTCGGGGCAATTACTGCAAACCATGTTGGCACAGGATATCGATAATGGTAAATTGGGCATGCAGCTGGCAGAGGAACATAAGCAAGCGCTGCTGTCGCGTGACTACGAGGTGTTTGGCAAAGATTACTTCACGCAATTAGCCGCGAATTCACATACCAAGCAAGCGCAGATTGAAGCGCGAGATACTAAGGATTTTGCGACATTTTTGGCTGATTACTTTACTTACCATGAAGGCGATGACGTCAATTGAAAGCAAAAAAAAGCCTGACCGAAGTCAGGCAGGAATGTTCCAGGGAAAACACATACTACATAGTCTCAGAGTCGGTGTTTTGATGAAAGTTCAAATAAAATCACAAAAATCCATTATTTTTTTTCTATCCTTATTTTTAGTGGCCTGTACGACCTCGCCACCGAAGAACGCTGAAAATCTCTGTGAGATTTTTTTTGAAAAGGACGATTGGTATGATGCCGCTGCGCAAATGCGCGATAGCTATGGTGTGCCCATTCACATCCCTATGGCCATGATGTACCAAGAAAGCTCATTTCGCGCCGATGCCAAACCACCAAAGCACTATATTTTTGGCTTGATCCCATGGGGGCGCGTATCTTCTGCCTATGGCTACTCACAGGCAAAGACGCCAACGTGGAGTGATTACATCCGCGAAACGGGCAATCGCGGCGCTGATCGTGATGACTTTGCTGATGCCATTGACTTCATGGGCTGGTTCATCAGTAAGAGCCAACAGGTTAACGGCGTATCTAAGTGGGACGCCTATGCCCAATACCTGAATTATCATGAAGGGTGGGGCGGCTATCGACGTCAAACCTATCAACAAAAAGCGTGGCTAAAAAACGTTGCGCACAAGGTCAAAAAGCGCGCAAGTCGCTACGGTGCTCAACTCAAAACCTGTGAAGACGAGCTCGATCGCAGCTGGTTTATGCGTCTGTTTTTCTGACCTAGTTGATCCGGATCAACATAACTTTGCGCGTCTTAAACGGCGCGCAAATACCCTTGATCCAGATCACAACTTTGCTCGCCATCCTCTCCTAAACTTACCTCATTAACACATTAATTGTTTTTTGAGGAAACTATCATGATTGACTTACTATTAACTGATCCGGTTGCGTGGGGCTCTGTTTTAGGGATTTTTATTGTGGTGGTAATGTGCTTGTACTATGCGTACATGTTCATCCACAACAGTGCAGATGATAACAAATAATTACTACAGGCATGCTTAGCGGCGAATGAGCTCTTCAGGAATGTTGAGCAGTACCAAAATCGCCGCACTCCCGCCGTACTGTTTTGGCGCTTGGCAAAATCCCAACACGTCTGGATGCTGAACTAGATAGTGTGGGATTTTTTGTTTTAAGACGCCACTGCCGTGTCCGTGCATTATTTGTACACATAGGTCATTGCGCTGTTTAGCGTCATATAACAGCTCGGATAACACGCTTTTGGCTTGTTGTTGCGTCAGGCCGTGCAAATCAGCCTCGACGTCAGGGGCTACATCACCACGTCTCAGTGCCTTTACTCTGGCACTGGTATCTTTGTCGCCGCGAAACCAAAAAAGCGCTTTATCCTCGGGAAAATGGGCTTCATAGCCATCTGAAAACGCGAATTCAGCGCGGGCCTGCTGCTGCCGAGCGCTTTGGCGTTTGTGAAAAATTTTGACCTGCCTCGGTGTTTCAACCTTGTCTTGGTCAAGCGGTTTGACGTCTGCAAAGAGGCTGTGAAAATCGCTGTTATCTGGTTTGCTCATGTAACCTCACATTGCACTGCCAAAAGACCTTGGAAAAAGACATGCTCATTGTCGTTATTTTTAGTATTATAAGGCACATTCAGCCATCTTGATAGACATTGGCAAACATTGTGAGTAATGAATTAAACACCTCTTCAGCCCTTCCTGATTTTTCAGATATTGCAGCAGATCTTCATACCATGCTTGATTGGATCCGTTTTGCGACCACCAGTATGAACCATGCGGAGTTATTTTTTGGTCACGGTACCGATAATGCCTGGGACGAAGCGGTTGTCTTAGTTTCGCACTGCTTGGCACTACCGGCGGATTTGGCGAGCAAAACCTCAGATGGCTTGTTTGCAGCGCGCTTGACCATGCATGAAAAAAACACCGTTTACCAACTATTGTCGCAACGCATTAACTCGCGTGAACCGTTACCATACCTCACCAATGAGGCGTGGTTTTGTGGCTTGCCGTTTTATACCGACCGTCGCGTATTGATCCCGCGCTCGCCATTTGCTGAACTCATCCAAGACGAGTTTGCCCAGTGGTTGGTGCGCCCGCCGCAGCTAGTGATGGATTTGTGTACTGGCGGCGGCTGTATCGCCATTGCGCTGGCGTATGCGTTTCCCAACGCCCAAGTAGACGCGTTGGATATCAGTGAAGAAGCTTTAGCCGTGGCAGCGGAAAACATTGCTGCGCACGACCTAGAAGATCGGGTGTTTGCCGTGCATTCTGATGTGTTCTCAGGGGTCATTGGCCAGCGCTACGATATGATTGTTGCCAACCCTCCCTATGTGGATGCAGAAGACATGGCGGATCTACCGCAAGAGTTTTTGCATGAACCAGCGCTGGCGCTTGCTGCGGGTGATGATGGTTTGGATATTGTGGCCACAATTTTGGCTCAGGCACCAGATCATTTAAGTGATGATGGCTGGTTGTTTGTCGAAGTAGGTAACTCTCAAGTACACATGGCGCAGCGCTTCCCCGGCCTGGACGTTGAATGGATCGCTTTTGCAAATGGCGGTGACGGTGTATTCGCGGTAAACCGCGCCACATTAGTCGAATATTTTGCACAATAAATTGATAAAGGTAAGGTGACAACATTGGCTGGAAATACATTTGGACAACTCTTTACGGTAACCACATTTGGTGAAAGTCACGGTATTGCAATTGGTGGCGTCGTTGATGGCGTACCTCCTGGCTTAGCGCTCTGTGAAGCAGACTTGCAAATTGACTTAGATCGCCGCAAGCCGGGTACCTCTCGCTATACCACAGCGCGCCGTGAGGATGATGAAGTACAGATTTTATCCGGCGTGTTTGAAGGGAAAACCACAGGGTGCAGCATTGGCTTGTTGATCAAAAACAAAGATCAGCGCAGCCAAGACTATTCCAAAATTGCCGATCGCTTCCGTCCTGGCCATGCCGACTATACCTACCAACAAAAATACGGCACGCGCGATTATCGCGGTGGCGGTCGCAGCTCAGCACGTGAGACGGCGATCCGCGTGGCCGCTGGTGGTATTGCCAAAAAATACCTCAAAGAAGTCTACGGTATTGAAGTGTTGGGGTACTTATCTCAGTTAGGCCCGGTAACGGCTGAAACTGTCGATCACAACGTGACCAATACCAATCCGTTTTTTTGCCCTGATGCGAGTAAGCTCGATGCACTCGATGCCTACATGCGCGATCTCAAAAAATCAGGCGACTCCATTGGTGCCAAGGTATCAGTACAGATCACCAACATGCCAGTCGGTCTTGGCGAGCCAGTTTTTGACCGTTTGGATGCGGATTTAGCGCACGCCATGATGGGGATCAACGCAGTAAAAGGCGTTGAAATTGGTGATGGCTTCGGTGTAGTTAATCAAAAAGGCAGTGAGCATCGCGATACGCTGACACCTGAAGGCTTTGCATCTAACCACTCTGGTGGGGTATTAGGTGGCATTTCAACGGGCCAAGACGTGTTGGTTCACATGGCGCTCAAGCCTACATCCAGTATCACAGTACCGGGTGAAACGATTACGGTTGACGGTGAAAAAACAGATGTGATCACCAAAGGACGTCACGACCCATGTGTCGGTATTCGTGCAGTGCCTATCGCTGAGGCGATGGCCGCATTGGTCATTATGGATCACGTGTTGAGACATCGCGCTCAAAACGCTGGGGTAGCATCGACTACCCCGATTATTCCGGGCGCTATCGAGTAAAACTAGTCGCCAAACTCACTTGGACAACGGCCGATGGTGGTAATGCTGCCATCGGCATTTTCTTGCTCTAAACGCACATCAAAGCCCCACAAACGATGCAAATGCTTGAGTACTTCATGACGAGAGCCTGCAAGCGGCACGCCGTTATGCGGCACAAAGCGCAAGGTTAACGAACGGTCACCGCGGACATCCACGTTATACACTTGAATATTGGGCTCAAGGTTACTGAGGTTGTACTGTGCCGATAATTTTTCGCGGATTTGACGATAACCACTCTCATTGTGGATAGCCGACACCTCCACAAAATCGTTTTTAACATCATCGTGTACCGCAAAAAGTTTAAAATCACGCATGATCTTGGGGGATAAAAACTGGCTGATAAACGACTCGTCCTTAAAGTTTTCCATCGCAAAATGCACGGTTTCTAACCAGTCTTTTCCGGCTACATCTGGCAAAAACTCATAGTCCTCAGGCGTGGGGTCTGTACACATGCGCTTAATGTCCATAAACATATTAAAGCCCAAAGCGTAGGGATTGATACCAGAGTAATACGGAGAGTTATAGTCCGGCTGTGACACGACCGAGGTGTGAGAATGTAAAAACTCCAGCATAAAGCTATCGGTGACTTTCCCTTCATCGTACAGGTGATTGAGGATGTGATAATGCCAAAAACACGCCCAGCCTTCATTCATTACTTGCGTTTGTTTTTGCGGATAAAAATACTGCGAAACCTTGCGCACAATGCGAATTAACTCCCGCTGCCAAGGCTCCAGTAACGGCGCTTTTTTCTCAATAAAATACAACAGGTTTTCCTGCGGTTCAGCAGGAAAACGCGCTTCAGTTACTTTGTTCTTTTTCTCGGAGCGAGGCAGGGTGCGCCACAGATCATTGACTTGGGATTGCAAATAATCGGCTCGTTCTTCTTGACGAGCAATTTCTTCAGCGATGGATATTTTGGCAGGGCGCTTGTAGCGGTCTACGCCGTAGTTCATGAGCGCATGGCAGGAGTCGAGAATGTCCTCAACTGCCGATACGCCGTGTTTTTGCTCGCATTTGGCCACATAATTACGCGCAAATACCAGATAATCGATAATCGAAGAGGCGTCTGTCCAAGTCTTGAATAGATAGTTGCCTTTAAAAAAGGAGTTGTGTCCATAACATGCATGCGCCATGACAAGTGCCTGCATGGTGATGGTGTTTTCTTCCATCAAATACGAAATACAGGGATCGGAGTTAATCACGATTTCATACGCAAGCCCCATCTGACCACGTTTGTAATTTTGTTCTGTGGCAATGAATTTTTTGCCAAATGACCAGTGTGAGTAATTGAGCGGCATGCCAATGCTCGCATAGGCATCCATCATTTGTTCTGCGGTAATAATTTCGATTTGATTGGGGTAAATATCGAGCTTGTAGAGTTTTGCGACGCGATCGATTTCGCGCTCGTATTCGCCAAGCAAATCAAAATTCCAATCCGGCCCGTCAGAGAGCGCGTCAGATCGTTGGTTAGGGAGTTCGTCCAGTGGCATTACTGATCTCCTACTGCTTTGCGCTCGTTTTCTTTTTTGAAAAGTTCGCGGAATATGGGGAAGATGTCTTTTTCTTCCTGAATGTGTTTCATCGCAAAATTGTCGTACTCCGCATCCAACATCAAATACTCCCGCCACAGACTTTGATGCTGGCGCTGGGTGATTTCAATGTAGGCGTAATAACGGGTCATGGGTAACAATTTCTCGCGTAAAATACGGCTGCACGTCGGCGAGTCGTCTGCCCAGTTGTCCCCGTCAGAGGCCTGCGCAGCATAGATGTTCCATTCACTGGCATCGTAGCGCTTGGCGACGATTTCTTGCATCATCTTAAGTGCGCTTGAGACAATTGTGCCGCCAGTTTCTTGTGAGTAAAAGAACTCCTGTTCATCGACTTCTTTGGCCTGGGTATGATGGCGAATATAGACCACTTCGACATCTTTATAATTGCGCGTCAAAAACAAATACAGCAATATATAAAAGCGTTTTGCCATATCTTTGGTGGCCTGATCCATCGACCCCGAGACATCCATCAAACAAAACATCACGGCTTTTGAAGTGGGAATGGGCCGTTTATCGTAGTTTTTGAACCGCAAGTCAAAGGTATCAATAAAAGGAACGCGCTTGATGCGTGCCTTTAAATCGGCAATTTCTTCTTCTAACTCCGCTTGATAGACGGGATCTGGCACCGGACTGGCTTTGAGTTCAGCTAGCGCAATTTCACATTCTGCAAGGCGTTTCTTTTTGCCAGCAGAAAGCGCAATCCGTCGAGCAACAGACCCTTTAAGTGAACGAACAATGTCTAGATTAGCCGGTACGCCATCACTTTGAAAACCCGCGCGGTACGTTTCATATTGCACCATTTTGTTGTGCTGAGTTTTCTTTAAGTTGGGCAAGGCAAGATCATCAAATAACAAGTCGAGATATTCGTCTTTGGATATTTGAAATGAAAACTGATCTTCACCTTCACCGCTATCTGAGGCATCACCCTGACCGGAGCCACCACTGCCTTCACCTCCTTCAGGACGAGGGATGCGGTCTCCAGCATTAAATTGGTCGTTGCCAGGGTGCACCATGTCACGCACCCCACCTTTGCCAGTGTGAAAAATTGGCTCCGATACATCACGGGTTGGAATAGAGATGTTTTCTCCGGTATCCAAGTCCGTGACGCTGCGCTGGCCCACACCTTCAGATACCGAGCGTTTGATTTGTTGCTTATAGCGACGCAAAAAACGCTGGCGATTGACGGTGCTTTTGCCTTTGCCGTTTAAACGGCGGTCAATGAAATGCGCCATAGGCTAAGACGCCTTTCTTACTCGCAAATACCATTCGCAGAGTAAGCGTACTTGTTTCTGTGTGTAGCCTTTCTCTTCCATGCGGGCGACAAAATCGTCGTGTTTTTTCTTATCATCTGCCGACCCTTTGGTATTAAAGGAAATCACGGGTAACAAGTCCTCGGTATTATAGAACATCTTTTTCTCAATCACGGTGCGAAGTTTTTCGTAGCTAGTCCAGTTGGGATTTTTACCTTCATGACTGGCCCGAGCCCGCAATACGAAATTCACGATTTCATTGCGGAAATCTTTGGGGTTGCTGATCCCCGCGGGTTTTTCGGTTTTTTCTAGTTCCGCATTGAGTGCTTCACGGTCGAATAACTGACCTGTTTCGGGGTCGCGATACTCTTGATCCTGAATCCAAAAATCAGCATAGGTCACATAGCGATCAAACAGATTTTGACCGTATTCTGAGTAAGATTCCAAATAAGCCGTTTGGATTTCTTTGCCAATGAACTCAACGTATTTGGGGATCAAATAGCCTTTCAGGAACTCTTTGTAACGCTCTGCTGTGTCTATTGGGAATTGCTCTCGGTCGATTTGACGCTCCAATACATAGAACAGGTGCACTGGATTAGCCGCCACTTCACTATGATCGAAGTTAAACACCCGCGACAAAATCTTAAAGGCAAAGCGAGTAGATAGTCCGTTCATGCCTTCATCGACGCCCGCATAGTCGCGGTATTCTTGGTATGACTTGGCCTTGGGATCGGTGTCTTTGAGACTTTCGCCATCATAGACGCGCATCTTAGAGTAAACACTGGAATTTTCCGGGTCGATGATCCGCGACAGTACCGAAAATTGCGCCAAAATATCCAAGGTATCCGGAGCACAAGGCGCACCGATAAGCTCAGAGCTTTCAAGGAGCTTTTTGTAAATCTTGATTTCTTCAGAAACGCGCAAGCAGTACGGGACTTTGACTATATACACTCGGTCGAGGAAGGCCTCGTTGTTTTTGTTGTTGCGGAAAGTTTGCCATTCCGACTCGTTGGAGTGCGCCAAAATCAAGCCATCAAAGGGCAGGGCGGAAAAGCCTTCGGTAGGGTTATAGTTACCCTCCTGAGTGGCAGTCAAAAGCGGATGCAACACTTTGATGGGTGCTTTAAACATCTCCACAAATTCCATCAAGCCTTGGTTAGCTTTACACAAGGAGCCAGAATAAGAATAGGCATCGGGGTCATTTTGCGCAAAATCTTCCAAGCGACGAATGTCCACTTTACCAACCAGCGCTGAAATATCCTGGTTGTTTTCATCGCCGGGTTCGGTTTTGGCAATACCGATTTGGTCTAAAATAGAAGGATAGACGCGCACGACTTTAAACTTGGTAATATCACCGTTGTATTCGTGCAAACGTTTACGTGCCCATGGTGACATGATCGTTTTGAGATAGCGTTTCGGGATCCCGTATTCGGACTCTAAAATGTGTCCGTCTTCTTTGCTATCAAACAAACACAATGGATGATCGTTTACCGGTGAATCCTTGATCACATAGATAGGAATATGCTGCATGAGCTCTTTTAAACGCTCGGCCAATGAGGATTTGCCACCGCCTACTGGGCCTAAGAGATAAAGCACTTGTTTCTTTTCTTCCAAGCCTTGCGCCGCATGTTTGAGGTAGGACACGATTTGTTCAATCGCTTCTTCCATCCCATAAAACTCAGAAAATGCAGGATAGCGCGCAATCACGCGATTTGAAAAAATACGACTTAGGGTTGGATCTTGTGAAGTATCCACCATCTGCGGTTCGCCAATCGCTTTTAAGAGCCGTTCAGCGGCGTTGGCGTAGGTGCTTGGTTCCGTTTTACAAAGTTCTAAATACTCTTGAATAGTGAGTTCTTCGTGCTTGTGCTCTTCGTAGCGTTGTTGGT
>CAZLGJ010000051.1:0-488 GCA_964559075.1 uncultured Glaciecola sp.
ATTTGATAGAGAGTGATACCATGTCTGAAGCTCAGACCTCATTAGAAAAATTGCGCAATATTGCAATCATAGCCCACGTTGACCACGGTAAGACCACACTAGTTGATAAGCTACTCCAGCAATCAGGCACCTTAGAAAGCCGCGGCGATGCCGAAGAACGGGTCATGGACTCTAATGATATCGAAAAAGAGCGCGGTATCACTATCCTAGCTAAGAATACGGCAATTAATTATCAAGATTACCGCATTAATATTGTGGACACGCCAGGACACGCCGATTTTGGTGGGGAAGTAGAGCGCGTCATGTCAATGGCGGATTCTGTATTACTATTAGTAGATGCGCAAGAAGGTCCAATGCCACAAACGCGCTTTGTGACCCAAAAAGCGTTCGCGCAGGGCCTTAAGCCCATCGTTGTTATCAATAAAATTGACAAGCCGGGTGCACGTCCAGATTGGGTCATGGACCAAGTGTTTGATTTGTTCGATAAT
>CAZLGJ010000051.1:498-2800 GCA_964559075.1 uncultured Glaciecola sp.
CAACTGATGATCAGCTTGATTTTGATGTGGTGTATGCGTCAGCGCTAAACGGCTGGGCATCAATGGATGCAGATGAACAGGGCGAAGATATGACGGCGTTATTTGAAGCCATCATTGAGAAAGTTGCCCCACCAGCAGCCGATCCTGAAGGCGCATTCCAGATGCAAATCTCACAGCTTGATTACAACTCGTATTTAGGCGTAATCGGTGTTGGCCGCATCAAGCGCGGTTCAGTGAAGCCGAATCAGCAAGTCACCATTATCGGCGCCGATGGCAAGACCCGTAACGGTAAGGTCGGTATTATCCAAGGTTATTTGGGACTTGAGCGTCATGAAGTACCCAACGCGTCAGCGGGTGATATCATTGCCATTACCGGTTTGGGCGAGCTAAAAATTTCAGATACCATCTGTGATACCAATGCGGTTGAAGCATTACCTCCGTTGTCGGTTGATGAACCAACGGTAACCATGACCTTCCAAGTCAATACCTCGCCATTTGCTGGTAAAGAAGGTAAGTACGTGACCTCGCGTAATATCCTTGAGCGTTTAGAAACGGAATTGGTTCACAACGTTGCGTTACGTGTTGAAGAAACATCTGATCCGGATAAATTCCGCGTATCAGGTCGTGGTGAGCTGCATTTAGGTATTTTAATTGAAAACATGCGTCGTGAAGGTTACGAGCTAGCGGTATCACGTCCAGAAGTTATCTTGCGCGAAATCGACGGTGAACTACAAGAGCCGTTTGAAACCCTCACTGTCGACTGTGAAGAAGCTCACCAAGGCTCGATCATGGAGCAGCTGGGGATCCGTAAAGCGGAACTTACCGACATGTCACCAGACGGCAAAGGCCGTATCCGTATGGACTTTATGGTGCCCTCACGCGGCCTGATTGGTTTCCAAACCGAGTTCATGACGCTCACCTCTGGTTCTGGTTTGTTGTATCACACATTTGATCACTACGGCCCGCACAAAGGCGGCGAGATTGGCCAACGTAAGAACGGCGTATTGATTGCCAACGCTACTGGTAAAGCGCTAACCAACGCGCTGTTTAACTTGCAGGAGCGCGGTCGTTTGTTTATCGGTCACGGTGTTGAAGTATACGAAGGGATGATCATCGGTATTCATAGTCGCGATAACGATTTGACGGTTAACGCGCTGAAAGGCAAGCAGTTAACCAACGTTCGTGCATCAGGTACAGACGAAGCGCAAACATTGGTACCACCAGTGAAGATGTCGCTTGAACAAGCGCTTGAGTTTATCGACAACGATGAGCTAGTTGAAGTCACGCCTGAGAGCGTGCGCATTCGTAAGAAGCTTTTGACCGAGAGTGATCGTAAGCGTGCTTCTCGTGGTCCTAAAGACTAATCGTTAGTCATTAAATAACAACAAGGCACTCTGATGAGTGCCTTTTTTTGTTCAAGCTATTCAATCTCAAACGCATCCCACTCTTTGTAGTGAGCGCTGCGCTCGATCCCTTGTCCCAAGCCTAATTCGACACTGTCGGCTAGGCTAATATCATTCGCAATCAAATCGCCAACGGCAACCAGCTGCAAATCGACCCCTTCATCGGCTGCTTCATCACCACAGCTAAATTGCCAATCGCCTTCTTGGTCGCGAACTACTTTAAGTACCGTTGCCCCTGCGAGTACATGAGGACAAACAAATACGCCAAAGTCATCTCTGAACTTTCTTTTTTTGACACCGCGCTTTGCCATGTGTTCACCTTGTGTTTTTATCTCATTTGTCTCAAAAATGAGTATTGCACTAAGTTATGTAAGATAATTACCACCAAAAGCGGTATATGTCATACGTCTTTGTGCTTTCCCCAGTGATAACAAAATATTACACTGTAGTACACATCATAACACTCATAGTAGACACTCAAAAGGTAAAATATGTTCAACTTTGACGAGCGCATCGACCGCAGCGGCACTTATTCGGTTAAATGGGAAAAATACAAAGACACGGATATTTTGCCAATGTGGATTGCCGACACCGAGTTTAAGGTGGCGCCAGCAATTCAAGCAGCTTTAACTGAGTGCGTTGAACATGGGGTGCTTGGCTATCATTTACCGAGTCAACATGCGCCAGCAAACGACGCCGTTGTCAGCTGGTGTGCGCGTCAATACGATTGGCAGATCGATCCGTGCTGGATCGTGTGGACACCGGGGGTGTGCCCGGGGTTTAATATCGCGATTAAAGGGCTGTGTGAGGCGGGTGACCATGTTTTGGTGCAAACGCCCAATTACCCGCCATTTTTGGCAGCCGCCGGGGGTAGCGGGTTCTGAGAAATATTTTTTTCG
>CAZLGJ010000051.1:2810-17953 GCA_964559075.1 uncultured Glaciecola sp.
CAGCCCCCGGTTTTAATCAGTGCAAAGCAGTGCATATTGATACGCTGGAACAGGATGGTCAGTGGGTGTTAGATTTAGATGCTTTAGCCGCCGCCGCGTCTCACCCTAAAGCCAAGTTAATGATCATGTGTAACCCGATGAATCCCGTTGGCAGAGTGTTATCGCAAGCAGAGCTCGATAGTATCAGTGATATCTGCGCGCGGCACAATGTCGTATTGTGCTCGGATGAAATTCACTGTGATCTGATTCTGGATGATTTGCCGCACCTGCCGGCGGGTAAGCAACCCGCTCTCGTCAACAACAGCATTACGCTAATGGCGCCTAACAAGACCTTTAATATCGCTGGACTCGGTGCCGCTTATGCGATTATTCCCGATCCAAAGTTACGTCATCAGTTTAGCTTAGCAATGCGCGGCCACGTGCCCTGGGTCAATGTGATGGGGTTGGTCGCAACGACCGCAGCATTGACCGAGTGCGATGACTGGTTAGCGGCACAAAAGCAATATCTGCGCAATAACCGCGACCATTTAGTGGCCTCGATTAATGCCATTGACGGGCTGAAGACAATAGCGCCGCAGGGGACGTTTTTACTCTGGGTGGACGGGTCTGGCTTGGGCGTGGATGACGTCCAACAATGGGCAGAAGCCCGTGGGGTTGGTCCATCGCCGGGTAAAGACTTTAATTTACCGACCTTCTTTAGACTCAACTACGGCGTGTCGCGCGAGATGCTCGATGAGGTCATTCAACGGCTACAAGCCTAACACCTGTGCGCTGTTAGGCAAGAGGCTATGCCGGGACTAGACGGGTTTGACAACGGCTAGAATGACGATTGCTAATACAATGAGCACCGGTGCTTCGTTCAAAAAACGATAAAAGCGTGGCGAGCGAATGTTTTGGTCACGGCTCAAGTCGCGCATAATTTTGTAGAGATAGCCATAATATCCATACATCACAACTAATAACGCCAACTTTATATGTAGCCACGTAGAGGTAACAAACCAGCGCATGCCGTAAACGTGGATCAGCCACACCCCAAATATCAACGTCAATAAGGCAAAGGGCGCTACAAAAAACCACAGACGTCGCTGCATGACTTTGAGGGTGTTACGCGTGTTTTGAGCAGGACTTTCGGCAAAGTAAACAAACAGCCTTGGCAAATAAAAAATGCCAGCCATCCAAGCAATCATAAAAAAAACGTGTAGTGCTTTGAGCCATAAAATTGTCACGGGTCTGGTTCTCGCTAGTCAGCTAATTTAATATTGTTGTTGAAACAGGTGCAGATGCACATCGTCCCATGATACAACACCTAGTGGGGTTTCTAAAACCGGATCGATGATCAGTACTTGCCCACTGCGTTGCGCTTTGAGTACGTCATACACTTCTGCAAGCGTGTGCTGGTAGGTAAATGTTGGCAATGCCTCGATGTTTTCGTGTTCATCTTCGATTGGCAGCATCAATGCGAGTACCCCTGTTTTTTGTAGGGTTTGTGAAATTGCTGACTGGGTGTACTCCAATCCTTGAAAATTGAGCTGGCGGATAAATATCGACTTGTTGTTAAACACCTGAATCGATACGACATAGGCCGGTACAATGACAAAAATAGCCGGCAAAATTACTGCAGGTGAATTGGCTAATTCCATGACCGCAGTGAGCGCAGCAAGCGGGGCATGCAGAACGGCTGTCAGCATGCCTGCAAGGCCAAGCAACATAAAGGTATCATCATGCACATCAGTGCTGACCAGCGAGCTCATGCCGAGCGCATAAATCGCCCCGGCATAGATGCCAATAACCATCACCGGACCAATGATCCCGCCTGGGATCCCTAAGCCAATAGCAACACAGGCCAACATGAATTTGGCCACAAAAATTGCGCACAACAGCCATAAGGTGGGTGAGTCGTTCAATACCGAGCTGACTTGGAAAAACTCAGCGCCCATCGCCTCTGGCACCAACACGCCAATGCCGCCAGTGAGCAATGCCGCAAGCGTCAAGCGCAGGCCGATAGAAATTCGCTGACAGAGGCCCATCACCCACATCAGCTGCTGATTAAAAATGGCCGCAAGTGCACCTAATAAAATCCCAAACAGTACGAGCCCGACATAGATCCAAGTGTCTATATTGGCAAAGTTCAAAAATAACAACGCGGTACCATCACCAAAAATACTGCGTGATATAGCCGAGCCTATGGCCGCAGAAAGTAGGACGGGAATAAAAATGTGAATGCGGTATTCACGCAAAATCACTTCCATGACAAAAATGACTGCGGCAAACGGGGTGTTAAAGGACGCGGCAATGCCTGCTGAGATCCCGCAACCAGCAAGAATACGGATGCAGTTGTAGGGGAGGCGAAATCCTTCACCGAGAAATGAGGTGCCAGCTGCGCCAAGGTGAACTGAAGGCCCTTCACGACCGACAAAAAATCCCGATGATAACGCAAAAATCCCACCAAAAAACTGATTGACTGTGGTGCGCCAAGGGATCACGCCGTATTGGGTTTTGATGCGATGCAGGACGTAGGGGATCCCTAAACGAAAATGTGCAAACCCTGTAGCATAGGCGACTAAGAAGATCCCCAATACACCCAGTATTGGCAGGCCCAGACGTTGATACCAAGGCAGGTTGGCAAAGCCGCCCACTTCGCCGGTGAGATAAATTTGTAAGCCTTCAAATGCCAAGCGAAACAGCACAATGATGCTCGCAGCACAAATCGCAGCGATGACGGATAGGCAGACGAGTTGCCATGAAGTTTTGGGGTGCGACAGTACTGTGCGCAGATGCATTAACGACATGCAAAGACAGTGTTTTCCTTTACGTAGGCTAAGTGTATCATATTGTCCATACTAGATAGAGGTAAATTACGTGGATGAACCAGTTGGACAAGCACCAGAGCAGCGCTCCCAAGCTACTATGACATGGCCGAGTATGATCAAAGGCGGCGTTGTGCTTGGGATTGTATTTGCATTAGGGTATTTGTTTGCTGACTTTGAGGCGGCGAAGCAGCGGGCATTGATCGCCCAACAGCAAGGTACGCTAGCAAACTTACAAGCTGAAAACTCAGCGCTAAAAAGCACCCAAGCAGCGTTAGATGTCCAATTAACGTTGAGCAAGGCACGCACTGAGCAGTACGATGTGTTGCGGCAGCTACAAGCTGAAAACCTAGAGTTGAAGCGCCAGGTGAGTCTGTATAAAGATGTATTAGGCGCTGATGATAGCGGTCCATTGCGCATTCAAGAGCTGGTAGTACAAGCGTTAAGTGAAAACAATACCTATCACCTGCAATTTTTGTTGATGCAAGGCCGTGCACTCAAAGCCGCCATTAATGGCAATTTGAAGATTGCGATTCACGGTCGTGACAAGCGTGGAGAGGCTCAACTATTGCTGGCCGATTTATTGACCCAAAGTATCGATATTGCCCAGCCCAACAGTGATTTTAGATATCGCTATCAATTTTTTATGGAGCAACATTACACGTTTGCGCTGCCCGACGATTTTGTGGCGCACAAGGTGGTGATCACTACCGATGTATATCAATGGAAAAGCCGCCGCGCTCAGGTGGAAAAAAATTATCTTTGGTCGGTGATACTTGATGAAACTACTCAAGTATTAGATAATAGTGAGACTGAAAATTAGGAACCCAAACATGTCTGTTGAAACTGCATTACCGATCGAGTTTTCCGATGCTGCTGCCAAAAAAGTTAAAACGCTTATCGACGAAGAGAGCAATCCAGAGCTTAAACTGCGCGTCTACGTGACTGGCGGTGGGTGCTCGGGCTTTCAATATGGCTTTACCTTTGACGAAAAAGTCAATGAAGGGGACATGACCATCGAAAAAGAAAGCGTGACGCTCGTGGTCGATCCCATGAGTTTACAATATTTAGTTGGCGGAACCGTTGATTATATCGAGGGGCTAGAAGGCTCACGCTTTTTAGTGAACAACCCAAACGCCACCACAACCTGTGGCTGTGGCTCAAGTTTCTCTATCTAAACTAATCTTGTTACTATTCACCCTTGCCTGATTGCGAGTTGGACAGCGGCGCGTAGCCCCATGGGGTAGGCGCTTGCTCGACCGGCTTGGTCAAATCAAACGTTACTCTAAATACCATGCCTGGCCGTGCTAGCTGATAGCTAAAGCGGTCTGGGTACAAAAACACCGACCATACGTTATCGACGCTTTGAGGGTAGCCCAAGCGCAACAGCATCGCTTGGCTAAAAGCATCTACAGGGAAGTCTTGACGATGAACCGCGCCAGGCGAATCGGTATGGCCGCCATACATAGTCAATGCATCATGCTCACCTGTCGCTTGGCGATGATCGTGTTTAAGCCCCAAGCCAAAGCCTGTTCGCGAAATGATCCAGGTACGCGAATGGTCAGCGCCCACGTGAAACGGGATCAAGATACGGTCCTCCTCGCACTCGCGGACATGCATCAATAAGGTTTGCTGTGCAAAGCGAGCTGACTGGCTGGTGTCCACATCGATGTTGCCCGCATAAGTGTTGCCACAAAATTGTTTGAGTTGATCAAAAAACGCATTGTGGTGCTCATGTGTGACTGAGTGTGTGGGCAGCGCTGCGACCGGTTGGCTGATCGCGTTGCCAGCAGTATCCGCTGTGACTGCTGCGCGAACCGCTGTACTTGCTAAGACCAGAGTCATTGTAAGCAGCGTGCTCAATGCGGTTAAAAACGTGCGCTGTGACATATAAACCATTTAATATCCCTTGTTCCAGTTGACCTGATATTTAAGAGGCGCTTGCAAAAAAAAGCGCTGTAGATTTTGCTCAAAGATCGCAAACACCCATTCAGGCTGAGAAATGGCAGCGGTATGCTGGGTAATGGTAATGCGGTCATGCTCCCAAAACGGATGGTTGTAGGGGAGGGGCTCATCAACAAATACATCCAACACCGCATGGGCAAATTTGCCCGTGTTGAGGGCGATGAGTAGCGTGTGATCATGCACCACAGAGCCTCTACCGGCATTGATAAAAAAACAGTGTTCAGGCACCGCGTCAACGAAATCGTCATCAATGAACCCTTGCGTTTGCGGGGTATCTGGAAGCAAGTTCAATAAGATATCGGCGTTTGCGGCAAAAGCGAGTTTATCTTCACTGGCAAAAGTATCTATCTTGGGGTAACCAAAGACTTTGCGCCCGTCGGTATTTAGCGCGATGACTCGCAAGCCCAATAACTGTAGCGCATCGAGCATCCCGTGAGCAATGTTGCCACAGCCCATGATCCCAAGGGTTTTATTTTTGATAGTTGTGGGGTGAGGCGCTCCCCAGGTGCGGTCTTTTTGCAGCGTTTGCAGCTCACTTAAGTGTCGGTAATGCGCCAAGGTATGGACCAATACATATTCGAGCATGGCTTGACTAAATACCCCTTTGACGCCCGTTAAGTAAAAATCCTTACGACCTTTAGCGATGATGGCGCGGTTACCAGCATAGGTAGATTGACACCACTGTAAGTGACTTAAATCAGCAAGCACATCGGCGATCAAATTTGGGTCGCCAAGCAAGAGCTGCGTTTTGGAATGGCTCAATGCAGCGCTTTTGGTACTCACTACGTCAAGGGCAATATCGTGCTGAGCGACGATGTCTGAACTGTCAAATAACTCGGCATAGCGAGCCGCATCGCGTGATAAAATACTTACATATTTGGGCATATTTAGTTGTCGTTATTGGGCTAGAATTTTTTTACCACACACCGCCGGACGCGAGGCGCCGGTGACTACGGGACTGTTATTATTAAGTTTAGCATCATAACAATAGGCTAACCATGCAAATGCCATGGCTTCCACAGCATCGCTGTTCGCTAGCGTGTCTACGCGAGTATTCATGGGCGTCAGTACCTCTACTAAGCGCGCATGCAGCAGCGGATTATGAGCCCCTCCTCCACACAGCCACAGAACACTTTGCCGAAAATCAGATTGAGCTGCGCTGTTGGTGAGTTCTGCTAGCAGTGCATTTTTTATTGTGATTACCGTTAGCTCGAGTAACGTGCGCTGCACGTCTTGTGCTGGTATATACGGTGAAGCATGCGGTAAAGACTGGGCAGGAGGAGACTGCACGGACACTGCTTGGCTAGCTTGGAGTTGCGTAAGATTTGCTTGTATCCAGGCATAATCAAAACGTTCTTTGCCGGTGCTTTTTGGAGCTGGCCTAGCAAAAAAAGGCTCAGCAAGCATCAGTTGCAACAGCTGAGAGTTAACTTGACCCGTTTGTGCCCAAGCACCGGCCTGATCATATTGTACAGGAGAGTCAACGTGATGAGCGCGATACCATACGTCTAGTAACGCGTTGGCCGGTCCAATATCATATCCAGAAATAACCTGGTGTGCGTCAATATGAGTGATATTGGCAATACCACCTAAGTTGAGCACAAATTGATTCTGCTCAGATTGAACTGAGGGTGTTTGCTGGGATAACAAGGCCTGGTGAAATGGCGGGACCAGCGGTGCCCCTTGCCCGCCAAGCGCCATATCCTTATTGCGAAAATCACAAATCACAGGAATACCAGTAAGGCATGCCACGACATCCGGATTGCCTATTTGCCACGTGTACGGCAGTGGATTATCAGGTGCGTGGCGCACGGTTTGACCGTGAAGTCCGATACCTGCGATAGGCTGATCAGTGATATCACAGTCAGCTAAAAATGTATTGATACACTTGGCATAAAGTTGGCCAAGTTCAATGCTCAGCTCACTGACCCGCTGTATTTCATGATGACCGGAAACAAACAGGGCTTCCACCGCTTGTGCAAGGGGTCTAGGAAAGGGAAACTCGCGGTAGGCAAGTAATTCAATGCGCCATGTCGGCACATGCTCCAGGTCAACCAGCGCGATATCTACGCCGTCTAAGCTGGTCCCAGACATCACGCCGATATAGAGAGGCATCGTTAGTTGGCTGCCAACATGATGCGTTTGTTATTGGCGAGAATGTCGAGTTTGCGCTTGGCATGCGCCAAGAAGGCATCTTTTTCGCTGCTGGCAATAGGCGCAGCCTTAGGCAGCTTCACCGTTCGCGGGTTGCGGTGTACACCGTCCACCAAAAATTCATAGTGCAAGTGCGCGCCAGTGACCATGCCAGTGCGACCCAAAGTGCCGATGGTTTCGCCTTGCTTCACCGTTTGGCCTTTTTTGACGTGGCGCTTGTGCAGGTGCAAGTATTTGGTCATGTAGCGATCACCGTGCTGAATAAACACGTAGTTGCCGTTAAAACGGTTGTAACCAGACTCAACCACGCGTCCTTTACCGGCAGAGACAATCGGGGTACCAACTGGGGCGACATAGTCAACGCCATTGTGCGGTTTGATGCGTTTTTGGACAGGATGAAAGCGGCGCGGGTTAAAATTGGAGCTGACATAGCGGAAGTTTACCGGCGCGCGCAAAAAGCTTTTCTTCATGCTGCGACCGACACTGTTGTAGTAAGCGCCGTCGCTGTGGCGAATGGCGCTAAACACTTCGCCTTGGTTGACAAATTCGGCGGCGACAATCTTACCTTCACCGAGATATTCGCCTTCGTTAAAGAGCTCTTCATACACGACGTTAAACACATCACCTGCGCGGATCTCCATGGCAAAATCTATGTCCCAGCCAAAAATATCCGCAAGCTCCATGATTTTATTGTCGGATAAACCCGCCTTGACGCCTGCGTGCCAAAAAGAAGACGAAATTTCGCCTTGGGCAAACGCAAAGCGCACGTCTATCTCAGCTTGTTCAATAGTGGCAAAGTATTTGGACTGGGTTTTGCGGTTGATGACAAGGGTGTCGGTATTGCTAAAAGGGTATTCAATCGTATGAATGTGACCTTGTTCGGTAAACTCAAATAGCAAGGTGTCACCGGGCCTAAGGTTAAGTAGCTTTTTCGTTGCTTTGCCCTGTGCATTGCTCACATAGTAGGTATCAGCCGGGCTGAGGCCTAAGTTGTCAAAAATTTTGGCTAAATTATCGCCAGATTTGACCTCGTATTCGACAATATCCCCGGTGAATGTCTCATCGACAAGCTGTTCAGAGTGTACTTGCAGATTGACCGGGTAGACAACGCCAGGCTCTAGGATCGTTGAGGTTTTGTGACGCGAGGCATCGGCGCTAAATATCGTTGTGACCAGCAAAAATAAAATAAACACGGTTAGCGCAAAAATCGAGATGCGATGCGGTTTAGGTAATTGTTGAAGGGTACGGGTCACCACTGACAACCTCGCTTGTCTAATTATTCGCTTAGGATACCTTGTCCCTGACGATTATTCTAGTGTTGGTGTGAGAAAGTGCTTACTCACTTCTCAATAAAAAATAAGCCTAAATGCGGGTATTTGCAACTCTTAATGCTTTAAATATCAATGGATGAAACGTAAAATAGACGGCATAGATTGAAAATGGAAATAAACACATGGCAACTTGGCAAGCAGCACTTGCAGAAATAAAACGCGGCGCAGACGATATATTGATTGAAGATGAACTTATTGAACGCCTAAAAACCGGAAAACCTCTCAAAATCAAGGCGGGGTTTGATCCGACTGCACCGGACTTGCACTTAGGTCATACCGTGTTGATCAACAAGTTGCGTACCTTTCAAGATCTGGGTCATGAGGTTATCTTCTTAATCGGTGATTTTACCGGGATGATAGGCGATCCGACAGGCAAAAATGTCACTCGCAAACCCCTTACCAAAGAAGACGTGTTGGCCAATGCACAAACGTATCAAGAACAAGTGTTCAAGATTTTGGATCCGGCCAAAACCACAGTGCGCTTTAACTCAGAGTGGATGCAGGAGTTGGGCGCAGCGGGTATGATAACCCTTGCAGCATCCCAGACCGTGGCGCGCATGCTAGAGCGCGATGATTTTAAAAAGCGCTATGCCGAAGGCAAACCTATCGCGATCCATGAATTTTTGTACCCCTTGGTGCAAGGTTGGGACAGTGTGGCACTCGAATCAGATGTAGAGCTTGGTGGTACCGACCAGCGCTTTAACTTATTGATGGGGCGCGAGCTACAAAAGTCCCAGGGACAAACGCCGCAGTGTGTGCTCATGATGCCGTTGCTTGAAGGCCTTGACGGCGTGCAAAAGATGTCAAAGTCGCTCAATAACTACATTGGCATTACTGATGCGCCTAGCGATATGTTTGGTAAAGTCATGTCGATTTCAGATGATTTGATGTGGCGCTACTACGATTTATTGAGCTTTAGACCGCTTGGTGACATTGCCGAACTCAAGGCGCAAGTCGAGGCGGGCACTAATCCGCGCGATATCAAAATTTTGCTTGCTAAGGAGCTGATTGCACGTTTTCACGATGATGCAGCAGCGGAGGCGGCGCACCAGGACTTTATTCAGCGTTTCCAAAAAAACGCCATCCCAGACGATATGCCCGAACTCGATATCAGTATGGGTGAGCAGATTGGGTTAGCTCAGTTACTCAAAGAAGCGGGGCTGGTATCGTCCACATCAGATGCGATGCGTATGGCTAAACAAGGCGCGGTCAAAATTGACGGCGAAAAAGTGGATGATCCCAAGTTAATCATCACGACGTTAGGTCAGGCCGTCTATCAAGTGGGTAAACGCAAGTTTGCGCGCATCACTTTAATTTAGTAAGCGAGCGCGCTGGCAGATATCATTTAGAGCGGGCAAAATACGCGTGGTAAAGCGGTGCATTTTGTCTGGCTCTGCAATAATGATGTGTGGCTGATAAATCGACGCATGCGCTTGCCAAAACGCGTCAATATTTTCAGTTGCTTCACCCGTCCCCGCGATCACCACCGGCGGCTTTTCGTGAAGCACTGCCGCGAGTGAGACCTGCGGATAGGGTGTAGGCAGTTCGGCAAAGATGTGACGCAACCCACACTCTTGTAGCAGGGTGGTTACCCAAGCATTAGCCCCCACACTTTGCAGCGGTTTTGGCCAGCTATAATAAAATACGCGCAGCGCCGGTTCATTCGCAAAACGCAGCCGAAATGCAGACAAGTCTGCATCAAACTTTTCCTGCAGCGAATGTGCCTGAGGTGCATCTAAAAACCTGCCCAGTGCGTTAATTTGGCTGCTAATGTCCTCTAAACGCGACACGGATATTGCCAACACATTAAATCCAAGCTGTTTTAGCCGCATAATATCTTGCGGCTTGTTGCCACCTTCCCAAGCTAATATATGCGTTGGTTTTAGTGCAATGATTGCCGCCAAATCCACGCCGCGATGATTGGCAACGGTTGGCAGTACCTGAGCTTCTACTGGATAGTTAGACGCTTCACTGACCGCGACGAGGTAGGGTTGTTTGCCAAGCGCAAACACTAACTCAGTTAGGTGCGGAGCAAGGGTTACGATGCGCTGCTCTTGGGTCTCGTGCAAAGTCTTCTGTTCAACAGCAAATACACGACTATGCCACCCTGTCAACACGCATAAGCAAAGCAAAAATGCTGTCAGGCTGACTTTGGCAATGAAGGCTTGAGAGGCTAGTCTCATATCGCAGCCACTCCTATACAAACTAAGGTAAATAAAAAACTCGCCTCAAATAACAGTGGGGTCAGGAGTTTAAGGTGGTCAAGTTTGATCGTATTTTCAGAACCGACGCGAGGCGTCCGATGCACATGGCCTTCATACTGAACCGGGCCACAAAACTGACAGTCTAAGCGTGCACCAAGAGCCGCCAAAAACCATGCACTTGGGGAATGTTGACGCACATCTCGAATTGCCGTCATGATTTTTTGTGGGGCACTTAAACCTAACAAAATAACAAACACTACAGCAACGGGCCATTGGCAGATGCTGCATAGGTAGCGAAGCGGTAGGCCAAAGTCCTTATAGTCGGTGAGTTTTGGATTCCAAGCGCGCAGCATCTCTAGGGTAAAGCGATATAGCAGCGCTAAGTACACATTGCCTAAGGCATATAAAAATAACGGTGTAGCCACTTCGTGCAAAAAGCGCAACAAGCGCATTTCGGTACAGGCTTTAGCAACCCCCAAAGCAGACAGTGGGGCAGTGTCTCTTAACACATGGGGTTGCAGGGTATCTCTGGCAAGCTGTTTTTTGTTTTTGAGCAGATAGCGATAGACGCGCAGCGTGGTTTCTGGCAATTGAAAACTCGCAATACATAGCCATAACAGTACCGCTTCGAGTAGCAGCGCATAATGTGCCAAATTAACGATCAGCACTACCGCACTGACAATCGGCAGGCATAAAAACGCCCAGAGCAGTAAGCCTAACCATGCCGGCAGGTCCGCGCGCTGTTGGCATAAGTTTTGGCCAATGCGACGACTGACCAAAAATATGATGCCCATGGGGTGAGTGTGCTGTTGCCATGGGATCAATTGGGCTGCCGCAATGGCCACGACAATAGTCATGCTCGACACTACCCAAGAAAGTGACATCCAACCGAGATCAAAATCCATATCTATATTGTTTTTATGAGTGAATTTACGCTTGTTGGATTAAGCCTAGCACGATTTGTGCAGAATGTTTGGCGGCTAGCGGTAAATATTCCGCAAAACTCACGGTTGATTCTTTATTCGCGTGATCTGAGATGGCGCGGATCACTAAACACTCAGTATTAAGTAAATAGCAGGTCTGGGCAATTGCCGCCCCTTCCATTTCCACAGCAACGGCGTCGGGGAAGTCATGCATAATGCGTTTGGCTTGGTCGTCGGTGCCGATAAATGCATCACCACTCACGATCAGCCCTTGCAGCCCAAGAATATTCAGTTTAGCCACTTCCGCTAAGGTTTTTTGGTGCCAGTTAGAACCGGTTGTAAAGCGTTCTGGCATGCCTGCTGGTTGTCCTAGGGCATAACCAAAGTGCGTGAGGTTGACATCGTGCTGGACTAAGCTATCGGCAATGACAATGTCGCCGACGTTGAGCGCATCGGCAAAGCCGCCAGCAGAGCCGCTATTAATGACTAAGTCAGGCGCAAATTTAGCAATTAATACACCAGCAGCAACTGCTGCAGCCACTTTGCCAATGCCACAACGAGCCACTGTGACTGTGTGTCCGTTGATGGTGCCGGTGTTTACATCTAGGTGTTGAATGGTCTGTTGGCTCGTGTTTTCAAGGTCAGTTAGGTAAGTTTGGATCTCTTCATCCATGGCACCTAAAATCAAAAAATTCATGCTAATCTCACAACTATGGCAGCGTTATCTGCAGGCTAACAACTTCACCGCTAAGCACCATTCAAGCGCCATCGATGTTGCTTGGTGGTCACTTAGCGGTAATCAAAGTGCATACAGTAGCATGCGTTGTGGAATTGGTCACGCTGCTTGAGGGTTGACCTTTTTGTTAGAGCGCAATGGACGGGTGAGTCGCTTGTTGGACTCCAGCATCGGCTTGCTGTCGAGCGTTTGCCCATAACTAATGATCTTATTAACAATGCAGGTGCGAATATCGCTCGCTTTGTATCCGGATTTGACCTTAATGCGAACGTGGGCAATACGGGCAGAATCAAGGGCACCAGTGACAAACCAGTCCTTTTGTTGCTTGTATTGTTCATTGGGGTTAACTAAGTCTATTGCCGCGATAGGGCGCATATCGCTTTTGCGACACAGCACAAAATTCAATTCTTTGCTTTTGGCTGTTTTGAGAGCAGCTTTAGTTTGCGCGTTATGCTGTTTGGCCGAGAGCAAATCTGCCAAGCGCACCCGACACAATATCCGATACTCACTGCCAATAGCATCTTCAATAAGCGTCAAAAAGCTGCGTTCAACTGGGGTAAACAGCTGGTCTTTTTGCGAAAAGTGATATTGTAGTTCAGGGTTGGTCATCTTGATCGCGATGATCCCCAAGACAATTAATAAGCCGAGAAACGCAATGGCCATTTCCATATTAGACTCCTCAATATAATCAGTCAGATTTTTGACAACGAAGCAAAAATAATGACAAAAATTTAGTTTATATTGAGATAAGCAACTAAAATGCCAATTTGTTAAAATATAATTTTAAAAAAGCCAACATTAACACTCGTTTATGGCAGCGCCAATACGTCCACTTGCCAACCATTACCGTCATGGCGCACACTCAGCCGTAGCTGCTGTTCATGATGGACGAAGGTCGACGATTGGCCTGATTGTGCTGGGGCGAACCCCTGTGTGTCTAGGAGCCGGCTAAGCTCGTCAAGTTTTAAAGCAGTGTGAAAGCTCAACTGCTTTGGTCGGGTTTGTGCGAACTGGCGGCAGCTCGAGACTTGTTTGGGTAAAATCAATGTTTCCCACTCTGACGGACAGGCAATTTGTTGTTGTAGACTCAAGGCCAGTAAGGTTGTAATTAACATGACGTGCTCCTGTAGAGTCCTAAGTGTAGGCGTCCGCGTTTGGTGATTGGGTATGTTGATGTTAGATAAGGTATAAAAAAGCCTCATCGAGGATGAGGCTTATTGCGTTAAGAAGCGGTGGCTATCAGTTTAGACGCCCATGTAGTCCATGATCCCTTCTGCGGCTTTGCGACCTTCAAAAATGGCCGTCACCACGAGATCGGAACCGCGCACCATGTCACCACCTGAAAAGATTTTCGGGTTGGAGGTTTGGAACGGGAATTGACCGTGCTCAGGCGCTCTGACGCGACCTTTTTCGTCAAGGATAATACCGTACTCGCCAAACCAGTTAGCCGGTGATGGTGAGAAACCAAAGGCGATGATCACGGCATCGGCTTCCATGACAAACTCAGAGCCTTCAATTTGCACTGGACGACGACGTCCTGCCGCGTCTGGTTCACCCATTTCGGTACGTACAAAGCGTACGCCACAAGCATTACCTGCAGCGTCAATTTCGATATCTAACGGCATCACGTTGAATTCAAAGTTCACGCCTTCTTCTTTGGCGTTAACAACTTCACGACGCGAACCTGGCATGCTCTCTTCGTCACGACGATACGCACAGGTGACGTGGTCGGCATTTTGACGAATAGAGGTTCTGACACAGTCCATGGTCGTGTCACCGCCACCAAGCACCACGACCTTTTTACCCGCCATGTCGATGTATTCGCTCTGATCTTTTTCTGTACCCATCACGCGGCGTGTATTGGCGACCAAAAACGGCAGTGCATCATGTACACCCGGAGCAGCTTCATTGTCAAAGCCACCTTTCATCGATGTATAGGTACCCATGCCAAGGAACACGGCATCATAGTCAGCTAGCAAAGTGTCAAAGGCAATGTCTTTGCCAATTTCAGTGTTCAGCACAAACTCAACGCCCATTTCGGTAAAGATCTGACGGCGTAGCTGCACTACTTCTTTTTCTAGTTTGAAAGAGGGAATACCGAAAGTCAGTAGACCACCGATTTCTTCGTACTTGTCAAACACCACTGGCTTGACGCCGTTGCGAACCAAAATATCCGCGCAGGCAAGGCCTGCTGGACCTGCGCCAACAATCGCGACTTTTTTGTCGGTCCACTCAACGTCAGACATGTCTGGACGCCAGCCCATTTTGAACGCCGTATCTGTGATGTATTTTTCAATACTGCCGATGGTGACTGCACCAAAATCGTCATTGAGCGTACAGGCGCCTTCACACAAGCGATCTTGTGGACATACGCGACCACATACCTCTGGTAAAGAGTTAGTGCGGTGCGACAGTTCAGCGGCTTCCAAAATTTTGCCTTCGTTAGCCAACGCCAACCACTGTGGAATATAGTTGTGAACCGGACATTTCCATTCACAATATGGGTTACCACAATCTAAACAACGGTCAGCCTGACCTTCTGTTTGTGATTGCGATAACGGCTGATAAATTTCAGCAAACTCTTCTTTGCGCACTTTGATCGGCTTTTTTGGCGGATCAATACGTGCGACATCTACAAATTGGTATACATTCTTAGCCATGATTTACCTCAACTGCTTATTGTGCTTGAACGCGAAGTTCAGCACTGGAGCGGCTAATATGCCCCAATAAATTCTTAACATCGCTGGTTTTGGGTTTGATTAAGCGGAACTGTTTCATGACTTCTGCAAAGTTTGATAGCAGGTTCAATGAATGCTCAGAACCGGTTAGTTCATAGTGTTCGTTGATCAGACCACGCAAGTGCTCTGACAATATACCCTTATCTTCGATAGATAAAATATCTACCAGTTCTGGGTTAACGCGATGCTCAAGGTCATTGTGCTCATCTAGAATATAAGCAAAACCACCGGTCATACCCGCACCGAAGTTTACTCCGACGCTGCCTAATACCGCAACGATACCGC
>CAZLGJ010000052.1:0-17348 GCA_964559075.1 uncultured Glaciecola sp.
CTTTTATGTCTTGAAAAAGGGCATTTAAACTAGAAGGAGAGTCAATCGCTATTCCTTCCTTGTTTTCAACTTGGCTGATGCCGACATTTAGCTGTTCACGGAGCTGTGCCAATTTTACTGCATTGTTCCAATCTTCGTGAGTATCCATAAAGCGAAGTGCCTCGCGAATAACCTCGCTAGCATTATTATATAAACCGCTGTCAACTTTGGCTTTAACTCGAGCTTCTAATTCGTCAGTAAGAGAGATATGCATGCTAACCTCACAATTTTTACTGTATTGCTTTTTCTGGCTTAACGCCACCCACCAATCCATATAACTTATCCTCCAACATCAACAAACTCGGCGTAATTAACAAAGTCAACAGCGTGGCAAACGTCAATCCGCCAGCAATGGTGCTGGCAAGGGTGGCCCACCATTGCGCTGAAGGCGCCCCGACTGAGATATCGCGGCCAAGGATATCAATAGTCAACGCAAATACCATGGGCAGTAAACCTAGCACTGTGGTGACAGATGTTAGCAATACCGGTCTGAGCCTTTGGGCGGAAGTGCGCAAAATCGCCTCTTTTGTCTCCATCCCCTTATTTTTTAAATCATTGTAAGTATCAATCAATACAATGTTGTTGTTTACAACAATTCCGGCCAGCGCAATCACGCCGATTCCGCCCATGACGATGCCAAAAGCTTGTCCCGTGGCGAGTAAGCCCAACAATACCCCTGCCGTGGAGAAGATAATTGCGCTCGAAACAATAAACGCTCGATAAAAGCTGTTGAACTGCGTGATTAAAATCACCAGCATTAAGAAAATAGCCACAATAAAGGCGTTGCTCAAAAACGTCATCGCTTCTTGTGAGTCTTCATCCTGTCCCTTAAAGGTGGCACTTGCGCCATTTGGTAGCGGGTTTTGTGCTAGCGCTTGGCGAAGCTGTTGACTTTGCGCATCGGCTAATAAGCTTTCTGCGACAGCAGATTTGATGGTCATCGTGCGCTGAGCGTCGGTGCGGGTAACGCGACCAATTTTTTGCGCCGGCTCAAACGTTACAAAATTGCGAATGGGCACTAATCCCTGGTTTGTCGGTATTTTTAAATTGTAAAGCTGTTCCAAGTTGCGATTTTCGATTGGAAAACGCAGGCGAATTTCAACTTCGTCCTCGACGTCATCGGGACGATACTCCGCTAACAACGCGCCGTTAGTAATGAGCGTCACCGCATTGCCTAAAAGCGAAACATCGACATTGAATTTTGCCGCTAACTCTCGATTGATGTTCAGTCGCCACTCGATACTTGGCAGTGGCCTTGAGTCTTCGATATCTTCAAAACCACCAATTTGATCCATTAAGTTGCGGATGTGCGCAACAGCCGGTGCTAAGGTATCAGGGTTCTGTGCGCTTACATCAATTTCGATAGGTTTGCCCGCGCCAGGGCCAGCCTGTTGTTCACGAATTTGTACCTTGATGCCGGCAATATCGTTGATTTGACGGCGCATTTGTTCAATGAGAGTCGCGGCATCTGGGCGGGTTTGCCAATCGGCCAAATCTAGCTGAATAACGCCAATGGTGTCTTCGGGCATCTCTGATTGAGGCTGTACGCCCGCGCTCATGGTTTTGGTATAGACCGCATCTAGGTGATCTTGCTTAAGCAAGATGCGCTCTACTTTGCGTACCAAATCATCGCGCTCAGAGATAGATAAATCGCCTCTCGCTTGCACTTGGACTTGCAAAAACTCAGGTTCTATCTCGGGGAAAAACTCCACGCCCTTGCCTAAGCTGAAATAAGCAATGTATGCCAAAAACAGTGCCACCACCGCAGTGGCAACGCTTTTTCCGGGATGGGATAATAAGGTGTTGAGTACGTTTAAATAGGTACCTACCCAGCCTGTAATTTCGTCCAAATCTCCACTTTCCGCCGCGCGGATGGCTTTGGTGGCAGAAGAGAGAGGGCGTTCTTCGGTATCAGCGGATGGCTGATTCGTAATCAATCCGCCCAACACGGGGATAAAAATCAGCGCCATAAACAAAGAGGCAATGAGCGTGATGATCACCGTAATGGGTAAGAATTTCATAAACTCTCCCACCAGCCCTGGCCACACCAACAGTGGCGTAAACACCGCCAAGGTAGTTGCCGTTGAGGCAATAATGGGCCATGACATGCGTTTGGCCGCTGATGCAAACGCGGTACTGGGGGACTCACCGTCCTGCATGTAACGATCGGCTAATTCGATAGTCACAATTGCTCCGTCCACCAGCATGCCGACAACCAAAATCAGGCTAAACAGTACGACAATATTGAGCGTATACCCAAAAAAGCTGATCACCAGCATCGCGGTTAAAAAAGAGCCCGGTATCGCCAGTCCAACTAACACGGCGGGCCGCACGCCCAGCGCCGCTACCACGACGATCATCACCAGTACAATGGCGGTGAGCACGTTATTTTCCAAGTCGCCCAGCATGGTTTTGATTTCGTTGGATTTGTCCTGCAGGTAGTTGACTTTGATAGTCTTTGGCCACGAGCTCTGCGCCGCTTCGACAATGGCGCGAACTTGCGCAACCGTTTCAATGATATTGGCGCCGGTGCGTTTGGACACTTCTAATGCTAAAGATGGCTCGCCCTGAATGCGTGCGAACGTGGCGGGATCTTTAAACGTTCGTCGGATCGTCGCCACATCCGAGAAGGTCACAATGGTATCGCCGACGCGTTTGACCGGCAGTGTCGACAGATCTTCCATGGTTTCAATTACGCCAGGTACTTTAAACACCATCCGTCCTGCACCCGTATCCAACGCTCCTGCTGCGACCAGCCTATTGTTGCTGCTGACAAAATTAAACACATCGACAAAAGAGAGGTTGTAGGTTTCCAGCGCTAGCGGATCAACCACGACTTCCAACAATTCCTCGCGCTCTCCGCCAATTTCGACCTCCAGCACTCCAGTAAGGGCTTCGATGTTGTCTTTCAATGCTTTTGCGATGTTGAGCAAGGTGCGCTCAGGGATATCGCCCGAAAGCACCACGGTGAGTACTGGGAATAAAGAAATATTGACCTCGGTGACTCTTGGTTCCTCACTACCAAAAGGGATTTCCGCTTTGGCAATGTCCACTTTTTCACGCACATCCTGCAGCGCTTTATCCGCATCAAACCCGGCATCAAACTCCAGCGTGACGGAGGCAAATCCTTGTGTGCCCGTTGCCGACATCTCTTTGAGCCCCTCGATAGTTTGCAGCTCTTTTTCTAGAGGCCTGATCAACAAACGTTCGGCATCTTCAGGGGAGATCCCGTCATACACGACTGATACATAAATAATGGGAATAGTGACATCCGGCTCTGCTTCTTTGGGGATGGTAAAATAAGTGCTTGCGCCAGCCACAATCATCATCAAAAACACTAACACCACGGTTCGAGAACGAGCAAAAGCAGCATCAATGATGTTGAACATAGTTTACCTCGCCTCTGCCGGTAGAGTGTTGCTATTGGCGGTACCGCTCATTTCAGTGTGCACCTGCATGCCATCTTCGACAAACCCTTGACCCGCAACGAAACACGAGCCACCTCGGGCAACCCACTGACCCAAGCGCCGCCGGTATCACTTTGCAAAATAGACACCTCGCGGAAGCTGACGGTGTCATTATCGTCCACAATTTTGATGCCGATTTTTCCCTGTGCATTTAACGAGAATAACGCAGGCGATATATAGTGAGCATCCTGCGTGTCCACGGCAATTTTGGTCTTTGCGCTCATGCCGCTTTTGAGGCGTCCATCGCTATTATCGATCAGGATTTCAACATCAAAACTGCGCGTGCCGCTATTGGCCCTAGGCGAAATATAATTGACAACCCCAGCAACCTGCTCCCCTGTTGCAAGCGCCACATCGACCTTGCTGCCGATTGCAATGTTGTTAATTTGATGTTGTCCAATGGGGACATTGACGATAAGCGGTGAGGGCTCGATCAATACGGCAATGGCAGCGTTTTTTTGCACAAAATCACCCACCTCTACCAGTCGTCTTTCGAGTATGCCCGTAAACGGCGCCGGTATTTTGGTGCGGGCAATATCGAGCTCTATCCGTGCAATGGCTGCTTCAGCCGCTTTGACACTGGCCCGAGCGCTCTCTAACTCACTTTCTGATTGAAAGTTTTGTGTGGCTAAACGCGCTAAGCGTTCCAACGTTTTACTGCGCGATTCTAACAGCGCCGTTTGTTCTGCTAACTGCAAGCGCCGATCTTCAATAGCGAGCTCCACCAGCGGCGCGCCTTTTGCAACCGATTTGCCTTCAACTGCCGCGGTTTGTACCACTTGCCCTTGAGTTTGGGCGCGCACTTCTACCACTTTGTTAGGCTCAACCTGACCGTGACTGCTCACAAAGATTGGGGTAGGTTGAGCGCGCAGCTGTTGCACTGCCACTTTAAATAATACTGCCTCGTTTTGCACCCTGTTATCTTGCGCGGTTTTATTTTCTGAGTCTGAAAAGAGCATGCCTGAGGCCATCCACAGCACAAATAAGACCGCGATTGCAATGGAGATGAGGTAGGATTGACGCATGAATAAGGCCTTTAAAGTCGGGAGTTGAAAGTAGCTAAATTGAGTCCGTTTCTATAGCTAAACTACTATATTGAAAATAGTGAGAATATCAACAAAAGCAATAAGTTGCTTGTTGATATGTATCAAATTATTTGGTCAAACTTGGCCTTCGCTTTTATGATTGTTTGGCTGTTGCATGTGCTAGTTGAGGCGCGATAAAGTCAAATAAACTATGCGGCCATACCTGATTATTTTTAGGGATAGTATAGTGTGGGAGACCTGATGCGAGCTTTGGGATGGCTTTAAGCATAAAAGCAGCTATGATTTGTTCTGACGTCTGCATCGGCAATACTGCGCCGATCCCCAAACGCGTTATATTATACGCCGTCATCTGTTGCTCGACGTGTTCGGGGATCACCAGCACGGGTTTATGCGCCTGCCACGCCTGAGTAACGGTGCCAATCCCAGCATGACAAACGACCGCGCTGCAGCGCGCAAGCGCAGCTTTTATATCCAGTGGTTTCTCAGCTACGTCAATGCCGATTTGGGTCAAGGCTAGCTTGTCACTGGGGTGCAGATTTTTAAAATACCCAAATACATCGTAATGCCGACTGACAAATTTTAACGTGTTCACTAATTTGGTGTGCTGCATATTAAGATACACAAAAATAGCCGGTCTTGCGCCGACTTGATAGGCAGCTGGGGCTTTGATTGGCAGCATGTTGGTGTGTAAAAAATACCGACGCTGGCAATTTTTTTGCCGAATGTTTGCGTAGTGATCGAGCTCTGGATGTGCATCGATAATTGCATTGTCCGGGGAGAAATAATCGCTTAGGCGGCGTGCATTATAGGCGGGGCTTATTTTTGCACAAACCCGTTTGAGCCGGCTGTCTATGGTCTTGGTCCACTTGGTTAACGTATCTGGGGATTCGTTACGCCAATGCTGTAACGCTGGAAACGGCGACATATCTGGGGGCACTTCAAAGCCATTGCCTACCAAAATATAGGGGATCTGGCACATGTCTGCAGCGATCATGGCCGTGGGCGCGTGATCGAGCAAGACAAAATCTGGTGACAAAGCCTCAAATTGCGCGATCCACCATGATATCAACCTTTGCAATACCTCATCATCATACCAGCCGCTGCGATAAACAACATGCGCGTAATTCGGCGATGCCCCAGGCATTTTTTTGGGCAATCGCAAACAGGGTGCAACGGATGTTGATACGTTGAGGTCAAAATCAAATTTTTCTGGTGACTTTAACAGCAGCGTAGCTTTGGTGAGATGTCCGTCTAGTGCCGTTAGCATGTTACGTGCACGATAGACATGGCCTAACCCCGCGCCGAGTTCCCAACAATATACGACATGATATGGCATCGGCTAAGGCGCTTGTTTAGACTTCGCTGAGGCGGGCTTCAAAAACAATGCGGTCAACGTTTCTTGATCAAAGGTGCCTGTGACCGAAATGCCTGCCGCTTTTTGAAAAGCAACAATAGCTTTGATATCCACGTCAGAAAAATTTCCTCGCTTGGGAGCACTTGTATAAAAGCCCATGTTTGAGAGTCGGTCCTGCGCGCGAGATAAAATCTCCTCATACATATACAAGGTGTGTTGATTGGCTTTCACCGTGACAACGGTATTTTTTTGCGTTAACCGTATGGGGTAGAAGGCTTTGATAAGACTGTTAGCAGCATCAAAAAACTTGGCATCTGGATGAGCTTCACAGTGCCTTGCTAATAGCAACATAAACAACTCTGTAGTCTGCCACGGTAGCAAGTCATAATTATCAGGCGCAAACTGGTTATATGCACTGATGTAGCCTTCGACCCAGCCGCTGTAAAGCAAAAAGTCGGTGTTTTTGGCAGCCGCGCTCTGACTATAATCTTGACAGTCTTGGCGAGCCGCGCCTTTTGCTGCAAAATGCCCATTGCTATCCGCAGCGCTGACCAATAAGGAACATCCTAACGTACTTGCTGCAATTAATTTCCATATATTCATACGCATCCCTAAAACAACAATAAGTGAACCACAAAAAGCTCACAAGCTTAGAGATATATCTGCTAGGCTCGTGAACTTTTTACTGTTATGACGCTGTTTAGCCTAACTGAGCTTACAGCGGCGGTTGCGTCCAAATAATGCCAAACCTGCTCCCAATAGTAATAATGCAGCACCTGTAGGCGCGTTGACTGGTGTAGTGGGCCCGCCGACAAATTGCGTGATTGGCAGTTGAGATGCCGTAATGCCGGTACCCGGTGTTAAAAATGAAACACCCAGCGCAAATGCCAAAGGATCATTTGGATCTAGCATTAAGCTAGTATCAATACCGTCAAGAGTGAAACTTAAGATATCCAAGAAGCCATTAGCGGCAAAGTCAAAAGTTTCTCCGGCATTGATGGCAAACATCTCATTCATGCCATTTGAGAAGAACGATAACATGTAGCCATCCGCATCGTTTACCGTTGCAAGGCTCGGGGCAGTGACTGTTGCGACTTCTTGAGAAAATTCATAGAAGTATCCCACGGCAATATCGGGGTCAAGCCAGATCGTTTCCATCGCATCCAGCTCTGGGAGAGTGAAGAGCCAAGCGCCGTTTTCGTCTCTTGGGTTAGACACATCAGGCAATAGCGGCGTGAATTCGGACTCGCCCAACACACCGAAGTTTGCCAAATAAATGGTAGTGTCTAAGGAGCTATCAGAAGTATCAGCCAATAGCACTTTAAACGTGTTATCGCCGCTATCAACGGGGATGTCGAAGCGCAATAGTGGATTGCCGTTAGGGGCTAGCATGCCGTTGAGAATGGTGCCTTCCACTTCCGCAAAGTCGGGATGTGAAATATTAATCCGTTCCAATGCTGTGCTCATGCTCGACGAATCTGGGACTCCAGCGACATTTTCACCGTTAAAATACAAGCCAAACGCATCATTAAAGGGAGAATCCACAAAGTTAGGATATTCTTCAGAGCCAAATGCAGCAAAAAAAGTAATAGTAGTGGCTTCTGCGACTGAAAACTCGATGTCCAATTCAACTGGATCAAAGTGAGTTGGCATACCTGATAACTCGGATAACAACTCATTTTGTTCATCGGTGGCGGCTGTATCTGCGCTTGATGAGGTTTCGCTATCATCATAAGGCGCATCTTCGTAATCTTCAATGTTGCCCGTGCTGATCACGATACCGCCGGCAGCGGGTAGATTATAGGTGCCAGATGCATTGGTAAAGGTACCGATTTGGGGAATGCTAGGAAAGGCCATATCATCCATATCGACTAAAGCTAACGGGACAACGCCTAGATCAGCAAGTACGTCAATGCCGCCGTAATCGCCACCATAGTCGCCCCCGTAATCACCGCCATAATCATCAAAATCAAACTCTGTGCCAAACGATAGTGAGGCAGACGTTATTGTAATGTTTGAATCCGGAACGAGCAGTGTATCTGCTAGTACCGTGGCGTCTGTTTCTGCGGTGATGACTATTGCTTGTGCATGATTTACTTGCAGGGTAAATGCAATAGCTGTTGCTAACAGAGATGAACGTATCACTTTCTGTTTCATCATATTTTCCTTTTAGATGGGCTTTTTTAATTACCGACACCTTTACTGCACGACGGTGAACAGTGACTTAAAGGTGCACTGCATAATTGATACCAAAAAAAAGGTAAATATAAGTGGTTGATTAGATATGTAAAAATTTTGTTATAAGAGGACAAGCGGGTTAATGTGTAAAAAATCCTGACGATGTTGGCGGTAGATGAAGAGGGTGAGCAATAGTTCCTTAGAGGTCAAATCGCTTGCGCAAAAATCTTGCCACGCCATCTTCGTTATGATGGCCAATGACTGCTGTGGCACTCGCTTTGATATCATCAATGGCATTTTCTGGGGCGTAGCACTCGTCGGCCATAGCAAACATAGATGCATCATTGCTGTTGTCACCGAAACAAATAATATTGGGGTTATCGTGTTGTGCTTTGACCTGTTCAATCGCGCTGCCTTTGGTGGCCAGTTGATGATGAATATCAATCCATTGGTAATCACCCGGATCACGAGTAGGACCTGAGTAAGCGATCAGTCCTTCGATAGCATTGATCTGATGGTAAAGCGCTTGCACGGTATGTGCTTGCCCAATCATGCTGATATTGGTAACGATAATGTTATCAGATAAGGTATCTAGTGGGCGTAAGACAACATCGCTTTTGGTGTCACAGTAAGTCAACCATTGCTGTTCAATAGGGTTGCGTGGCGGGGTATGGAAAACATAATGCTCGGGTTTTGTAGTGACCGCATCAACGCCGCTGATAAATGGCGTAAGCTGGTTATTATTCGCCAGCAACAAAATGGTTTTGATTTCGCTTGATGACAGCGTGTGATTAAACACCAGCTCATCATTGCTAGGGTGCCACAAGGTAGCGCCGTTAGTATAGATTTGGGTTAATGCTAGCGGGTGATTGCCGAGTACTTGTTTGGCAGAGGACAGTGAACGACCTGTCGCGACCGTGTAGGCAATGCGGTTGGCATCGAGCATGCGCAACGTTTCACGCGTGTAATCACTCAGCGCCGAGTCGTTATTCAACAAGGTCCCGTCAAGATCAAAAAAGATAAAATCCATATGTCCATCTTATGATTAAATACTGTATCTTATACGTCACTACAAAATGCAATGTTCACATGCGGCGTACTAAATAATCCATATGAATAAAATTTATCGCTATCAAAATACTAGCTATCAAAATATGTGGGACAAGGAAACCGCCATCATAGATGCAATTCGCAGTGGTGAACTTGACCAAGCGCTGTTGCTTTATCAATGCCAACAGCAAACTTTGGTGCTGCCTGCGGGTAAAAAATGGCAAGCAACACCAGAAGTTTCTCAGGCCTTAGCTGCTAGTGGTTGGGCAGTGTTAGCGCGTCGTTCAGGGGGCGCGCCAGTCCCGCAGAGCTCAGGCATGATCAACGTCTCACATTTTTATCTGTGGCCTGAAGACAAAGCTTATTCAGTGAAAGGTGCCTATGAAGATTTATCTATGGTTCTAGGGCTATTTTTTAAAGGGTTTGGGGTCTCCACACAAACCCACGCGACCCCATTTTCTTTTTGTGACGGTGACTATAACGTTAATATAGACGGACGTAAAATTGTGGGCACAGCGCAACGCGTCATGTCGGTCAGGCAAGGACGTAAGTTAGTACTTGCTCAAGCATGCGTACTGATAGATGCTGCTGTGGATGAATTGGTCGCGCCGGTGAATCAGATTAATGCGTTACACGGATATGATGCGAATATCAGAGCAAATGCGCACACTTGTCTGAGTGAGCATGTTGAAGCGTTACCGAGCACAGATGTATTGTATTCAAAACTCACACAAGCGTTTATTTATAGCGGTTTGTATGGCTGACCACCAGATTAAAGTGAATTCTCTGTGGCCGATTGTTCAGCAGCATAAGCCAACACATCGGCGTTATGTACGCGTTTATATATCTCTGCGACTGATAGCTCAGTTTTAATCGAATCTAGTACAAACGACTCACCTAAGAAGTAATGCGTAGCGCGCCAATCATCATGTTTGCGATATACGGTGATATCTGCGATATCCTGTTCGACAAGGATATATTCTTCCAAATTGGGGATATTCAAATAATGCATGAGTTTGGTTTTTTGGTCGTGTTTACGGGTAGATTTAGACAGTACTTCGACTATGACTGTAGGCGACTCGGTGTAGTAGGATTCAGACTCATCTTCATCACATACAACCATTACATCGGGGTAAAAGAAGTTATCAAATACTCTGGCTTTTAAATCGGTGGCGAAGGGCTCGCAGGGCGAGCCTTCTAGAAGCTCTAAAAGCGCAAAAGTAAAATTTTGCGTGATGCGCATATGATTTTTACTAGCGCCCGCCATTGCCCTGAGCTGTCCATCAATCAGTTCATGCCGAATGTGACTTGGACTGTCATTTTCTTGGGCGAGGTAGGCCTCGACACTCAAATACTCAGTTGTTGCCATTTTAAATGCCATTATAAAAATTCCGATAATAAAAGAATATCTCATCATAGTGTAAAACGCCAAGTATGAGACCTGTCTCAAATACCAGAAATTGCGGTTTGCATGTATTTACTACTCATGGCGTATTGGCAATGAAGGCCGAATTACCTAGGCTAAAAGCACACAAATGAATAAAGATGACCTCATGACTCACCCAACCTACGCCAAATACACCGACGTATCGACCTGTGATCTCGCCGATGCACTGCCCCGCTCACAGTTTATCGCAGCTCCGATTACCCCCTTATGGCCTGATATGCCTCGCTTTGCTGGACGCGCGTTTACTGTTAAATGCGCGGCGGGTGATCACTTGATGGTGCACGTGGCCATTTATGAGGCACAGCCGGGTGATGTATTAGTGATCCAAGCCGATCCTGAGTTTGCCGTTTCTGGTGGCAATGTTTGTGCCATTGCGCAGCGCAACGGCGTGACTGGTTTTGTGGTCGAGGGCGTGGTACGTGACATTGATGAAGTACGTGACATTTCCTTCCCCATACACGGTTTAGGGATTTGCCCCAAGCCCGGTGCCAAAAAAGTTTTTGACCCGAACGGCCAGCCAGTGCAGCTGCAAGGTGTCACGGTAAACACTGGCGATATCATCGTGGCCGACAATGATGGAGTGGCGGTTATTCCAGCCGCACAGGCGGATGAGGCTCTTGAGATTGCAAGCAAACGCCGTGATAAAGATGCATCACAAACGCTGGACGAATGGCAGGCCAATCACAAAGCTAATGTCGATAAGATTGTCGCGGAGCTCACCGCTGAATAATCAAGGTAAGCTCCGAGCTCTTTTTGCGTCTAAGCCAGCACTATTGGGTATTGGCGCGAATAATATCGCGCAACACCATGGGCAAAATCCCTTTGTGTTTAATTTGTTCTAGCTCGGATGACGTATCAACGCGCGCAGTTAAATTGAAGTTTTCAGCTTCACCATTGGCGCGATGGATAATTAGCTGCACCGAGCCTCTTGGCGCCAAGGTGTCAACTCCATGCAAGTCAAAGGTTTCGCTGCCGTCTAAACCAAGCGAGGCACGCGTAACGCCGTCAGGTAGCTGCAGTGGCAACACGCCCATTCCCACCAAATTCGATTTGTGAATACGCTCGAAGCTTTCTGCAATGATTGCCTTAACGCCAAGTAAAGCAGGGCCTTTGGCCGCCCAATCTCGAGAAGAGCCGGTGCCGTAAAGCTTACCCCCAAACACCACGGTCGGCGTATTTTCGGCTTGATACCTGCTCGCAGCATCATAAACACTCATTTGCTCTGGCGTATTGTCGGCGCTGAAATAGTGTGTAACTGCCCCAGTGGTACCAGGTAGCATTAAGTTACGAGCTTTGACGTTACCAAAAATACTGCGCAGCATGACATGGTGATTTCCGCGTCGTGCACCAAGAGACGTTAAGTCATCCTCAGCCACGCCTTGTCTAAGTAGGTATTCGCCGGGAGGGGAGTCAGGACGGATGCGACTGACGGGTGAAATATGATCCGTCGTGGTGTTGTCATCGCACATGACCAGCATGCGTGCCCCACTAATATCTGTCAGGGCATCGCTTGGCATTTCTAATGAAAAATTATCAAAAAAGGAAATTTCTTGAATATAGGTTGATTGAGGATCCCACTGATACACAGGCCCGGTCGGCGAAGCTAGATTTTGCCAGGTATCTGGGCCCGCCATTGCATTTTCATAGGTTTGACGAAACGCTTTTGGCTCCATACACGCCTGCATGGTGTCACTGATCTCTCCATTGCTCGGCCAGATGTCTTTCAAATACACGTCATTCCCTGCGCGATCTAGTCCTAACGGCGCTGTTGTCACATCGATCTTGACGTTGCCAGCAATGGCCATAGCCACCACTAGAGGCGGCGACATCAAAAAATTCGCATCCACATCCGGATGCACGCGACCTTCAAAATTACGGTTGCCAGAGAGCACAGACGCGGCAATGATATCGTGGGTTTGCAACGCGTTTTCAATACTCTGTGCCAAGGGGCCGGAGTTGCCAACGCACGTGGTACAGCCATAGCCTGCGGTGTGAAAGCCAAGGGCATCAAGATGTGGCTGCAGTCCGGCTTTGGTCAAAAAGTCCGTCGCCACAGGTGATCCGGGCGCAAACGAAGTTTTGACACCATCAGGTTAAGCCCAGTTCATTGGCTTTTTTGGCAACCAATCCCGCTGCAATTAACAAGCTAGGGTTGGAGGTATTGGTACAGGCAGTAATCGCAGCAATGACAATATCACCGTCTTTTAACACGCGTTCAGGCGCGGCTACAAAGATGCCGTCAGCATCGGTTTTCATGGGCGTGACGGTGACCTGCTCCGGCGTGCGCTCAGTCGCAGTTGCTGCTTGTTCGAAAGCACGGCCAATATCCGCTAGGGGCAATCTATCCTGCGGCTTTTTGGGACCGGCGACCGATGGCTCAACGGTGCTTAAATCTAGCTGGAGTAGCTCAGTATAACGAGGTACCGCTTGGCCAGGTTGCCAGACCATGTTTTGAGCCTGATAAAACGCCATCGGCAGTGTGCTATCACGACCAGTGGCTGCTAAGTATTGTGCGGTGACATTATCAAAGGGGAAAAAGCCCATAGTCGCCCCGTATTCTGGCGACATGTTCGCAACAGTGGCGCGATCCGGTAGGGATAAGTTCGCCGATCCCTCGCCAATATATTCGACAAATTTGCCCACGACACCACCAGGGTGATTGCGCAGCATTTGGGTGATCGTGAGCACCAGATCTGTCGCTGTGACGCCTTCGCGTAAAGCGCCTGTGAGTTCCACACCAATAACCTCAGGAGCGAGCATGTGCATGGGCTGACCCAGCATCGATGCGCCAGCTTCAATCCCGCCGACACCCCAGCCAACGATCCCCAGCGCATTGGCCATCGGAGTATGACTATCCATCCCAATAAGCGTGTCGGGCACCATCAAATTGTCCATTTGCAAATAGCCTTGCGCCAAGTATTCAAGATTAACTTGATGCACAATACCGGTTTGCGGTGGAATGATACGGATGGTGTTAAACGCTTGGGCGCCCCATTTTAAAAACGCATAGCGTTCAACGTTGCGCTTGGCCTCTAGCTCACTGTTGATTTTGAGAGAAGCCGGACTGCCGGTATTATCCATGGTGACCGTGTGATCAATTACCAGATCAGCGCGCACCAGTGGCTCAATAATAGTTGGGTCTAGCCCCATTCGCTCGACGGCGGAGCGCATCGCGGCAAAATCGACAATGGCTGGTGTACCGCTGAGATCGTGCATAATCACACGCCCGGCGGTAAAAGGGATCTCAACAGGGGTTTTACCACAGTGTGTTGGCCAGTTGCCAAGTGCGGCAACGTGCTCGGCGGTGATCCCGTTTTTGCCAACATTGCGCGCGATTCCTTCCAGAATCGGACGCAGTGAAAAAGGCAGTTCATCTAACGCGATACCAAACATCTCGGCTGTGTGCGGGAGGCTGTGGTATTGATGCTGTGTACCGGCTAGCGTCTTATTTGAATCACTTGGCGTAAAATCTGAAAATGTTGACATATGGTGTCCTTCAATACGTGCACAACAACAAGCACGGTAAAAATTTAAAAATGAAATATTGTCGACAATGGTAGCCTTTATATACATTATATCAAGATATGACATGGTTATTGTCGACATTTTTGCCTGATCTACGACTGATGGATGAGAAGTCGATAAGTTTTGATACAACTTTCTAACGTGGAGACTTGAGCTTTTTGGGCCTTCCCCTCAGAATACATCCCATAATCGTATTATATTGAGTTGTTTGATGTTTAAGTGGTTCGAAAGTCTGGTCCAACCTTATCCAACCGAAGTTCCCTCTCAGCCGCCACGTGGACTGTTTGATTTTTGTGTTTACTATACTAAAGGCGTCTGGCCGGTTATTTTTTGTGTATCGTTATTAGCCGCCTCTGTCGCTATCTTTGAAGTCATGTTGTTTGGCTATTTGGGGCAGTTAGTCGATTGGTTCGCCACCCGCAATCCCGAGACATTTTTAAGCGAAGAATCAGAGTCACTGTGGCAAATGGGGCTGATCATTCTGGTGGTGCTGCCGTGCTTGGTGATTGTCCAGTCCATGCTGATCCATCAATCCCTGCTCGGCAATTACCCGATGCGGATCCGCTGGTTAGCGCATCGCTATGTACTGCAACAATCCCTGTCGTATTTTCAAGATGAGTTTGCCGGGCGCGTCGCGACTAAGGTGATGCAAACCGCACTGGCGGTGCGCGAAACCGTGCTCAAACTGCTCGACTTGATGGTATACATTACGGTGTACTTTGTGTCTATCGTGGTGTTGGTGTTTGCCGTAGACTGGCGTCTGGCAGTACCGTTTTTGGTATGGCTAGCGGTCTACGTTGGGATCCTGCGCTTGATATTGCCGCGCCTCAAAGAAGTCTCTAAGCAGCAGGCCGATGCTCGCTCAATTATGACCGGTCGGATTGTCGATTCTTATACCAATATCACGACGGTGAAACTATTTTCTCACTCCTCACGCGAGGCGACCTATGCCAAAGAAGGCATGGACGGTTTCTTGCAGACAGTGCATCCGCAAATGCGACTGGTGACTATTTTGTATGGCTGCGTATGGTACTCCAACGCGCTGTTGGTGTTTGCCGTCACCGCGCTGTCGATTTATTTATGGAGTAAAGGGGTTGTCACTGGTGGTGATATTGCGATTGGGGTCAGCTTAGCGCTGCGTTTAAATGGCATGAGTCAGTGGATCATGTGGGAGGTGTCGTCCATTTTTGAAAACCTCGGCACGGTGCAAGATGGGATCAACTCATTAGCAGTGCCTGTCGCTGTAGAAGACGCGGAACATGCTAAAAGCTTGGCCATCACCGGGGGACAGATTAGCTTTAAAGATGTGAACTTTGCTTATCAAGCACAAAATGGCAACCATATCTCCGTGTTTGATTCACTCAACCTGGATATCAAAGCCGGAGAAAAAGTCGGCATAGTTGGGCGTTCAGGTGCCGGTAAATCGACGTTGGTGAATTTGCTCCTGCGCTTTTATGACATTCAAAGCGGAACTATTACCATAGATGGGCAGCACGTGACTGAAGTCGATCAGGAATCGCTGCGCTCCTACATCAGCATGGTGACGCAGGATACTTCACTGATGCACCGCAGCGTGCGTGATAATGTGATTTATGGGCGTGAGGATGCGACCGAAGCAGATATGATTACGGCGGTGAAACAAGCCGAAGCGTTTGATTTTATTCAGCAGCTTAGCGATGCCAAAGGGCGCACGGGCTTTGATGCGCATGTCGGCGAGCGCGGGGTCAAGCTTTCTGGTGGTCAGCGGCAGCGGATTGCGATTGCACGCGTGATGCTCAAAGACGCGCCGATATTGATTTTGGATGAAGCCACCTCCGCGTTAGACTCCGAAGTTGAAGCGGCCATTCAAGAGTGCCTCGACAAAATCATGGAAAACAAAACCGTGCTGGCAATTGCACACCGTTTATCGACTATCGCGCAGATGGATAGGCTTATCGTGTTGGATCAAGGACGTATCGTTGAATCTGGCACACACTCTGAGCTATTGGCGCTTAATGGTATTTACGCCAAGCTGTGGGAGCATCAGACCGGTGGGTTTTTGGGGTTGGAGTAGTCGTTTGCCGCAACAAAGCTAGCAACATCATCGTTTTTTACCCGCTGATAAATGTCAGCAACCACGAGTTCTGCGCTTATTGAATCGAGATAAAACGTCTCTCCCAAAAAATAATGGGTGGGACGCCATTCATCTCGCTTACGATAAACGGTGATTTGGGCGACATCTTGTTCGATTAACACATACTCTTGTAAAGACGCAATGTTGAGGTAGTACACAAATTTGGTTTTTTGGTCGTATTTACGGGTAGTGTGGGAAAGCACCTCAACTATGACGGATGGTGACTCAGTGTAATATGGCTTAGATTCGTCAAAATTACACACCACCATTGCATCTGGATAAAAAAAATTATCGCCAACACGTACCTTCATATCCGAACCAAATGGCTCACAGGAAGAACCTTTGAGACACTGTCGCATTTCGGCATAAATGTTACCACTGATTCTCTCATGGTTGGCACTGCCGCCAGACATGGCGTGCAACAGTCCTTCAATCAGCTCATGGCGAGTATGATTCTCGCTATCATGTTCTTGACTAAGGTAATTATCTACCGTAAAAATATCAGTAGTCTGCATCTTAAGTGCCATATGTTATGTCCGATTAATTAATCATAACCCATGGTACTCTCTTGTGCCATATTGCACAGCTGAGCAAAAGTACGGTTGTTAGACCACATTGAACAAAATAGGAAAATATAGAGGTACCAGACTTATGGCAAAACTAACTGCACTACTACTATCATTGTTCATCACACCCGGCTGCATGGTGGTGCCACAGGTTGATACGACCAAGGTGAGTCGTTGCGAAATTTCCAGTGATCGCAAAACGCTGCGTATTTATGATGGTCATAAAGATGCAGGGACTTATTACTCTATTAGCGGGCTGGTGTTAGTGCCAATTACAGGTGTGATCAGTGGTACCTATGTGGCGATAAATAACATCTATAACTTCGGTGAGGAGCGCATTGTCAGTGGCCCTGCATCAGATACAAAATCCGATCTATATACATCTAACCGCAAATAAAGCATTGAAACCTGACCAGTAAGTAGTATAATACGCGTCCCTTCATTGTACTTCCCCCGATTTTTTATTAACTGGAAAGCACAATCGAAGTGTATCTAAATTTTGTGAAATGCTGGCTTAAGTTAGCAAGCATTATGAATTTAGGGGCGTAGTTCCAATTGGTAGA
>CAZLGJ010000052.1:17358-17860 GCA_964559075.1 uncultured Glaciecola sp.
TTCGAATCCCTCCGCCCCTGCCACTTTTTATGACAATACCTAACGTGTATTGGATAGGGTTTAACATGAGTGAAACAGTAGAAAACCAATCATCAGGTGCATTTGATACAGTCAAATGGTTGGTGGTGTTTGTCTTACTATCTGCATTAGTTGCAGGTAATCATTATTACGACCAAGTATCTGTGCTGTATCGTGCACTAGCTGCGGTAGGTGTTGTGATCGTAGCGGGTTTCATTGCCGCTACAACGGACAAAGGCACGCGTTTTTTAACTTACGCCAAAGACTCACGCACCGAAGTGCGCAAAGTCGTGTGGCCATCGCGCCAAGAAGCGACACAAACGACATTGATCGTGTTGTTCGCAACCTTGGTCATGGCGCTAATTTTATGGGGATTGGACGGCATTATCGTGCGTCTAGTTGGTTTTGTTACTGGAATTGGGATCTAAGTCATGGCAATGCGTTGGTATGTGGTGCAAGCGTTCTCTGGTTATGAGCAGCGCGT
>CAZLGJ010000053.1:0-17766 GCA_964559075.1 uncultured Glaciecola sp.
CCCTAGGATCGATTATTGGCTGTCATTTTTTATTAAAATGGCCCTTAGCTAATAAAACGGGTGTCAAAGAAGGCGAAAGCATGGGACATGAGTTCGATGGGATCGTTGAAATTAACAATCAGTTACCACGTTGGTGGACTATTTTATTTTATATCACTATCGTTTGGGGCTTTCTATATCTAGCGCTCTACCCAGGCCTCGGTGGTTGGAAAGGCTTACTTGGCTGGCAGAGCTCAAACCAAACGATTTTAAGTTTGGAAGAATCAGAAGCTGCCCTTAAGGCGTCTATCGAAAACGGTGATTTGGTTCAATACGACCGCGAAATCAAATTTGCCAACGAAAAGTTCGACCCGATCTTTGCAGCTTATGCACAGGTTCCGGTAGAGACTTTGGCAACATTGCCTGAGCACGCAGAAGCGGTAGAAGTTGGCAAGCGTTTGTTTTTACAAAACTGTGCGCAATGTCACGGCTCTGACGCCCGTGGCCAAAACGGTGGCTTCCCTAACCTGACCGATGACGATTGGTTGTACGGTGGCAGTGGTGAAACCATTGTCAAAACCCTGCAAGGCGGTCGCTCGGGCATGATGCCAGGTTGGTTAGACTCGTTTGGTGAACAAGGCATTACCGAAATTGTCGAGTACACGCTAAGCTTATCTGGTCGTGAAGTAGACCCGGTCTTAGCCCAAGCAGGTAAAGCGCGCTACGCGGTATGTGCAGCTTGTCACGGTATGGACGGTAAAGGTAATCAGATGTTAGGTGCACCTAACTTGACTGACGATATCTGGTTGTACGGTGGCAGTAAACGTGCAGTAACAGAAACCTTGAAATACGGCCGTAATGGTGTCATGCCAGCATTTAATAAAACGCTTGGTGATGATAAAATTCACGTAGTTTCGGCTTACGTTTATAGCTTATCAAACAAATAGTCTTGTTTTGAAAGTAATAAAAGCCTCGTTTTTTACGGGGCTTTTTTGTCCTCACAGACCTGTTCTGCGAGTGTTGGAGAATTAAAATGGCACACCCCTCACCTGTTGAAGATACCAAGCCTTGGTATAAGCATTTTTGGCCTTGGTTTTTGATCCTTGTGCCTCTTGCATCCATGATCTTTTCAATCAACTACTTTCATTTAGCATTAACCACAGAAAATAGTTTAGTGGTGGATGACTACTACAAAGAAGGACGCGTAATCAACACGCGTATCGATCGCCGTGACGCAGCGCTCAAACTCAACATTAAGACTGAGCTAGATATCCGCGACGGTGCGATTGCGCTGCGCTTTATCAGCGGTGTGCCGACAACCGGTGAAGCACTCGAATTAGGCTTTTATCACACAACTATGGCTGCTAAAGACTTTAAGGTATTGTTGAGCAGAGATGCCCAAGGTGTCTATCGCGGCAGCTACGATGTCGATATCAACAGCAAATGGCAGATGACCTTGATGCCCTTGGATCAAAGCTGGAAAGTCCAACAAACACGCTTTTTGCCTCAAGCAAAACCATTTGCATTTGTTCCATAAGATTACTCAAATATGCACGATCACGCTACGGAATGCTTTCACTGCGGTTTACCCAATCCTGACCCTTCCCCATATCAAACCGAAGTTTTTGGCAACACTGAGACACTTTGCTGTCCCGGGTGCTTAGCCGTCACTGAAGCCATTGTAGAGCAAGGCTTAACGGATTATTACCAATTTCGTACTGCCCCTGCAGCCAAAGCGCTAGACGGTAAAGAGGAAGCCGCAGTACTGGCGCAGCTCAGTTTATTTGATGAAGCAGAACTGCAGGCAGATTTTGTGCACGCTGACGGGCGCTATAAAAGTGTGCAACTAACCCTCGAAGGTATTACCTGCGCTGCCTGTGGATGGCTAATTGAGAGACACTTAAGTAAAGTCTCAGGCGTCGTGCAAAACGCTGTAAACGTGTCCTCGGCACGTGCCACCGTCAAGTGGGATCCCGACGTCATCACCTTATCCGATATTTTAACGCAGCTCGCACAGATTGGTTACACTGCCCGACCATTTTCCGTGGAGGAGCATGAGCAGATATATCAGAACCAGCACAAACGCTTTATCAAACAACTGGGACTGGCTGGGATCATGACCATGCAGGTCATGATGCTTTCGTTTGGCTTTTATTTTGACTGGCTGGGGAATATTGACGATACCATGACCGCTTATTTTCACTGGGTGTCGTTAGTGTTAACCACCCCGGTGGTCTTTTATTCTGGCTCTACCTTTTATATTGCTGCCCTGCGAGCTTTACAGGCGCGTGGGGTCAATATGGATTTGCCCGTATCGATTGCCATATTAGGCACCTATATCGCGGGTATCAAAGCGGTCATCATCGGCAGTGGTGATGTGTATTTTGAGTCGATCTGCATGTTTATTTTCTTCTTGTTAACGTCGCGTTTTTTAGAGCATCGAGCGCGTTTTCAAGCCACTGAAATCGCTTCAAACAGCATGCAGTTTATCCCGGTATCGGCCAATTTGCTCAACGACAATGGCCGAACACAGGTCGTCTTGGCCAAGAAATTACAAATCGGCCAAACCGTATTAGTCAAACCCGGCGAAACCATTCCTATTGATGGTACTGTCATTGATGGCGAGGGCTATGTCGAAGAGTCGATGCTGACTGGTGAATTTGCCCCCGTACAAAAGCGTCGAGGTAGCGATGTGTATGGCGGCACCATCAACCAAAATCAGCAGTTGCAAATTAAAGTGACTACCACCTTGGACAATGCGCTGGTCAATCACATCATCCAGCTACAAGAAAATGCCATGACTCACAAGCCCAAAGTGGCGCAGATGGCAGACCGATTATCACAATATTTTGTGATTGCAGTGCTGTGTATTGCTGGCATTACCTATTTGACTTGGCAGCAATTGGGTAACGAAGATGCCTTTTGGATCACTGTGTCTATTTTAATTGCAACCTGCCCTTGTGCATTAGGTCTGGCAACACCAAGCGCCCTCACCTCAGCCATGGCGCGCTTACAAAAACTTGGCGTGCTGATCAAACGCGCAGATACGCTTGAGCGCATTACTGAACTTTCCCATATTTTATTTGATAAAACGGGCACCTTAACAACGGGGCAATTTAGCATTGAAAAAGCGTGGTATATCAACGATCCGGATTCAGAACATATCTTGCAAGTCGTAGCCAGTATCGAACAATTTTCAGAGCACCCGATTGCTCAAGCATTCACTCAAGATAGTATAAATGCAGAGATGGTGCGCGTTGACGAGGTTAACAATGTCGTCAATCAAGGCATTACTGCAAAGTGTAATGATGCCCAGTATGCTATTGGCAGTGCCGCTCTAATGCCCTGTCCGATCCCTGATGAGCTGCAGGGGGCAAGTGTCTATGTGGCCCGTGAAGACATGCTCATTGCGGCGTATTGGCTCACCGACGCGCTCAAAGCACACACGCACGACGTGGTTGAAGCGTTGAGAGAACAAGCGCAATTGAGTATCATCAGTGGTGATAGTCCGATGAATGTGTCTAAGGTTGCTCAGCAATTACAGATTGAGCAAGCCACGCCTTCGTGTCGCCCCGAGGATAAGTTAGCGCACCTTGCAGCGCTGCAACAGCGCGGTGATGTGGTCATGATGTTAGGTGATGGGATCAACGATGCCCCGGTAATAGCTCAAGCGGATATTGCAGTCACCGTTGGCAATGCGTCTGATTTTACTAAACAATCCACCGATGTGATTTTATTGCAAGAACACTTGGCCAATGTCCCTTTGCTGATTGCGCTAGCTAAACAAACTAAGCGAACTATTAAACAAAACTTTATGTGGGCACTTGGTTATAATGTATTAGTCTTGCCCTTTGCCATTATGGGTGTCCTTACCCCATGGCAGGCTGCATTAGGAATGTCGTTAAGTTCACTCATCGTCGTGTATAATTCGGCTCGATTACTGTCGTTTTCGACAAAAGCCAAGGTGTAAACAGTATGGAAATTATCTATATCTTAATTCCGGTTGCTATCATTATCGTAGCTGTTGCCATCGCCGCATTTTTTTGGGCAGTCAAAAGCAATCAATTTGATGATCTTGAACGTCAGGGACACAGCATTTTGTTTGACGATGACGTGAAGCCCAAAAAGCCCTCTGCGACCAACAGCACGAGCAACTCCCCAACTAGCCCTCCGCCAACACCAAGCGATGACTGAACTTCTCGCAACGGCGTTTATCATTGGCTTAGCAGGCAGCACCCACTGCTTGGGAATGTGCGGCGGTATTGCCAGTAGTTTGCTATTTAGCGCGCAAGCGAATGTCGGTCGATGGGCGTTAATCATGTCGTACAACTTTGGTCGCATTCTTTCTTATACTTTAGCTGGGTATTTGGTTGCCTCATTGGGCGAAATGATCCAAAAAACCAGCGTCATTTCTCTTTATACATTGCAAATTCTCTCGGCAGTATTGATGTGTTTGTTGGGCTTGTACATCTCTGGTTGGTGGACGATTTTAAGGCGCTTTGAGTCATTATTTACGCCTATTTTTGGCCTAATCAAACCACTATCTAAGCGTTTACTGCCATTAAATAATGCAGCAAAAGCAGTACCTTACGGCATTATTTGGGGCTGGCTGCCCTGTGGCTTAGTATACAGCAGCCTGACCTGGACGCTCCGTTCTGAGACCCCGGTGGAAGGTGCCCTTTTTATGTTATTTTTTGGACTTGGTACCCTGCCAGCAATCGTTGCAGTTGCCTTGAGTAGCGATGCTTTACAGCGCCTTTTAGCTAACCCATTATCACGAAAAATTATGGGCACCGTCATTATTATATATTCAATATCACTGCTATACTTAATGGTAATTAGATAAAATAACAATAGGCTAAACGTCTAATTTTATTCTCCTAGTAACGCGTGGTTATTTATGAAAAATTCGGAACTTTCTATACACTGCCAGACCTGCAGTTTCAGCCATTTGTGTCTTCCCGTTTCCCTGAATCAAGTCGAGCTTGAATCCCTAGACGATATTATTGAGCGCAAAAAACCGCTGCACAAGCATGATTATTTATTGCGGGCCAATACCCCCTTCCGCTCGCTGTTTGCCATTCGTACTGGATCTTTTAAGTCCTATGTATCTACCCAGGATGGCCAAGAGCAGATTGTGGGATTTCACTTGCCTGGCGACTTGATTGGCTTTGACGCCTTAGCTAAGCAAACTTACACGAGTAACACCGTTGCATTAGAAACGGCAATGGTGTGTGAACTGCCCTATGGAACACTGGATACCATGGCAGAGCGTTTTCCTAAGTTACGCCAGCAAATCATGTCGCATATGAGCGAAGAAATTAGCGAAAATCACAATATGATGATGCTGCTGAATAAGCGCACTGCTCAAGAGCGCTTGTTGCACTTTTTAACGCATTTAGCGTCGCGTTTTGCTGAGCGGGGCTATTCTGGAAAAGAGTTTAACTTGACCATGACGCGCAATGAGATTGGCAATTATCTCGGTCTCACGGTTGAGACAATCAGTCGCTTATTGACCCGTTTTCAAAAAGAGCAGCTGATTAGGGTGGACGGGAAGTTAATCACGATTTTGGACTATGATGCGATGTACGATCGCTCATTGGGCAAAATCAAAATATCCGCTGAAATGTCAGCGAATTAGTAGTATTAAGCAAACAGCCCAAAGCAAGACATGCAACAACAGTAGTGCAATAAAAGTATGATAAATATCGATTCAATTTTGGTGGTAATTGAGCCAAATCAAGTGCAACAACCGGCGCTCGAGCGTGGTATTGCACTGGCTCAAAAGACCCAGGCCAAATTAATGGTCATGTTATCAGTATATCACGCCGGTTATGAGCTGAAGCACATGTTGAGCAAAAGTGAACGCGAGGATTTTCGTGCTGAATATATAGCTGACCGTTACAACTGGCTTGAGGATATTTTGCTGGATTATGCCTTGCCAGCGCAAACTTTGACCGCGATCCACTGGCATCCCCATGTGTATGAGTCCGTTATCGAAACTGCCTGTGCAGAAAATATCAATCTCATTATCAAGTCGATGAAATACGATCCGGTCGTTATCAGTCCGGTGTTTACCCCGCTGGATTGGCATTTGATCCGCAAATCCGTTTACCCGGTGTTATTGGTGAGCGAATCGAATGTGCACTATGAGAATATCGTGACTGCGGTTAATACAGGTTTTGAGGATCGCAACCACCATCATTTGAACGAAAAACTGACTGAGTGCGCGGATGAAATTGCCGATATCTTTCATTCAAAGGTGCATTTGGTCAATGCTTACCCGCCCTCGCCGGAGCCAATCAGCAAATCCAGTCCGCAATTTAGCTATAATATGTTAAGCCAAGCGATCAAAAACCATCACCATCAAGCCATGGATATGTTTGGCGAGCGCTTCTCAATCGCTGCCCAGCATCGCCATGTGATTGAGGGCGAACCTCACGTTGTGCTACCCAGCATCATTAAATCCGTTGGTGCACAATTGCTGATCATCGGCAGTGTTGGTAAAGCGGGTATTGCTGCTAAGTCGATCGGACAATCTGCAGAGTTTATTATCGACAATGTCAAATGTGACGTGCTTGCGATAAAACCAGATGGGTTTGTGCCGCCACTTCATTAACTGCTATAATCGCGGCGAATTCGTTAGTTTGTAACAGAGCAAATCGCATGCATCAACCCGCGTCAAACACTGCAAAATCATCCGTTAGCATCAATAAACTCATTAAGCGTATCCGTAGCCAAACCGGCAAAGCCGTTATCGACTATGGCATGATCGAAGCTGGCGACAAAATCATGGTATGTCTATCAGGCGGCAAAGATTCCTATACCTTGCTCGATACACTCTTGTATTTACAAAAAGTCGCCCCGATAGACTTTAGCTTGGTTGCGGTGAATCTCGACCAAAAACAACCGGGCTTCCCCGCTGAGGTACTGCCCAATTATTTGCAGGCACTTGGAGTCGACTATCATATTGTGACTGAAGATACTTACAGCATCGTTAAAGACAAAATTCCTGAAGGCAAAACCACCTGCTCGTTGTGCTCTCGTTTGCGTCGCGGGATATTGTACAAAACGGCAAAAGCATTGGGCGCAACTAAAATTGCCTTAGGCCATCACCGCGATGATATGCTTGAAACGTTATTTTTGAACATGTTTCACGGTGGCAGACTCAAATCTATGCCGCCAAAACTCGTTAGTGATAACGGCGAACACGTAGTGATCCGCCCACTGGCATATAATACCGAACGCGATATCACTAAATTTGCTCAGCACATGGACTTTCCAATCATTCCTTGTAACTTGTGCGGCTCACAAGAAAATTTGCAGCGCAAACACATCAAAGCCATGCTGAATGACTGGCAGGAACGTTTCCCTGGCCGTATAGAGTCAATGTTTAAAGCCATGCAAAACGTGGTACCGTCGCACTTATTAGATACCAGCGCATTTGATTTTAAAGCCATGGATATTGAAGCATCTACACAAGGCGATACGGCATTTGATAATGACGAGATGCCGTCTAGTATTAACGCAAGCGAAGCAAATATTGTCACCTTGTCACTCGAGTAAGATATATGAAAATTGGATTAGCACTGGGTGCCGGTGCCGCAAGGGGATGGGCCCACATTGGGATCATCGAAGCATTAGAAGAGATGGGAATACAAATCGACGTCGTCGCTGGGTGTTCGATTGGTGCATATGTTGGCTCAGCCTACACCAGCGGCCATTTAGCAGAACTCAAAGAGTGGGCGTGCAGCTTAGGCGAATGGCAAATTTTGTCGTTACTTGGCGTGGGCATTAACAAAGGCGGCATCGCCTCTGGTGAAAAGGTATTTACTAAACTGGCGGATGACTTCTGCTACTCGACCTTCGAGCAGATGCACAAACCATTAGCGGTCACCGCCACCGATCTTTACACTGGCCGAGAAGTCGTTTTTAAAGAAGGCGATGTGGGCGATAGTATTCGAGCATCATGTGCCATTCCTGCGCTATTTTCGCCGGTCAAATACCAAGGGCGTTGGTTGGTGGATGGCGCAGTAGTCAATCCGGTTCCCGTTAATCTCTGCCGTCAATTGGGTGCCGACATTGTCATTGCGGTCAACTTAAGCGCGGATTTTCGTCCTGAAATGGTAGAGCGCTCTCGACAGGCGCATGAGCAGGCCCAACAAAAAACCGATGACGTGCTGAGCAAAAGCAATAGCCTGTTGCGCAGCTGGTTCTCCCCTGATAAACAGCAAGATGAAGAAAACGAGCCAGCGCCACCGGGGATCATGAGCGTGATGTCGAATGCACTTGATATCATGCAGGCACGCGTCACTCGCTCGCGCTTGGCTGGTGATCCGCCCCATATTTTGATTGAACCTCACCTGCGAGACGTGGGAATTTTGGAGTTTAACCGCGCAGAAGAGCTCGTTGCCCAAGGCAAAGAAGCCGTTGAGCGGCTATCACAGCAGATCGAGTACCAGCTGCGTTACATCTAGCACAGGTCATTGTTAAATAGTGAAATTTCCACTGTTACTTGCTGGTTAAAGCGGTTATGCGTAACGGCTTAAAAGGTAGCTCCAAGGAGTTTAGCGTCGCAATATCTTCGCTTGGCAGACGCAGTATGCCCATAATGATAGAAAGGTCGTCGCTGACGGGTTGAGACAGCGATGCATCAGCAAACTGGATCTGTAACCCGGTCACTTGCGGCATCATGAAGGACATAAACCCGCCCATTTCATTAAAGAAATTCTTGTATTGACTGACGAGAGTTTGCAGCTGCGTTTGACTGTAGCGACTTAATAACTGTGACGATACGGTTTCTAACTGTACCGACATGTCGCACTGATTACTTTGCTCGCGGACCTCAAGGCGCACCACCGCATCAGCGAGCTTTAGGGCTTTTTCAAACGGCACCGTAAAACGCGACTCAGGCGTCACAGCAACCGGAATATCTTGTTTATCAGTGTGAATATGCGCAGATGTAATCTTACATAGGTGCTGTTTCTCTGGGACTTTAAGAAAACCAAACGAAAATTGTAATAGATCAGTATCGGCTTTGTGTATTTTGTTGAGATGGCTATAGAGATTTTTGTAAGGGATCTCAATACTGTCAGCATGCGCACTGACTGAGAATAACAACCCGGCGCTAAGAAAACCGCCCACTAAAAAAATAATACGTTTCATAATAAGTCTCGATTAAATGCCAGCATATCGCGTAGCTCTTCGATATAGGCGTCGCCACGTTCTGAATAAGCCTCTAGACCGCCAAACATAGCATAAGTCAGATCATACTGACTATTCGCTTTTAGTTGCGCGCGGATCTGACGCATGGAAGCGTATGCGCGGTTGCGATTGAGGTTAAGCTTATAGCGATACATTGCTTGAGGCAGTGAATTAAATTTTGCGACCTCGTGTGCCGCGCCTTCATTGCGCTGTTTTGGCACAAAACCACACCCTAAGCGGTAACACCACAAGCCAAAAAAGTTATAGCCACGTCGGGCAAAGCGCGATGTGCCCCACCCCGACTCGTTGGCAGACTGAATAGCCACGAACTCGGGTGGAATAATATCGACTCGAAGAAGCAGCGCCTCAATGGCCAGCCGTTGATTGGCCTGTTTAACGCGGTAAGACTCTTTTAGATAAGTCAGTGCTGCGGTTTGGGCAGACGTTAATTCTCGCTTATCCTGAATATCCAACAAGAACTGACGCTGAATGCTGATGATGCGATTAATTTGTTCAGAACGAGTAACAATGTATTCAAAGTATGCGGATTTTTTGGCGGCCATTTCAGCAATGTTAGCAAAATCAGGAATGGGTTGACCTTGCTTAAACTGCGGCGCTAACTGAATAGTGTCTGTGCTGTAGAACACGCCAAAAGGCCCAACCATGTTGCGTTTTAATGATTTAGGCACCGGCAAAAATGATTCGCGACTGAGGTTATCGCTAGATTCAGTGACCGTACTTCTTGTCTGAGGCGGATTCAGAAATGGATAAGCGGTCGCCCACAGCAAGTAGAGCACGACTATAGATAATAAAATATTACGCGCTAAATGTTGCATCGTCCTTATGCTCCTCAATCTCATCAATGGGATCAGCGTAATCCCCATAGCCAAACAAATCCATGTATATCTTGCCTTTTAGTACATAAAAAAACGGAATAAAGTAAATGAACAATAACCCAAATGATAATGCACCCAGGATAATAGCCAGCAGCATGATACCAAACAGCTGTACAAAACGGCCTAAGTACGCGTTGACCATTTTGAAGGACAACACCATCGCCGCAATCGGCCGCATGCGTTTTTCGGCCATTAACGGCAATACAAATGAGGTGACCAAAAACAAATACACCCCAGGCACCACGAACAAAGCAATACCAATACTTACCCATACCGACAGTAGTACGCCCACTAAGCCCAGCGGGATTATGCGCGGATAAAAAGACATGACATCAACTGGCTTGATTGATTTGTTGGCCGCACTGCGCAAGCCCATCAATAATAACCCGACCGAAAGCGGCGCCACAAACAGCGTGACCAAAATCTCAAACTGAAACATCACATCTTGGGAAATATTTAATGGGTCGGTGATGCCAAAAATACTAAACAAAATCATGATAAACACCATGGTCACTACTAATGAGATAAAGGCGCCACCTAATAATGGTAGAAGCTTAGGCACGGTATGCGCGTGCGCGTATTTGAACAGCGCGGAGATATCAAATGTGTATTCTTTGGCTAAATTTCGCACAATACGCTGACTGTACTGGTCTTGCATTACAACCATTCCTGTATAAATAGACTCAGCGCGAGCATGATGAGCATCCCCCCCATGCCTCTTTCAATCCAATGTTTGTAGCGCGCGAGCCACTGATCAACCTTGGTTGTGGATAGTACCACACTGAGCATAATAAACCAGATAGCGGTTGCGCTAGCTAGATATATACCATAGCCAATTTTGACACCAAGCGGTGTCGAGGTCGCGATCACCACAGTAAACAGCGACAAAAAAAACAGCGTGGCCTTGGGGTTAATGCCATTGGTAATAAAACCTAGGCGGAAGGCTTTATGCGGGGTCATGCCAGGACTACTGTTCCCCGTTTCCTGTACAAAAGCGGCAGGCTGACTGCGCAAGGACTGCACTCCGATATACAAAAAATATAAAACCGCCAATAGAACTAAGAGCTGATAAAGCCACGGCGTAGTCATCAAAACAAGCCCTAGACCAAACAGGCTAAAAGCAACGTGCATGAGGATCCCTACCCCGACACCAATGCTGGTCCAAATACCGATGTGACGACCGTGGGCAAACACCTGTTTGCAAACCACGGCAAAATCGGGGCCAGGGCTTGCTACCGCTAACAGGTGTAATAGTGCCAACGTTAAAAATTCTACCCAATAATCCTGCATCACGTCTTATATCGCTACTGAGAAAAGCAAACTAACCTTCGGGGTTATGCTCCGGATGGCGCTCGCTAGCTAAACTCATATAAATGGTAGGCAATGATAGCAAGGTCAATAAGGTGCCGACAAGCATTCCTGCTACCAAGATAATACCAATGCTGTTACGAGCCTCAGCACCAGCCCCGGTAACAAACAGCAAGGGCAAATGCCCTAATACGGTTGCAGTAGTCGTCATCAGCACCGGTCGCAGTCGGGTTTGTGATGCTTGCGTAATGGCTTCTAGTTTATCCAAGCCTTGTTCCTGCATATGCTTGGCGAACTCGACAATTAAAATACCATTTTTGGCCACCAAGCCCACCAAGGTGATAAAGCCAACCTGCGAATAAATATTGATGGTGGTAAAGTCCAAAAAGGTAAACATCAAAGCGCCAGACAGCGCCACTGGTACGGAGCCTAACAGCACCACAAGCGGATCCCGGAACGAGTTAAACTGGATAGATAACACCAAAAACACGAACAAAATCGCTAGTATCAAGACATCTTCTAACTGGTTGCCATCACGGCGAATTTCTCGCGACTCACCGGCATAATCGAGCAGATAATCGCTGGGTACGACGTCTCTAGCAATTTCTTCTAGGCGCGATAGCCCCGCTTCTTTTGTGATATCAGGCCGCGTACCGGCAAACACGCGAAACGCATTTTGCTGCTGGAATTTGGATAAGACCCGTGGACCGACTTCAATTTCAATACTGGCAATGTCGGTGAACGGCACCGTGTCACCCGAGGGCAAACTGACTGGCAAGGACAGAATATTCTCAAGCGATGCTCTTTCTTGTTGCATGACCATGGGGATGACGCGATAAGCTTTGCCTAATTGGTCAAAACGATTGACAAAATTGCCCGACAATAACGTCCCTAATTGCTCGGTTACAGCCTGAACCGACATACCGTAGAGTGCGATTTTATCGTTATCTAGGCGGATCCGCGCAAGGGGCTGGTCTATTTTAAGATCTGAATCGACAAACAAAAACTCACCCGTTGCATTGGCTCGCGCCAAAATTTCTTGCACATAGCGCTGCATTTCACGGTGTGAATCGTTGCTTTGTACCACCAGCTCTACCGCAAAATTACCGGCCGTTGGCAAGGCTGAGTCAAGTACTGGAAAGGCTTTTAAGCCGGGCACGTTATTAAGCGCAAAAAAGGCATCCCAATAAATGTCTTGAACCTTCCTCGCACGCTCATCAGGTGCGACAAACTCCACGCCTCCGAACGTTGCACCTGGATTCACCAGTTGCCACATGAAAGTTGAGCCGTCGAGCTGCAGCACAGTATTGACCACGGAGTCCATGTGCTTAACACTGTAGTCAATCGACGCTTCTGGCGGCGCTTCAACAATCACGGAAATGCTGGATTGGTCTTCAGTGGGCGCAAGCTCTTTTAGAGATATTAAATAAAACGGTACACTAAGCAGCGCGACGAAACACACCATAAAGATAATTTGTCCACGCCAGGTTAAAGACCAGCGCAAGTATTGTGTATAAATATCGCGTAAATGATCAAACACGCGATTAACGCGCAAGGTTAACCAGCCTTCTCGTCCTTCTTGGGGATTGCTATAAGCACTCATAATAGGTGATAACGTCACGGCAACGACGCATGACAAGATCACTGCAATTGCCAGTGTAAAGGCAAACTCTTTAAATAGCGCTCCGGTTAACCCTCCCAATATACCAATCGGTGCATACACCGCTGCCAACACGACCGTCGTGACTACAACAGGTGCAAATAGTTGTCGCGAGCTGATCAGCGCCGCTTCGATGCGCCCCATGCCGTTGCGCATGTGCCTACCAACATTTTCTACGACAACGATGGCGTCATCGACAACCAAACCCACGGACAAGACGATTGCCAATACAGTCAGCAGGTTAATACTGAAACCTAACCAATACACCACGGCTAAGGCCCCAAGGATGGATATTGGGATGGTTACTAAAGGGACTAGTGCTGTGCGAATTGACCCCATCATCAATAACACCACGGCACCAACGATCAAAATGGTTTCGGCAAGCGTGCCCAAAATCTCTTTTAACGCTGCGCGCATATACAAGGTACCGTCATAACCATCGGTAATACTCATGCCCGCAGGCATTAAGGTATTGAGCTTAGCAACGCGTTCATAGACTTCATCGCCTATAGCAATTTCATTGGCACCAGGCACCGGCCACACAGATAAATACAACACCGTGTTTTCATCCAATCGCGCGGTGTCCTGCCCCTCTTCTTCCCCGAGCTCAATTTTGGCAATATCACGCAACCGAATAATGTTATTGTTGCGCTGTGCCACTACCAGCGTCTCAAAAGCGAAGGTATCGGCAAGATTGGTATCGGTAACCAGCGACAACCGCTGTAAGTTGTTTTCGGTCTGACCTAAAGTGGCGAGTAAATTATTGCTGCGCAAGGCACCGGTAACTTCGCTAGCACTGATGTTCAGCGCTTGCATTTTATGATGATCAAGCCAAATGCGCATGGCAGGAAAACGTCCGCCTTCAATGCCCACCCTTTGTACGCCCGGTATAGTGGATAACACCGGCACCGCTTGACGCTGTAAAAAGTCAGTCGCTTCGGTGCGCGTAATACGCCCCTCTGATTCTGCAAAATTGACGGTTAAATAAAACACAGCAAAAGGCCGGTCAGCTCTGACTACCTGTATTGCGGGATCTTCTGCTGCCTCAGGCAGCTCAAAGCGAATTTGATCAATCCGTGCCGATAACTCGGCTAACGCTTTAGCACTGTCGACATTCAAATTGAGCCACACTGTCACCCTACTCAAACCTGGTGTGGTAGCACTATCCACATAATCGACACCCGGTACAGCAGCTGCAGCACGCTCAATAGGATCAGTGATAAATCCCTGTACCACCTCAGCTGACGCACCAATGTAAGGTGTTGTTATCACGATCGAAGCACTGTCAATTTGTGGAAACTGTAGGACCGGGATCGACGCCACAGAACGCAAGCCAACTAACAAAATCGTCAAAGAGATCACGACGGCAATGATAGGTTTGTTGGAAAATAAATCTAACCAGCTTTTTTGCCCAAAGGCTTGGATTTCTTTTTGGGTCATAGTGCGCGCTCAGCTATCGTTTCATTCATGGCGATATTAACTAAAATCCCCTCGCGCAATTTAAAAGAGCCAATATCGGCAATTTTGGTACCGCTCGGTAACGTCGCGTCAATCACGCTGGTTTGCTGGCCTTGCGACAAAATGGTGACATCCACGCGCTTAGCACGTGTTTGCTCCCCTTCTGTATTGAGCACAAATACATAGCTACCGATGGCATCAAAGCGCAGTGCCGTGTTGGGAATAATAAATACCGACTGGCTTTGCGGTGAGGCGAGCGAGACACGCACGATTTCGCCTGGAATTAGCTGCTCATTGGACACAGTCGCACGAATGGGTAACTTGCGTGTGATGTTATCTATACTGTTAGCCACCGTCACGCTATCACTGCTGACTTGCAGGTCATCGGTGATGATCGTCACAGAATTTAACCAAGTGCGTTTGTCAGCTGGAATAGTAAAATCGACCCAGCGCTCTTGACTAATACTGACAAGGTCAACCAAAGGAGTGTTAGCTTCTAAAAACTGGCCTACTTGCAGCTGGTGAAAACCCAAACGTCCCGTAAATGGCACGCGTACTTGTTTTTTGTTGATCACGGCTTGTAGCGCTTTTTCTTGCGCTCTGACCACATTGAGCTCAGCCTTAGCGCGATCTAGTGTTTGTTGCCCCGTGGCACGCTGTTTGACCAGCGTTTGCGCTCTTTCCACATCTAATTCAGCAAGCGCGATTTGTGCACGTACTGCCGTAAGTTCGGCTTGTTCTTGAGAATCGTCAATTTGCAAAAACACCTGACCTTGCGTCACCGTTTGACCACTGCTAGCAAGCACTCGAGTGATTATCCCGCCGTTCTCAACCGAGAGCTGAACGGACTCAGTGGCTCTAACCATGCCTGAGACGACATAGTTTTCTCCCCAGCTACTTAAAGTCAGTGTGTGGGGTGTCGCGGTTTCGCTGGGTTCGGGAAACGACTCACCAAAGGCGATGGCCGCTTGAATTTGGGAAAACTTAATAAAGCCAAGTGATAACAGGATGGCAAACGCCACTATCAGCGTGATAAGCCATTTTTTTATCTGCATAAAACAATCCATTTATTATTAATCTTGCACGGTTGTTTATACTACTGGCTATCTGAAAAGTTTCAATTATTGCGATAAAAAATAAACCAACGGATCAAAACTAAAAAGGTCGTCTATAGTTTATGTTGGATATTTCAAGGAGTGAATATGAACATACTATGGAAATTTATCTCAATATTGTGCGCTGGTTTATTCCTAGTGGCTTGCGGGGGTAGCGATGCTCAACAAGCCCCAATCAATCTCACCACTCACACCCAGCTGTCTTGGCAACCGCCATCAATACGTGTCGATCGGACGGCTCTTGATGAAAATGCTATTCAGGGATTTCAAATATATAAAGGTCGTACACCAGATAATCTCAAGCCCTATCAATATATTGACGATCCTTTAATTCATTCACTGCACATATTAGAGATACCGGTAGGTGTGTATTATTTTGCTGTCGCAACCGTTGATTCACATGGTGTAGAAGGACAATTATCCGCTGTCGTCAAAAAGGACCTGCAATAATTAAAGTCCTTCTTATTGCTGCTGGGTTCGCAATTATGATGATGGTGCTGACAACAGCACACGCCCAAACGGCGCAAGCGTTTTGGCTACAATCTGATCTAGATGGCCCTGTTGAAAGGAACTTACCCGATTTTTCTTACGCTGGATTTTTTGATAAGCCGAGTCAAAATTGATACATCAACATGGCCAATATTTGACGTCAGTGACTTTGGTGCCATACCTAATGACAATCAACCAGACAATAATCCTATTCAAAAAGCGATCAACGCAGCGGCCAGCGCCGGCAAAGGTGTTGTTAGTTTTCCTCCGGGACGATTTTTAATCAACGGTGATGATTATGACGATATTTTGCGGGTTACAACGTCAAACATCATACTCAAAGGAACTGATAATCAAGCAACAACACTTCATCTTCTCAATCCTAGTGGGAAAACGAAAACTGACCTCATAGGCACATCATTTGATGATATGCGAAGCGTCGCGGTTGTATCCATCGAAGGAAATGAACAACTGACACCTCTAGCGACGTTTTCAGAGCAAACATTTGAGCGTGGCACACCTGTACCAAATGAGTTAGTCAGTTTATTAACTGCACCATTTGCTTTTACTGGTACCGAAACACATACGCTACAAAGGTACGGCCAAAAAATAGAATACCTGAATAAAATCAGAAGAGTGATTGATGCACAGACGATTGAACTCTACCAACCATTGCGATTTACACATACACCAGACTTTACACCCACGATATATCAATATAACGGGATCAACAATATCGGCATCGAGCAGTTGCGTTTAAGTAGTGAGTGGCAAGGTGGCTATGCGCATCACAAGCCCTACCCAATATCAGCCGATGGCGCCGAAATTATCCGATCAAAACGAGAACAAGACTATGGATGGGTTGGCATCTGGGCGACATGGGTCAGCAGTGCATGGATAACGGATGTGACGCTAGATAACTTTACACAAAATATTATTATCTCCAATGCTGGCTTCATGAATATTGAACAAATAGAGATTGACGGTACTGGGGGCCACGCGGGTATCTCACTGTCTATGGCACACAATATACTGACTAGAAAAGTCAACTTTCTTGGCGCCTTTGCACACCCCCTATCCGTTCGTGCATGGTCAAGTGGTAATGTTTTTTCTGAAATTAAAGCATTTGATACAGCGTTTGATCCGATTGCAAAAACAGGACCCTTCATCAATTTTCATGGACTCTTTCCCTTTGAAAATCTCTTTGAAAACTTAGAGGGATTTTATATTCATTCAGGTGGAGACTTGAGCGTACTGCCGCACTCAGGGATCAGAAATACCTTTTGGCAAATAAAAGTCCCTGAATTAGTAGAGCGATTTGCATACGCGCAGAATGAGTTTTTTAATACGTCGGCAACACAAGTAAAAAACATGTATCGCTACCACCCAGATTCTATTGTTGTCAGCGTCTATCGGGACTCAGCCGTGCCGGTTTTGATTAATCGTAGAGCCGAAGATAGAGTGCAAGAAGATATACAAGTGTTCTCGTTCAATAGCAATGTAGCGCCTGTACACTCGTTACATAGGCACCAAATAAACACAAGAAAATTGAAGGAACCGGCACCGCCAGCAAAGACCACGATAGTGGAATGAGAAAGAAAATTGGAGCGGGTAACGAGGCTCGAACTCGTGACCTCAACCTTGGCAAGGTTGCGCA
>CAZLGJ010000054.1:0-17624 GCA_964559075.1 uncultured Glaciecola sp.
TACCCACAGTTTGCCCGACCGGTGGGACAAAAATCACATCGCCAGGCAATACTCGGACATCACGGCTAGTGTCACCGCGTAGAAGTAAATCATATAAATCAAAAGTAGAGACCAATTTGCCGTTGCGCTTGAGTTCTATATTACGCAATGACCCAGTTTGTTTAATACCGCCACTGACAAATAACGCGTTGGTAATGGTTGATAAGGCGCTCACTGTATATGAGCCAGGACGATTCGCTTCACCGAGGATAAAGATGCGTACTGAGCGAAGCTCGCCTAATGTGGTAATAACATTCAAACCAATTGCGCGCTGTTTGACTTCTTCGTTCATCATGGCTTTGAGCTCTTGGAACGATAATCCCGCGACATGAATCGGGCCAAGTTCTGGGACGTTGATTTTGCCCTCGCGATCAACCACAACCGTTAACTGATTGTTGCTTTTGCCATAAAAATTAAGATTGATATTATCGCCAGGACCGACAATATATTCAGCTGGTACTGGTATATCGGTGGCCGGCGCAAAGGTAGTTGGCACCCCAGCAAACAAATCATAACCAAACGGCTGTAATTCTAGTTTTTCATTGCGCGACTCTTGGGTATCTTCGGTCGTCTCTGCTAGTGCCTCATCCACTTGTTCGGTGAGCGAATCATTGCCTTGTGCGTCAAGCCCCATTTGTTCTGGCGTTTTTGGCACGACCACTTCAGGGTTGTCGATTTGCTGTGCACCGCCTTGTTGTAATGCCGTAATCGTTGATAAATCAATGCCATACTGCTTGGCCAGCGCTTCTTGCTGGGCACGCGGAAGCTTTTTAAACATTTCTAGCTGTTCAGGGGTAACTTGTTGGGCCAGCGCAGTGCTTGCAAGTGTGAAGCTCAAGGCACACGCGGTAATTACACCACATACACGGGTCAATACTCTCAAGTGATTCTCCATCAGTTGATTGGCTCTAATTCTAATATTTGGTTAATAAACGGCACCCACTGGGTAAGGCCGTTGTACGTTATTTGGTTGGTATGGGCCGGCTGTGCATTTGATGCTGTACCGGACACCGGTATTGAAACTGGGCAATGCTGCGTGCGCACTTGCCAGCGCCCTTGGTATTGTTGCTGCCATGAATAGCATTCGTAATGGCTGTGTATCAGCCCGTTCAACAACACCGTAATAATCTGTTGCTCTTTCTTTTTGTTAGTGTCTTGGTCATTCATCTTTTTGACTAACGAGAGCTTCAAGTCACGTCCATCTAATCGAATGATCTGCTGTATCCCTTCTGCGCCAAACACCACTTCAGTTTGACTCGGGGTTGGCAAGGATAAAAATCGCCACATCCGCCCTTGCTTTTCAGGTGCTTGATGTTCAGTTTCTTGATTTTCAGGAACTAGCTCGCCAGCCGTGACGTAGTTACCTAGCTGTAAGCGCCACTGGCTGTTTGGCTTAAATACAAAGCTATTAGCAAGCGCTTTCTCTGGCTGTTTTGGATCTAATTGCGCACAGCCTATAAGTGCCGCACCTAATAATACAACCAGCCAAACTCTCACTGACGCTCACTAAACACGTCATAACGCGCATCGCGCTGCTGCCACCAAATGTCCTCGTCGCGGCCACTGCCAAGCTCGGTGGGCAACACGCCAGCATTATTATGCGGATTACGCACGGCACTTTGATAGCGTACGGGCTTAGTAGTCACCTGCTTAAACGCTTGCCCAACCCAGCCATCAAGTGGGATGCGCAAGGCAATACCGTGATCGTGGTAGCTGCGACCGTTTTTTTCAGTATGGCTTGACCATAGGCCAAACTGCCAACCGTTGTGGAAGGTGCGTTTGACTTGCACCTGCACGCCGGTATCTTGCCCGACAAAGCGCCCGGCATGTATCGCCACATCAATGTTGTGCCATGGGGTGGCCCAATAGCCGCTCACAATCGCACTATTATAAGAGCTATTATCAGCCACGTCATAGGATGTGACCAGTGTCTCTAGCTCGCCGATGGCTTGTAATTCAGCAATGGATAACCCAAACGCGACGCGCGACTGCCAAGGCTGATACAACCACTGGGTATTGATTCCAACAAAGTCATCACTGACCGGCCCCAACGCCACACGATAGTGAATACTGTCACTAGCAAGACGGGCGTGTTTTAGCGCCGTGCCGCGTTTGACCAGTGCAAGCTTGGTTAATCTTGCTGTTTCTTGTTGCTGTTCAGTTAGTCCTGCACTTCTAATGGGCAGTGGCTTACCAGTAAATTCATCTGCGCTGGTATCTTGTTCAACCGGCATCTGACTAAAATCTGCATCCAACAAATCAACACTAACACTGGCCTCAACTGTCCAGGTCGGAGCCAATGGTGTGAGTGACCAACTAGCATCAATGTTGGCTCCCACATATTGGGTCAAATCATTTTGCAAGCCAGTATAGCGTACATCACTCTCTTCGCTCGGGGTGTACACCTGATGCACAACATCCGCATTTAACTGTGGTACAACTCTCGACCACCAAGATGTTTGCGGCACCTCATCAGCAGCAGGGGCTTCCCATAAAGCCAGCTGCGCGGGCAACAAACTCGATAGGCGCATATCACTATGCTGCTTCACCCATTGTGTGCCTTGCTGGCCATACTGGCGTTTGCGCAAATGATTGAGCGCTAGGCGCGTGCTGTACAGCGCATGACCATCATGGGTAATGATATATTCCACATCGGCAATATCACGCGGTAACGCTACTGATAGCTGCTCTTGAAGGGTACTAATGGCATCTGGCCAATGTGCGTAGGCTTCAGTGCTGATGACAATCTGCAAAGCCTCACCTACCAGCTTAAATGCATGCAAGTGCACATTGGCTTCAGCTAGCACATCGGCTAGCTCTACGCCAAATTCTGTGCCAAAGCCATCACCATTAATGGCTAGAGATGAAGGCGTCTGAACATGACTCACTGCTAAATTTGGCCGTACCCGCGAGATAGGCCTGCGGCTATCCAAATGAAGTGATACGCCCAGCCCTATACTTTTGACATCATCATGAGTTGCACTGAGTGACAGCCACGGATAAGGTCGCCACTGCGCGCCCACTGACCACTGCGGCGCTTCATAAAAATTAGCTAAATTTGTATTACATATATTAACGGCAGCATCTGTAACATGCCAGTCTTGCTGGGCATGATAATCCGCCCGAAACGAGACCGGATAGTCATTGAGTTTATAGCGCACGCCTGCTTGAACACCATCCAAACTATCGCCACTTGCGCCGCCAACATATCCGTGCCACTGGCCGTGGGACTGTCTTGCTGCAAATAGCGCATGAGCATAACTGCTACGCTGGTCGGCAGTGTCGGCAAAATCACGCGCGCCGATATCAATACCGGCAAAGTGCAACCCGTCTATCAAGGGCAAGTCGACGTGCGTTTCCCACAAGCGATAGTGGGCGCTGTATTGATGGGTATCCGTGACACGAGTAATTGCTGCGTTAGCCGAGGCTACATCCAATCTTTGAACTTGCCAGCTAAAGCGTAAATTTGGTGTGGTTTGGTAGCTGATCTCAGCTTGTTTCCCAAACCAGGCATCTTTTAACGTAAAACGAAACTCGCCATCAGGCCGCTGCTCATACTCATCAACTGTCGCAAGCACATTACCTGAGATGCAAAACAGTCCAAACAAGCTTGCTAATTTATATACGAATGTGCGTGTCTGCGTTTTATGCATAGATATAAAGTCGATGATTCAACTTGGGAGCACTTAATCTGGCGACTTTGAGCGTGCTTCAGATGCACACTCGCGCTGGTTCTTAGCAAACTCAGCCTGTAATTCTGCGATTTCTTCTTTTAACAAGGCGTACTCGGCTTTTTTGCGCTTGAGAAACTGCGCGGTGATTTCGCCCTTTTCAATCACGCCATTGGGTGTGAGGTAATAGGCGTAGCCGACTTTGTGATCGGATTTGACAAAGTTCTCAACCTTAATCAGTCCCTTTTCAACCAGCGCTTTTAAACAAAAATTCACCGAACCCAGGCTCACTCCTAACTCATTGGCCAGTTCGCGCTGTGAGGCATGCGGATTATCAGAGAGCGCTTGCATTACTTTAAAACGAACAAATTCACGTTGAGTCGGTGACAAAATACAGCCTTAATCTCGGGATTTATATCAAATAATCAGTGCGTTAACGCACAAGAAGAAACTAAAACGAGCTTTGAAAAATCAGGTGCCAGAACGGCTACCGCAAGGAAGTGTCACTATTTGACGCATCCTTGTCTATACTAAATTTGTATGGTGAAACAAGTGTTATTACACTTTATTAACACGCATATATCCATATGTGCGAGAACACATACGCGTTCACGACGCGAACAATAGCAAAGGGATGGGTCAGTGACAAGTGAAAGTTTGATGAATTATCTAAGCCTTTTTCTTAGATAATGGTGAAATTTTATCAGCGAAGTGAGAGTTTATGGCTATCTTCAGTAGTGATATCGCATTTGCGCAAGTAACACCGCGTCGTCATTGATAGCATAAACCAGTCTATGTTGGTCGTCTATTCTTCGAGACCAATATCCTGAGAGAGCATGTTTTAAAGGTTCAGGCTTGCCAATACCGTCAAATGGAGAACGTGATATATCTTTAATTAAGGTGTTAATACGTTTCAAAACTTGCTTGTCTGTTTTTTTCCAATAACAATAATCCTGCCAAGCCTGCTCTGAAAATATAAGTTTCATTCAACCAATTCTCGCTCAGTGCCGTTGCCCTGACTTAGCGAGGATACCGCTTCAATCAATCGCTTTGCGTTCTTCGGGCTGCGCAACAAGTAAGCTGTTTCTTCAAGGGCTTGATAATCATCCATCGATATCATGACAACAGCACCTTCACCTTTGCGAGTAATCGCAACAGGGGCGTGATCTTCACACACCTGTTTCATGGTTTTTGCTAGATTGCTTCTAGCTGCCGTGTAACTTAAACTCTGCATTATTTAATCCCACCCGCTCAACTTGTACATGTACAATTTTATGTACCTTTTATTTTAGACTACCTTCAGTGTCAACTCAACATTATCGAGATAACAATTAATCACCAAAATGTTGATCAAGCTTATCTAAAATTTTAAGGCCTTCTTCTAAAGAACCAGATGCCGCCAGTGCTCTGAATCTCACCTCAGTATCAAATTCAGCAATAGCTTGCGTTGAAAGTTCTTCCATGAGTTTATTCATACTGATTTTTTTGTGTGCAGCAAGTGCTTTCAACCGATTATGTTTGTCATCGGGTAATCTTACCGTCAGTGTAGACATATCATTTCCTCCTCAAAAACTCTTCTGGTTTTTGGATCTTGATGTAATCAATAGGGCAATGCAAACAGCACTTTGTTCATACTACTTTCATTGCCCCGCCAAGTATACTCTAGCTACTACGAACTACTAATGCAGATCCTTCGGCCAATCAGGCTTGCCCCGCCGACCCGGCTGGGGCGACAACGACACTACAGGGTAACAGCGCACATCGTGACAACGCGGTTCTTCACACGCCCGACCAAAATACCGAATCAACTGGTGATAGCTTGTATAGGCGGGCGGGCACTGCATGGGCAAACGTCTTTTTAGCCCTCGTGGCGCTTGCGGAAATGGCACTCTGCCCATCCCTTGCTCCCACAAATACGCGCTGTTGCGATAAAACTTATTGATCTGATAAAGGTCATGTTGGCGTTGCATATTAACAGGCTTATATTCCAATGTTAGCTCCTTGTGTGTGGTCAGCCACTCAATATGCTCCTTACTATAGCTATGAGAAATCTTTTTGCCCCTTGCCAAAAGTTGGGTTTCACAAATCTGTCACATAACACGTTGATTCGGTGAAAATAAACATGAATAATTGTATTGGTGATGTTAACTATCATGGCAAAATATGTGATATTTTTAGAAACAACACCCGTGATTAAACCGTATTTTCGTACTAAAAAATCAATAAGTTAATAAAGCGACAGGAAGAAAAATACCATGACCGAGCAAACTGCGTCACATAGCACATCACTCACCACCGCACTTGGAACACTGCTGGACGAGCGCCGCTCATGTCGCGCGTTTTTGCCCACCCCTGTGCCGCAAGAGACGCTCAACGACATTTTTACCCAAGCCCAGCGCTCACCCTCAAATTGCAACGTGCAGCCGTGGCAAACTATTGTGGTATCAGGGAAGCAGCGTGATGCCTTATCCCGTGCTCTGGTGCAAACCGTGATGGCGCAACAACCTCCCAATCCGGATTTTAACTGGTCGATTAGCTATCAAGGCGAGCATCGCGAACGTCAGTTTGGTGCAGCTAATGCCCTTTATTCGGCGATGGGGATTGCACGTGAGGACAAAGGCGCACGTCAACTGGCCATGCTGCGTAACTGGCAATTTTTTGATGCGCCGCACATCGCGATTTTTACCATGGACACCTACCTCGATATCATGGGCGCGGTCGATGTGGGCATTTATGCCCAAACTTTATCTCTGCTGATGCAGGCACGCGGGATCAGCAACTGTATGCAAGGTGCCATAGGACAGTTTCCCGATCCTATTCGCAAACAGTTTGCACTCCCTGCTGAGCGCGGCGTATTATTTGGTATGTCTTTTGGCTACGCCGATCCAGATGCGCCCGCCAATCAAGCCCGTACTATCCGAGAAACGCTTGAACAAAACGTCACCTTTTATGACTAACCAGTTATGACTAACCAATTACAATAATTCAATTAAAGGAACTAACGACATGATATCTACCAACATTAATACAAAAATAAGTACCAAAAAAACCGCGCAAAGCACACTCATTGCTTCAGTCATTGCCTCCGTCTGCGCCTTGGGACTGGCAGCGCCGCTCCATGCTAACAATACGACCCAAGCTGCAACAACCACGACCAATGCGGTTGATGAGCAGTATGTATGGGATCTAACCCCGTTTTACCCGACCAAAGCCGCTTGGGACGCCGAAATGGCGCGCTTGAAGGACAACATTGACACGCTCACCGTGTATCAAGGCAAGCTTGGCGACAGCGCACAAGCACTGCGTGAGGCGATGGATACTTTCTCGGCTTTTCGCAAAGACTTATCGCGCGCTTGGACCTACGCATCTAATATTCGCAACACGAATTTAGGCGACCCTGCAGGCCAACAAATGGTCGGCCAATTAGCTGCACTTGGCCAAGCTGTTGGGGCCGCAACGAGCTTTGTTTCACCCGAAATCGTCGCCCTCGGTGAAGACACTATCGAAGCCTTTATTGCCGCAGAGCCTGGCCTTGCTAAACACGCCCTTGGCTTGCGAGATACCTTGCGTCAGGGCAAACACGTGTTATCACCTGAAACTGAGCAAGTCATTTCCTTAATGGGCACTGCGCTTTCATCGTCACAAGGCGCCCGCGACATGCTGGCTAATGCCGAGATCACTTGGCCCACCATCACCTTATCAGACGGCACCGAAGCACATCTGACCAACGCCGGTTACACCAAATACCGCGCGGCAGATAATCGCGATGATCGCATAGCAGTGTTCGACGCGTTTTGGGGGCAATACAAAGCCTTTGAAAGCACCTTTGGCGTCACGCTGAACGGCGAAGTACAGGCCAATGTCGCCATGTCCAAGGCGCGCAAATACGACAACATTTTACAGTATTTTTTATCCGGCGATAATATCCCAGAAACTGTGTATCGCACCTTAGTGCAGGTCACCAATGACCGCATTGACGTGCTGCATCGCTATTTTGAACTGCGTGCGCGCATGCTGGATATTGACGATTTGGGCTATCACGATATTTACCCAGATTTGGTGCAAACCGACCTCACCTTCCCCATTGATGAAACGCGCGAACACATGCTAGCCAGCTTGCGCTTGTTGGGCGAAGATTTTGCCAAGCAGTTTGCACAGGCCTCCAGTGAGCGCTGGATGCATGTTTACCCTCAACCCGGCAAGCGCTCAGGCGCTTACATGTCAGGCGCGGCGTATGATGTACACCCGCTGATTTTGCTCAACCACCAAGACGATTACAACAGCGCCTCTACTTATGCCCACGAATGGGGCCATGCGATGCACAAGGTGCTCACCAATGAAAATCAGCCGTTTGAACTGTCAAACTTCTCGATTTTTACTACCGAAATTGCAGCCATTGCCAAAGAGATCATCCTCCAAGAGCACATGCTTGCCAATGCCAAAAGCGAAGATGAGCGCCTGTTTTATCTCGGATATGCGCTAGAACAAATGCGCGGCACGTATTTTCGTCAAGTCATGTTCTCTGAGTTTGAGCTGGCTATTCACGAAGAGGTCGAGCAAGGCCGTGCACTTACCGGTGCGCGCATGACGCAAATCTACGGTGAGATCCTCAAGCGCTACCACGGTCATGAGCAAGGCGTGATGAATATCACCGAGCGCGAGATGATCGAATGGGCTTACATCCCTCACTTCTACTACAACTTTTATGTCTACCAGTACGCCACATCGATTGCAGGCGCGGCGTATTTTGTAGATCAAATGAAAGTCGGCGGTGAAGACGCACGCGAGGTGTATCTTGATTTCCTCAAAGCTGGTGGCAAAGACTATCCGGTTAATATCCTGAAAGACGCTGGACTCGATATGGCCAGCCCCGCGCCTTATAATGCGGTCATTGACCGGATGGAGCGCGTGATGGATGAGATTGAGGCGATTTTGGATAAGCGTTCTTAATCTTAATAGGTATCAAAATATGTCTGAGACTGTTACGTCTATCCGTGAACTTGCCGAGCGCATTGAGTATTCCCTACTCGATGCGCTCAATCCTGATCCGCAAGCGCTGGAGCACGGAGGCGCTGATGGTGCGGATCACTCTCCGCGCCAGGTCTTCAGCGGTCATTATGTGCCGGTTGCGCCCACACCGCTGCCTGATGCGCAGTACATCGCGCACAGCCAGGGCTTGTTTAACGAGCTAGGCTGGGACGATACGCTTGCCTTGGATGACAATTTCAAACTGATTTTTAGCGGTGATCTTAGCACTGTGCCCTCCCCCATGCGTTCACTTGGCTGGGCGACTGGCTATGCGCTGTCGATTTTTGGCACTGAGTATCAACAGCAGTGCCCGTTTGGTACCGGAAACGGCTATGGCGATGGTCGAGCGCTGTCGATTTTTGAGTACAACTCCCCCAGTCAACAGCACTGGGAGTTTCAGCTCAAAGGCGCAGGGCGCACGCCATACTGCCGTGGCGGTGATGGCCGGGCTGTGTTGCGCTCCAGTATTCGTGAGTTTTTGGCTCAAGAGCACATGCATGCGCTCGGCGTGCCGACCTCGCGTTCGTTGTGTTTGTTCACCTCGCTAACAGAAACCGTGCACAGACCGTGGTACGAATCAGGCTCCACCAACTTTGAACCCGATACCACGGTAGCTAATCCAGTGGCGATCTCAACTCGGGTCGCTCCGTCATTTTTGCGCATTGGCCAAGTAGAGCTGTTTGCCCGGCGCGCCCGAGGCGGAAATAATCCGGAGGCACTGACGGAGCTGCAGATGCTGGTCGAGCACGTGATCGCTAGAGAGTACGCGCAGGAGATTGACCGAGCCAGCCCGTTTAATCAACAGGTGCTGGCACTTGCCAGTGCGTATCGCACCCGACTCATACACATGGTCACGCAGTGGATCCGGGTGGGCTTTTGTCAAGGTAACTTCAACAGTGACAATTGTGCGTTAGGCGGTTTTACGCTCGATTATGGCCCATTTGGCTTTGTCGATTGTTTTGCGCCTTATTACCAGCCGTGGACCGGCGGCGGTGAGCATTTTGCGTTTCTCAACCAGCCATTAGCCGCGCACAAAAATTTTGTTACCTTGTGTCAGGCACTGGCGCCCCTGCTAGCGCTTAACGAGGCGAAGACTCAGGCGACCAAAGACAAAGATATTCAAGCCCTGCAAGATATCTGCAATGATTTTGGCGATGCCATGCAGGCTTCACTAGATACGATGTGGGCACAAAAGCTAGGCTTAAGCACCATCGAAACTGATTTTGGCATCGCGCTTCTTACCGTGATGAGTCAGTCGCAGGTTGACTACACCCTGTTGTTTCGGTTGTTATCGGATCTGCCGGACGACTTTACTGCACTTACGGATGCCTTTTATGCACCGCCTTCAGACAAAGCCATGAGCGCATGGCAGGCTTGGTTTGCACAGTGGCGAGGCTTGATTGATAGTCGCACCAGTACAGATACGAGTGCAGCAACAATCACTGAGCAAATGCAGGCGATTAACCCGTTGCATATTTGGCGAGAATACCAAGTAGTACCCGCTTATGAAGCGGCTGCGCAAGGGGATTATGCGAGAGTGCACGAGCTGCATCAGCTATTGCGCTCGCCCTATGAGGTTCTTCGAGACGGCACGGATGAGGCAAGTAAGCTTGCCACACAAAATGTTGGCAAAACCCCCGACGAGTTTCGCTTTAAGGGCGGGGTGTCGCACTATAGCTGCTCGTCATAGTAAGCCATGTTATTGACATTAAGATAGTGTTATCGCGGTAAATGAAAACTGCGACGCTTTGTTTAAAATACCAACCGCATGTGAATTGACACTAACATCAAGTTCTCGAAATTTTTTGTGGGAGCTGTGATAGGTAAGATTCAGTCGTCACCGTACAGGTCATCTAACTCATCTAACGTTGGCCGCGAACCAAAAGGGTTGGCTACTAATTCAAACCCCATCAGCGTTAAATAACGTTCAAATAATTGCAGTGAACCAAGGTGCCGTCCACTTTCAATCCGCGAAATTTGAGCCCGATCAACGCACAACTTCTGCGCTACATCAGCTTGGCTTAATTTTTGATTTTTTCGGGCTATTTTAAGCTGATTGCCAATTGTTTTTCTGCTCATAACCACCCTATAATGTGGTTATATTGACACATATTATAGAATAAACAAAAAATGTGTTATATCAACACAAAAAAATAAGCTAAACGATAACGTTATCAAGCTGATTCTATTCGCATCACCTTAATCGCAAAATCGGCAGTAACCACATTCACCTGCTCAGGCAAGCGCGCTTTTTTGTCCTCGCTGATCCGCCAGTAAAAGGGTGTCATCATCAGCAGCGCTTCTGCCGCTGCGTTGTGCTGAGTTAAATCCATGGTAAATGTTAGCTGAGCTTGTTCCACCAAGCTAAAGCCATTAGGCACTGTCGTCACTATTACGTGCTCTTGCGGCGCATCATAAACACAGGCTTTGAGCTCAAATAAATGCCGCGGCGCAGGATCTACCGTGATCCACACCCCGTCTGATTTGAGCACGCGCGCGATCTCCTGCGGGTCGCTCGGTGCAAACACTTGAATCACCGCATCCTGCGAGTCATCAAACAGCGGCAGTGCAAAGGTACTGCCCACCGCAAATTGCCCCTGCGGCATCCGCTTCGCCGCCTTGCCAACAGCAGCTTTAGAAATATCCACACCCGCCACTGACACCATCTCAGCAAGCTGCTTATCTTGCCCTGCTAAGCCATTGATACCAGGTAAGCTAGCTAAAATCGCATCGAGATAATACCCTTCCCCACAACCGGCATCGAATAACGATAACTGCTCATTGTCCTGAGCCATATGCTTAACAATAAGCTCGGACAGCGCCTGCGCCAGCGGTGCATAGTGACCTTGGGACAAAAAGGTCCGGCGCGCTAGTACCATCTGCTTATCATCCCCTGGCTGCTTGCTGTTTCTGTGCTGCGCTAAAAGTAGATTTACATAGCCTTCTTTGGCACGGTCGAAACGATGCCCGTTGACACATGCCCATGTTTTATCTTGCAACACTAAGGCTTCCCCACAGGCGGGACAGCGCCACTGAAATTCAGCTTCATTCATGCGGTTTTTTCCGAAGGGTTGTTAGGCGGATTGTTAGAGGAATATAAATCAGGCTCGGCCTCATTAGCGGCCTCATTTTCGGCCTCATCTGCGGATTCATCTAAAGCCCCCTTCACATTCGGCAGCTCCAAACGCGCTTGTTCTGCTAGCTGTTCAGGTAGTTCTTTTTGGACCGCAACCCCAAGATCTTTAAACTCAGCCACCTGTTTAATCAAATTTCCCCGACCGGTATACAGCTGCGCAAACGCCTTATCGTAGGTGTCTTTGGCCGTGTCAATTTGTCGCCCGACCTTTTGCATCGACTCGACAAAGCTCACTAGCTTGGCGTACAGCTTCTCGGCGCGACTGGCGAGCTCTAGCGCGTGTTTGTTTTGATCCTCAAAGCGCCACAGCTGTTTGACGATATTCAGCGACGTCAAAAGCGTGGTCGGCGTGGCAATCAAGACATTGCGCTCCAGCGCCCCTACAAATAACTGCTCATCGGCTTTGAGCGCCTCGACATAGGCAGACTCAATGGGAATAAACATGATCACTACCTCTGGCGAGTTTAGCCCCTCTAGGCGAAAATAGGTTTTGTCCGCCAGCTCATTGAGCCGTGCGCGAATAGCCTCAACATGGGCTTTTAACGCCTGCTGACGCTCCAGTTCATTTTCACTGTTGACATAAATTTGATAGGCGTTGAAGGAAGTTTTGGCATCAATGACCAAATGTTTGTTGTGCGGCAGATACACCACGGCATCGGGACGGAACTTGCCAGCTTCGCCCGCCAGCGTCACGCCTGATAAAGCCACCTCGCGCTGATAATCATGGCCGAGACGTAAGCCCGCTTTGTCCAGCACCGACTCAAGGATCATCTCTCCCCAGCCGCCCTGCATTTTTTTGTTGCCCGCTAAGGCATTGGTTAGCTTGTCGGCTTGCTCCGTAATCGCCACATTCAATGACTGCAGCTGCTTGAGCTCCGCCTTGAGCTCCGCGCGCTGTTTAATATCTTCGCTGTGCACGGTATCCACGCGCTGCTTGAATTCACCGAGCTCTTTTTGTACCGGCGCTAACAGATGGTTAATCGATTCTGCGTTGGTTTGTTTGAACGAGCGGGCTTTTTCATCTAGGATTTTGTGCGAAAGTGCTTCAAACTCTTTTAGCAGGACCGCTTTGTTTTCTTGCAACAGTTCAAGCTGCTCCTGCATGCCTTGGGCTTTTTGCGCTGATGCCGCTTGTAAAGACGCATAGCTGGCCTGAAGGCGTGCCAGTTCTTCTTGCTTGCGGGTGGCTTGCTGAGAATGCGCCAGCGCTTCTGCTTTGACCTCATCCAAACGCGACAATAAATGGCTGTTATTGACGTGCATTTCCGAGACTCTTGCCCGCAACACCAAAAAAGTCACCAGCCACGAGACCACAACTCCAGCGACAAACACGCCTGTCAGAGTCAATGGGTAAGCAAATTCGAGCAAAAAATCAGATAAGGTCATTTTGTTATATCGTTGTTATTGTTTTTGAGGGAGCAACTATAACGCCATTATGACAAGATAGCGGACACACGAGCAAGCACATCATACGTCACGGTGTCAGTAGCGCGTTCGATAAACCTGACGCCTCGCCATTTATAATCAATCGTTTTGACCTGATGACAAAGCACGACTCCTGTTGTCTGCATTGGTTGAGTTAAAGAAACTTCAAAGCCATGGCCTCTCACAGTTGAGGTAATTGGCGCAACCAATGCTAATTTAATCTGCTGATTAAACGCCTTGGGTGATAGCACGAGAGCTGGCCTTTGGTGCGCCTGTTCATGTCCTGCTGAAGGGTCAAAATCAGTAAAAACGATATCCCCACGCTCCGGAATGTACTCGGATTGCATTTAAACAACCTCATTGCCGACACCGTCGGATCGCAACCAAACCTTTTCATCATCCGTTAAAGACATATCAACTGCACGACAGTCATCTAATAGAGCATTGAGTGAATAGTTTTTTTTGACCAGTGGCTCAATAATAATCCGCCCATCTTCCACACTAATATGAAGCTTGTCGTTCACATCTAAACCAACTGACTTGAGCAAGCGCGCGGGTATGATCGCACCTTTGGAATTACCAAATTTTCTAATTGTTGTCTGCATAACGGTAGCCTTCATTGATATCGGTCACTGATATTGAACAATGACAATTCTAGCTTAGCACAAACCACAAAAGTAACAACTAAGTTATTACTTTTGATCAGTGATGCTATTACGCTGTTCTATTATTGCGCTTTTCTACTGCGTCCCCCCTTATCGATTCCACGGCATCATGGCCAGCACTCGCGCCAAGCCACAAAAACCCGTTGCCCCCGCAAACAACAACCCAGCCCCAAAAAAGCCCGCTAACCACACCCACTCTGGCGCCACCGTCTGAGATAACACCACACCCGCCACGATCCCGGTGCCGACAGTAAGCTGCACTTGGCGGTCCAGCGGCAACACCTTGGATTGACCTTGTTGTACCGTCAAACCAGCTGCTTGCCACGCTTCAATCCCGCCTTCGACATTCAAAAACGTCAGCTCAGGGTGAGTTTTGCTAAGCTGTTGGCAATGCACTATTACGCTTTTGCCTGCGGCTAGCGAGGGGTCAAAATTCAGCGCACTTAACGGCACCAAATGGGCACTGGCAATATGACACTGGCGGTGCTCAGCAGGTTCGCGCACATCAACTAGGATCGCGCTTTCACCGGTTAATAAATCATGTGCTTGTACTGATGTGATTTGTTGAATAGCCATGTTTTTACTCCAAATAAAATGAATAAAGAAATTGTTAATGCTTAGGGTGACAATATGCTAAGTACAAGGTCGCCAAAATCGCGCTCACCACGGGATCGCTGATGCGATAAAACACATTAACACCGTGCTTTTCCGCCACCACTATATTAGATTCTCTTAATATTTTTAAATGTTGTGATAGGGCAGACTGTGACAAACCAACAAGCTCTACCAAGCTCGACACATCGTGAGCTTGTTCTTGCAAAGCGCACAAAATCATCAATCTATGCCTATTTGCTAGTGACTTTAGCAAAACTTCTGCTTGTTCTGCACTGTCTTGTAATTGTTTTATGTTCATAGCATCGGCCATATCGTCAACTTTTCACTATCAAATCCATACGCTAAATATATTAGATAAATCTAATTCAATCAAACAAAGTTAATGCATTTTTTGCTAATTCCATGTTTAATAGACATATCACTTCAAAAAACAAACATAACTATGCGCGGAATGCGATTTGATACGCCATCGGACCAGACGGTTTCATGGCGCGTGTTTTACAAGCTCCTGCCTTATCTCGGCGAATTTAAACAGCGAGTTACCCTAGCGCTACTGTGTTTGGTTGCTGCCAAGCTGGCCAGCGTGGCCCTGCCGTTTGTTTTAAAATACAGCGTCGATAGCCTCAACGATGAGAGCACCATCACGCCGTTACTCTTAGGGCCAATTGCGCTAGTAATTGCCTATGGTGGATTTCGCTTACTCAATGTGCTGCTTGGTGAGGTGCGCGATACCTTATTTGGACGAGTAACTGAGCGCGCCATGCGCCGTTTGGGTTTGGAAGTGTTTGAGCATTTGCATGCGCTGGACTTGGCGTTTCACCTCAACCGTCAAACTGGTGGCCTGTCGCGTGATATCGATCGCGGTACCAACGGCATTAGCTTTTTGATGCGCTTTATGGTGTTTAACATTGGGCCCACTTTGCTCGAAATCGGCTTTGTGATCACCATTTTATTTATCAACTATGGTTTGACATTTGCGGGGATCATCCTAGTTGCCGTCGTCAGCTATGTGTATTTTTCGATGAAGGCGACAGATTGGCGCACCCAGTACGTGCGGGAAGTCAATCAGGCAGATAACACTACTAACACTCGGGCTATCGACAGTTTGCTCAACTACGAAACCGTCAAATATTTTAATAATGAGCGCTTTGAAGCGCAGCTGTATGACGATAACTTGGCAAACTGGGAGCAAGCCAGACGCAAAAACCGCCTCTCTTTGTTTGCCCTAAACGGTGGTCAAGCATTTATCATAGCTGCTGCGATGACCAGTATGATGGTACTGGCGGCATTGGAAGTGCAGGCCGGCACCATGACTATTGGTGATTTTGTGCTGATCAACGCCTTTACCATGCAGATTTTTATGCCGCTTAATTTTTTAGGCTTTGTGTATCGGGAGATCAGAGGCGCACTGGCCAATATCGAGAACTTATTTAGCCTGCTAAAAACCCCCTCCACAGTGCAAGATCCGCCAAACGCAGCACAGTTACCCGCAATTACCGGCGCGATCACTTTTGAACACGTCTCATTTGCCTATCAACCAGAACGACCGATACTGCAAGATATCAGCTTTAGCGTGGCACCGGGTAGCAAGGTCGCCATAGTCGGCGCTAGTGGCAGTGGTAAGTCCACCCTCGCCAAACTCTTAATGCGCTTTTATGATCCCAGCTCAGGGGAGATCATTATCGACGGGCAAAACATCGCCCAGGTTAGCCAGCTATCCTTGCGCACTCAACTGGGCATGGTGCCACAAGATACCGTGTTATTTAATGATACCTTAGGCAACAACATTCGCTATGGACGGACTGATGCCAGCGAAGAAGATGTGCAGCAAGCCATAACCATGGCTCAACTAAAAAGCTTTATTGAACATCTGCCCAAAGGACTGGACACTCAAGTTGGCGAGCGTGGGCTAAAACTTTCAGGCGGTGAAAAACAGCGCGTGGCCATCGCGCGAACCATACTCAAAAATCCGCCCATCGTGATCTTTGATGAGGCGACCTCCTCACTGGATAGTCAGTCTGAACAAGGAATTTTGACTGCTATGAATGCGCTAGCAAAAGCGCATACCAGCGTGGTGATTGCGCATCGTTTATCGACCATTAAAGACGCTGACAATATTATTGTGTTGGCACAAGGCAAGCTGGTAGAGCAAGGCACTCACGATGCGTTGCTAGCACGACAAGGGGTCTATGCAGGGCTGTGGCACGCTCAACAGCAGCAGTAAAAAAGTTAGTCGGTTTTGTCGGCGTACATGCGCACGTCGGCTTCAATCAGCCAGTCTCGAGCGGTATAAAATCGCTCTTCGAGCTGCACCACCCCGGCACTAAAATTAATAGGAATGGGTCTATCTACTCCCACATCGATATGCAGGTCTGCACTGATAAGACGATCCAAAAACCGCTTTGCTTCGCGCTCATCTGAGTTGCGCAATAAAAGCACAAATTCATCGCCTCCTAAGCGTCCCACTTCATCGGTCTCGCGCATATTATCAAACAGGGTGTGGGCAAATTTGATCAGCACCTTATCACCGGCACCGTGCCCGTACTCGTCATTGACGTATTTAAAATTATCCAAATCAAACATCATCAGTACCGCATTGACCTCGTTGCGTTGAAACAGCTTAATTTCGTCATTGAGGAGCGATTCGATTGCGCGTCGATTTTTGACCCCCGTCAAATAATCGGTGATTGCCAGCTCGTTGAGGCGCTCGTTGGTTTGGATCAAACGCGTATAGGCTTTTGCTAGCTCTTGCTCCTTGCGCTTATCGCGAGAACGGTCAAAGGCGGTACATACAACACATTGTAATTCACCAAACTCATCATGGATAGGATGACCCACGTCATGCATGTAGTAGGTTTCCCCAGCATCGTTGACAATACGGTATTCGATATCCCATTTGCCGGTTTTGTGGGATTCGATCTCACGCAGCACGGCCGCTTTGTCTTCATCGTGAATATACTCAATGAAACTTTTGGGATTGCGATACAACGACTCCACAGGTGCGCCCCAAATGCGCGAATAGCCTTTGCTCACAAATAACATATC